>JAQSWV010000072.1 GCA_029266455.1 Nocardioidaceae bacterium
GAGTCGATGATGGCGTCGCGGACCTGCCGGTTGGGCGTCCGCACCAGCAGCGAGAGGGTGGTGCGCCCGTCCGCCTCGCTGAAGGTCACCTCGTTGATGGCCGGCTCCCCCTCGGGTGCCCCCGGCATCTCGAAGACCTCGGTGTGCACCAGCCGCTCGTCGGGCACGATCTCCCGGTACTCGCCGTGGAAGGCGACCTCGAACCCGCCGTTGGCCACCATCACATAGCGCCACCGCCCCCCGACCCGCAGGTCGATCTCGGCCACCGTCATCTCGCCCCGGTGCCCGCTCCACCACCGCCGCACCAGCTCGGGCGTGGTCCAGGCCCGGTACACCAGCCGCCGGGGCGCGTCGAACTCCCGCGTGATCAGGATCTCGGTGTCGCTGGGGAGCGTCACCGTCGCCTTATCCGTCATCGCCACCCGCTCCTCTCTCCTGCCGCTCGAGGTCCTCCAACACGCCGTCCAGCAGCCCGAACCGCTCCGTCCAGGTCCGCTCGAACCCGCTCACCCAGTCATGGATCGGCTTGAGCGCCTCCCCGTTCAGCCGGTACAGCCGCCGCCTCCCCTCGTCCCGCACCTCGACCGCCCCCACCTCCCGAAGCACCCGCAGATGCTTCGAAACCTGCGGCTGCGCCAGCCCCAGCGCCTCGACCAGCTCGCTCACCGGCCGCTCCCCCCCGGCCAGCACATCCAGGATCTGCCGCCGCCGTGGCTCCGCCACCGCGTTGAACGCATCGGTCGTGGTCGCCGCTCGCGCCATGGCGAACATCATATTCCTATATGGGAATGCGTCAAGCGAGGCGCCCGGCGGGCGAGGGGCAAGAGGAACGGCTAGAGCAGCCGCAGGCCGAACGCGGTCAGCGGCTCGAAGTGCCGGGCGCGGCGCCGGGATCAGCCGAGCTGATGGTCGGCGAGGTCGCGGATGCGGGCCGAGAAGGCGGGGTCGGTGTCCTCGGGCGGGCGGGGGGCGGTGAAGATGACCACATTGCCATCGGGGTCGCGGGTGCGGAGGTCGCGGGTGTTCCAGGGGGTGTCGGCGGGGCCCTCGACCTCACCGCCGCCGTGGCGGCGGGCGCGGTCGGCCAGGGCGTCGAGCTCGCCGACCACGGCCGCGATCGACAGGGTCACGGTGGTGCCGGGGACGACCTCGCCGTCGGCCGGGCGCAGCAGGATGTCCTGGAACCGCCAGCGCCGCAGGTGGACCAGCAGCGGTACCCCGGTCGGGCCGGGCACGCTGAACAGGTCGATGAAGTCCAGCCCCCGCGTGTACCAGTCCCGCGCCGCCTCGATGTCCCGCACCGCGAACGACACGAACGCCGGCATCCCGTAGATGTCCCGCGTCACCCCCGGCGCCCGGGCGTCCCTGCCGGGCGCCGGAACGACGGGCGGGTAGGGGTCGTCACCTGGTTGGCTCATGCCGGCAGTTGTCGCCTGCGCCCCGCAGCGGGGTCAAGCGTGGTAGCACGGCGGTATCATTTCTGGCATGGCGATGACCCTGCGGCTTAGTGACGAGGAGACCGCCCTCCTGCGCCGGCAGGCCGAGCGCGAGGGGCGGTCTATGCACGAGGTGGTGCGCCTCGCCATCCAGGAGCGCATCGCGCGCCAGGAGCACAGCGACCGGGTGCGGCGGGCCGCCCGTCGCGTGGCCACGGAGCACCGCGAGATCCTCGACCGGCTCAGCGACGCCTGAGGCCGGATGGAGCACCTTACGGTCGAGGACCTGCTGAGCATCGCGGATGTGATCCTCGATGGCCCGGAGATCAGGGACGTCGGGCTCCTCGACTCGGCGGCCCATCGGCCAAAGG
This sequence comes from Nocardioidaceae bacterium, assembly GCA_029266455.1. Taxonomy (GTDB): domain Bacteria; phylum Actinomycetota; class Actinomycetes; order Propionibacteriales; family Nocardioidaceae; genus JACCWP01. The sequence continues at coordinate 1,808 of JAQSWV010000072.1, forward strand.
CCAGCGCCTTCGGGCAGGATGCGTATCCGACGATCCACGGCAAGGCGGCGGCGCTGCTGGACGCCGTGGTCCGGCATCACGCGCTGGTGGACGGAAACAAGCGGCTTGGCTGGGCGGCGGCCACAGTCTTCTACGACCTGAACGGCTTCGACCTGGACCCGCCCTCGGTCGACGAGGCAGTCGACCTGGTGGTGGCGGTGGCCGCCGGGCATCTGGAGCTGGGCAAGCTCGCACAGGTTCTGGAAGGGTGGGCGCGCCGGCGCAAGTGAAACCGCAAACGGCCTGCGGGTGGTTGCTCTGCCGAGCACCCCAATGCATAGAGCCTCCGACGGCCACAGAGCTGGAGGGCGGGCTCCACGAGATCCGCTGCTCGCCGGTCGGCTGCGCGCTTCGCCTGCGTGGCGTCAACGCCAAGGTGGTGGCCACGGGAACGGTCCGCGTGGGGGAGGCGATCCGCAAGACGCCGCCGTCTGGCGCCTCAGCCGAGTAGCTCCCGGGCCCGCCCGAACACTCCGTCCAGCATCGCCTCGGTGAGGCGCCGGGTGCTCGTGTTCTGCTGCCACACTTGAACGTTTCTACGCCGAAGCCGGCGCCTACGGTTCCCGGAAGGTGACGAGGTCGAGCACGAGTACACGACCGAGTTCCTCGATCGCCTGATACACCAGGTAGTGCAAGCCGCCGCCCGGAGTCTCGATCTCGAACGTGAACCCGCCCGGGCGGAATCGGATTGGATACTTGCCAGACTCGTTGGCCGGGTCCTCACGGAGCGCCGGATAGACGACCCGATCGAGCATGGCGAGCAGGTCGGTCGACGCCTGCTTGTACCGGGCAAGGGCGAGCGGGGTTTCGAAGACCTGGAAGCGGCCCACTATACGAGGCCGCGCTCCTCCAGCACTCGGGTGAGACCGTCCTCAGTGAGCCCGAGGGACTCGGGAGACTCGCCGCGCAGCAACGCGGCCCGCAGCCGATCGGCCTCAGGTCGCAGCGCGGCAAGGCGTCCGTCGAGGAGGTCGTCGATCCGATCGCGGGTCTCATCGCGTGCGGGTTCGCTCATGTCTGCTCCCGGTCGGCGTGCTGGCAAGGAGGATCGTACCTCCTGAGCCGGACGGAATCTCCCGCCGCTGGCAGGTTGTGGACGCCAGAGTGCAGTGAGATGTCCTGTGCGGCGATACGAGGGTAGTGGCACGAGCGGATGCTCAAGCACTGTCGTGTCGGGGGTGCAACCATGGACGCCCTGGCTACCTTAACCGCCGCGCCGCCGGTGCTGTTCGGTGCCCCAGCGCCGCCCGGCGAGCTCCTACCGTGGTCCTGGGCCGAGCAGCGACTGCTGGCCGCGCAACTACTGAATCGCCACCACCCGCCCCGACGGTCGTCCGCATGCCGACCCATGCGGGGAGTGTGGCTGCCCGACGGCTTCTGGTTCAGCACCGGCTCGCTGGCCAGGCACAACCTTGCCGCCAACCCGCAGATCAGCATGCACCTGGAGCGCGGCGACCAGGTGGTGATCGGTCTACAACAGCATCAGGCCGAAGATCGTGAGCGCAGGCTCCGCATCTTGATAGAACCTTGAGCCGTGCAGGCGGCCCTAGCCTGTCACACCGGTCTGCTATCAGACGAGCTGACTCCCTGTACGAGATAGAGGCCAGACGCCCATGGCGCACGATGCGTAAACGGACCCTACCCGAGGTCGACGTGCTCTGGTACGCGACCCAGCCGCTCACGCCCACCTACCGAGCGATCGTCCACGTGTTTGCCGACGCCGAGCGTGACACCTTCACCCTTGAGCTGGCCGAACCTGAAGTGCTGCAGGCGCTGCGGGCCAGCCCGTATGAGGCCGAGGTCGACGGCGAGGCCAGCCTGCGGGTTCGCCTCGACGAGCTCCATCAGCACGGAAACCTCAATCGCCGACAGGACGAGCGGGCCATCAGTCTGGAGGATCTCGACCGCCGCCGCTTCCTGTGGTCGCTCACCCCCGGGGGCAAGATCGCCCACCAAGCGATCGAGGACATCGAGTCGGGCCTGGGTCTATCCGGATCGCTGCAGGTCACCATGCTGGTCACCATCCGAGACAGCCTACGTGCCCTGATCGAAGGCGACCTGAGCGCGAACGACACCTACGCAATGCTCGACGGCCTCTTCACCGCCCAGGAGCGGTTCACCGGGGAGGCGCAGCGGTACATCGGCCGTATCACCGATCGGCATGTACTTGGCGCTGGCGGGCTTGACGAGGAGGAGTTCGGCCTTCGCAAAGAGGCCATCAAGCTGTACCTGAGTCGCTTCGTCAGTCAGCTCACCCTGCTCAGCCCCGAGATCGACGAGCTACTCCGCACCCTCGACGGGGCGCGGATCAGCGCCTTGGTCGACCATGGCGCGACCGCCGACGACATCCCACCGCCCGACGAGACCGGCGACCCGGCCGCCGAATGGCGAGCTCGGCAGCATACCCACTGGCAGGGGCTGCTCCGCTGGTATGTGCGAGCAGGCACCCGGCCACCCACCGTCGACCGGCTGCGGGCCGTCGCGCTCGACGCCGTTACGGCACTGACCCGCAGCCTGAGCCGACTCAACGCCGCCCGGACCGGCGCACCAACCCGGGCCGCCGCGTTCCTCCAGGCTGCCCGGTGGATGGCGGAGCAGGACGCCGGCGCAGCGCATCGGCTGTGGGTCGCGCTCACCGGGCTGCACCCGGCACGGCATCTGTCCATTCCCGAGGACGACCCGGAGGTCACCAGCAGGTCGGCATCCTGGTGGGACGCCGTTCCCATCGACGTTCCGGTGACCATCCGACGGCAGAACCGGTCTAACAGCACTGGCCGCGCATCCAAGGCGCGCGACACGCACGCGACGAGGCAGTTGCTCAGGCACCGCAGGCGACGCGAACGCGAGCAGGCCCGTGCGGCTCTGGCCAGGCTGCTCACCAACGGCCCTGCTCGTCTGTCGGACTTCTCCCGCCTGGACCGGCACGAATTTGACCTGCTGCTCGACCTGCTGTCCGACGCGTTGTCCGCCCGCCGTGTTGGTGGGGTTCGCAGCGCGGTCTCCGGCGCGTCCGGGGTCCAGATCGTTCTCAGCGACCCCGAGCCCGAGTCGGAACCCGCCAAACTTCAGATCGTCGATGGGACCTTCACCGGCCCTGACTATCTCGTGGACATCCAAATCGCCATCAGCGGCAACGAGCGAGTCGGCGGAGGTGTCGTGTGAGCCTCACCGACACGCTCGCCGCCGACCGTACCCAGGCGCTCATCCGCATCCGTCGGCGGCTGCTCGCCGATCCACTGCTGCACCGAGCCAACGAGCCGGAGCTCTGGCCGGCGGTGCTGCGCTACGGAGCCGACCTGGCGCGCTGGTTCGCCGTCAACCTCGGCTGGCGGTTGGTGGTCGATTCGGCCGGGGGATTCGCCCGGCTGCACAAGGTCGCGGCCCGACCGGACCCGACGCGGCCGGCCAGGCTGAACGACACCCCGCTGACGCCTCGCAAGTACACGTTGCTGTTCCTCGCCTGCGCGGCCCTTGACGAGCAACCGCGCCAGACCACCTTGTCGGTCCTGTCCGAGAACGTCGCCGAGCTGTCCGCGGCCGAAGACCCCATCCCCACCTTCGACCCGTCCAACAGCCACAGCGACCGGGTCGCGTTCGCAGGTGCGATCAAGTGGCTGGCCGCCAACCGGATCATCGCCGTCCGTGACGGCAACCTCGACGACTACGCCACCGATCCGACCGCTGACGCGCTCCTCGACGTCAACGACCGCCTGCTCGCCCACCTCCTGTCATGCCCCACCAGCCCTGCGTTGGTCGCCGATCCCACCGACGTGCTGCATGAGGTCTACCCAGCCGGCGCGGCCGGGGACATCGCCCGCGCGGGCCATCGGGTACTGCGGCGGCTGGCCGACGACCCGCTCGTGTACCACGACGACCTCGACGCCGCCGAGCGCGACTGGCTCGGGCCACGCTGGCAGGTCGCCAACCGCCTTGCCGCAGAGCTCGGGCTGACCCTGGAACGCCGCGCCGAAGGGTTCACCGCAATTGACCGGTCCATCGCCGAGCCAATGACCGACGACCGCTTCCCGGCCGCAGGATCGACCGTCGCGCATTGCGCCCTGCTGCTCGCCGAATACCTGGTCGACCGCCACCGAGCCGCCCGCGGCCCGGAGGAAGGCCGGGATGCTGCCGCCCCCGAGCCCGTACCGAGTTCAGAGCTCGTCGCCCACGTCCGCGTCCTGATCGGCGACTACGCAGCCCGCTGTGGCTGGGCCCAATGGGTCCTGGACGAGGACGGGCCCGCCCAGCTCACGGGGCGAGCGCTGGACTACCTGGCTCGGTTCCGGCTCGTCCACCGCCTGGACCATGCCGCGGTCCCGGCCCCCGCCGTCGCCCGCTTCGGGGTCGCCGGCCCCACCACTCAGGAGTCGCACCCGTGAGCCCGAGCATCCAGCCGCTGTTCCGCGCCCAGCCCGACCCCGACCGGCTGCCCACCCCGACGCGGCCGCGATACACCCTGCTGCGGATCGGCATCCAGAACATCTGGGAGTACGACATCACCACCAGGTTCGTCGCCCGCGACGGACGGCTGCTGCTGCGTGGGCAGAACGAGTCCGGGAAGACCAAGGCGGTGGAGGTGAGCCTCCCCGCCGTGCTCGACGCGATCCTGCGCGCCGAACGGCTCGACCCGTTCGGGGAGCAGGCCCGCACCATGCGAGAGAACCTCATCGGCCCGCACACCGACGAGGACGCCACCGTCGTCGCCGGCTACGTCTGGGCCGAGTTCGGCCGTCTCACCGAGCAGGGCCAGCCCCAGTATCAGACGGCAGGCTACGGGGTGCGGGCCTCCCGCAACGCCTCCGGGTTCACTTCCTGGTTCTTCCTCACCGGCCTGCGCCCCGACCTCGATCTTCACCTGTTCGTTGACGGCCGGCCGCGCAGCCAGCGAGAGCTGGACGAGGTGCTGGGCCCGCAGGGGGAAGTGTTCGGTGGCCACGGCGACCACCGCGCGGCGGTGAACCGGTACCGCGCGGCCGTGAACCGGGCGCTGTTCGGGTTCGAGGAGATGGCTCAGTTCGACAACCTCCTGACCCTCCTGATCGAGCTGCGCCGCCCCCAGCTTGCCAAGCAGCTCAAGGCATCCGACCTCTCCCGCATGCTCACCACGAGCCTGCCATCGCTGGATGTCAACCTCATCACCAAGGTCGCCGAAGGCGTCGACCGGCTCGAGGAGCACCGCGCCGCGCTGGAGGCGCTGCGCGAGACCCGCAGGACCGTCGCCGGCTTCAACATCACCTATCGGCGCTACCTGCAGACCGTCGTGGCTGAGCGGACGGCCGTGGTGCGCGGTGCCACCACCCGGGTCGACGAAACCGCCCGCGCCCTGAAGGGCACTCAGGCAACACTGCAGGCAGCCAAGCATGCCATGCAGGCCGCCTCCACCCGGCGTCGTGATCTGCGCGTGGAGGAAGGCCGGCTGCGCGCCCGCGTTGAGACCATCAAGGACAGCGACGCCTACCGGGCCACCAAGGACCTCGACGACGCCAAACGGCGGGCCGTCGAGGCGGCCAAGGACCAGGCCCAGGTGGAGGCGCGGCTCGGCAGGGAGCAGAAGGAGCTGGCCGATGCCGTCACGGGCCGCGACCGGCTGGACACGGCGGTTAGAGAACGCGCCCGACAAGTCGCCGGCACCAGTGAGGACGCGAGCGCGGCGGCCCGACCAGCCGCGCTACACGACGACCAGCGGCAGGCCGGCGCACTTGTGGGTGCCGGCGACCTCGACGGCGCCGAAGCAGTGATCCAGACGGCGGTTGCAGGCCTGCGTGACCGCATCGGTGAACTGAGCCCCTACGACGAGGCCCTCGCCGAGGGCATCCGGCAGGCCGGGAACGCCCAGCAACGCCGCGACACGCTCGCCGAGCAGGCCGCCGAAGCCCGCACCGAGGCCGTCCGGGCCGACGCAGCCGTCACCACCGCCACCGCCGAGCTCCGAGAGGCGGTCCGGACGTGGACCGAGCAATTGGACGAGCTGCCGCTCGACGCGGACCTTCGCGACGAGCTCGACGTCGTCCAAGTCGACCGGGTCCGTGAGCTGGTGGACGACGCCGCCAGCACCCACCGTGCCGCCCTCGACGAACAGCTCGCCGACGTCGGTGCCCTACTCCGGCACGCCACCGAGGACCGCGACCGGCTCGACGGCGAACGGGAGCAGCTGGAGCGCGAGGAGTACCCGCAGCCGCCGGCGCCACCCTGGCGGCAGCGACGCCCTGACCGTTCGGGGGCGCCCCTGTACCTGCTCGGCACCTTCCGCGGAGGCAATCTGACCGGCCAGCAGCAGGCCGCGGTCGAGGCGGCCCTTGAGGCTGCCCAGCTACTCGACGCGTGGGTACACCCCGACGGAACCGTGGAGCATCCCAGCCACGACGTTCAGCTTCGGCCCCAGCCCAACCCCGAACCGGCTGGGTCACTGCTGGCAGTGATCGAGCCTGCCGCCGCCGAGGCCGTCCGCGAGCCGGTCGCGCGCAGCGTCCTGGCCAGCATCGGCCTCGGCCCAAGCGACCGTGACACCTGGGTCGACGTCGACGGCCGGTTCCGCGTCGGCAGGCTGAACGGGCAGAGCAGCAAGCCGTATGCACAATACCTCGGCCGCAGCATCCGGGAGCGCAACCGGCAGCGGCGCCTGGCCGAGCTCGCCGAGCTCATCAAGGACGCCGACGCGCTCGTGACCGACCTCATCGCCAGGCGCGACCGCCTCCGTGCGCGTCTGCGAACGGTCGACTCGGACCTTCGGCGCTTCCCGCCGCTCCGGCCGGTGACCGATGCCCGCGCCACCGCGGCCGAGGCCGACCGCCACGCCCGCCGCCTGGAGGGACAGGCCGTCGACGCCGAGACGCGGCTGAACGCATTGCGGGAACAGGTGACCGCCCGTGCGTACACCCGTGACCGGATCGCTGCGACCGTCGGGCTGACCTTATGGGCCGGCAGGCTCGGAGATCTCGCCCGCCTGGTGGGGAGCTACGAGCGAGCCGCGACCGCATGGATCTATGAGGAACGAAGGCTGCTCGAGGCGCGCGAACGACTGGAGCTCGCCGACCAGCTCGTCGTCCGGGCCGAAAGCCGCTGTGAGGGCAGCGAGGTGGAGGCGGACGAACGCCGCGCCGCGCTGGCATCGGCCGAGGAGCGCGTGGCGACCATGCAGCAGATCGTCGACGATCCCACGGGCCAGGAGGTACTTGGCCGCCTGGAGGCGGCCGAGGGGCATCTCGAGGCGGTCCGGGGGCAGCTTGAGGAACTGGAGGGGCGCTGGGACGGGCTGGTCGAGGCCGTCGCTCGTGCCGACAGCGCCGCATCCAGCCGCCACGGCGAGCACGAGCGGGCTCGAACGCAGCGCAGCACCGCCGTCGACGCATTCAAACGGCTGGCCACCGCCGGTGTCGTCCGTCACGCCGCCGAGGTACGTGACTGGCCCGATACTCCAGTCGTCGACTGGTCGGAGACGGCCGCTCTGTTGGTTGCCCGCCGGATCGCCGATGCGCTGGAGAAGGTCGCCTACGACGATGCAGCCCGCAACCGCGCCGCGACCAACCTCACCCGGGCGTTCCAGGAGCTGACCGTCGCGCTGCCGCCCGAGCTGCAGGTGGTCCCGCGCACCGAGCACGACGTCGCCATCTACTCGGTGGTCTACGACGCCCAGGAACGGTCCCTGTTCGAGCTGGCAGAGCTGCTCCAGGCTGATGTGCGCGCCCGCGAGCGCCGCATCAGCGAGGAGGACGTCCGCATCATCGACGAGTTCCTGTCCGGCGAGATTCGTGACAACGTCCGCCGCACCCTGCTCGAGGCTCGCCGGCTGGTGGACCGGATCAACGCCGATCTTGAGACCCGCACCACCCCGTCCGGACAGACCGTCAATCTCGACTGGCGCATCGACGAGGACGCCCCTGTCGGTACCTCCGAGGCAGTCGAGCTGCTGCTCACCACCCCAGGAGTCAATCGCAAGAAGGACGAGGCGCTGCGCCAGTTCCTCAAGGAACGGCTCGAGCAGGCACGCACCGACACCCGCGAAGCGACCGTGCGTGACCGGTTGATTGACCTGCTCGACTACCGGCTATGGCACCGCTTCACGGTCATGCAGCGGCGCTCCCCCCAGGAACGGTGGACGCCACTGACCCGCAGGATCCACGGCAAGGGGTCGGGCGGGTCGAAGGCGGCCACGCTGCATCTGCCGCTGTTCGCCGCTGCGGCTGCATTCTATGCATCGTCGAGACCGACGGCTCCCCGTCTGGTCGTTCTCGACGAGGCATTCGCTGGCATCGACGGGCCCACCACCGCCAAGCTGCTGGACCTGACCGTCGAGTGGGACTTTGACCTGTTCATGACGAGCTGGCGCGAGTGGATGTGCTTCCCTGAGCTCCCAGGTCTGTCCATCTACGAGATCATCCGTGACGCCGACGCCCACGTGGTCGACACCGAGTGGTTCATCTGGGATGGCACCAGCCGGCAGGAAATGGCCTCGTGACCGTGCCGTCGGCATTGACCGCGCCGCAGCTGCAGTTCGTGTGGGAAGCGGTCCACGACCGCTACGCCAGGCAAGCAGCCGACGTTCCGGTCCACGCCATCACCTTCACCAAGCTGACGAGACCGCAGCGGGACGCGCTGGCCGGCCTGCTCGGCAGGAGCCGGCTGCCCGGCCCCACCGTGACCGTCCGCATCGACCAACTCGACCGGCGCCTGCTCGACTCGGACGCGGCCATGACCGCGCGCCAAGTCGCCGAGCTGCTCTGCGGTCCGATCGTCAACCGCCCTGCCCAGCGGCGGGCCGCCCGCCAGGCCCGCGAGCGGATGTGGGACGAGCTCGAGCAAGCCGCCGACCCCAGGCTCGCCGGTTGGATCCACCACCTGCGGGTCTCCGGCACCGGAACCCGGCTGGCCGCTGCGGCCGGAATGGCGGCCGACCAGCTCGTCACCGAGGCGCTAGCGGTCGCGGCCCTGCTGCCCGCCGACGGGATCGCGCTGGCGCGGCTGGCCGAGCGGGCCACCGGCGACCCGCACGCGCTCGATCGGGGCCGTCAGCTCCGCACGCTCGTGCTCCTGGCGGCGTTGCACCTGACCGGCGAGCCAATGCAGATCCCGCCGTCGTTGGTTACCCAGCGGGCTGTACTCGCGACCGTCGGGATCTACCTCGACAGCCTGTCCACCGATGTGCTCGTCCTGGGGCTGCGCGCTGACGGCACCGGCCATGTCGATCGACTGCTCAACCACGCGGCCGACGCCGGCGAGCCGCTGCGGCTGACGCTTCGGATGCTGCAGGGCACCCCGCCGAGCATCAGGCCGACCAGCCAGCCGCTGTCAGTATGCGAGAACCCGTCGGTGGTCGAGGCCGCGGCCGCACGACTTGGCGGGCGCTCGTCCCCGTTGGTGTGCACCGACGGAATCCCCACCACCGCCGTGTTGCGCCTGCTGGCCGGGACCCGCCGGACGGGTGCGTTCGTGCGCGTGTCCGCCGACTTCGACGCCGCTGGCGTGCGGATCACGAACCTCCTGGCCAAACACGTGTCAGCGATCCCATGGCGCTATACGGCCGACACCTACCGGCAGGCCATTATTGCCCAGGCAGATCGCCAACACGTCCGCCTCACCGGCCAGATCCCCGACGGCCTCCTCGACCCCCAGCTGGCCACTGAGATGCGTCGGACAAGGGTCGCGGTCTACGAGGAGCAGCAGACGGACATCCTTCTGGGAGATCTACGAACCGACTGACGGACCGGCGCAACAGGGTCTCGCTTCAGACCCTGTTGCGGACGCCTCCAAGAAGCTCCCGCGCCCGCCAGAACACCGCGTCCAGCATGTCCTCGGTCAGGCGCCGCGTGCTCGTGTTCTGCTGGCTGACGTGGTAGGAGCCGAGCAGGACCCGGCCGTTCGGGAGGGGGGCTTCGGCGGCGTGGCCGAAGCGGGGCTTGGGGCGGATCGGGCCGAGGTGGCGGAGGGCCTGGTCCCAGGCGAAGGCGCCGAGGGCGACGACCACGCGGACGTCGAGCAGGGCGAGCTCGGCGGTCAGCCAGGGGGCGCAGGTGTCGCGCTCGATGGGGAGCGGCTTGTTGTCGGGCGGGGCGCACTTGACCGGGGCGGTGATGTAGCAGTCGGTCAGGGCCAGGCCGTCGTCGCGGGACACCGAGACCGGCTGGTTGGCGAAGCCGGTGCGGTGGAGGCTGGCGAACAGCCAGTCGCCGGAGCGGTCGCCGGTGAAGATGCGGCCGGTGCGGTTGCCGCCGTGGGC
>JAQSWV010000073.1 GCA_029266455.1 Nocardioidaceae bacterium
GCCAGCTTCCTGGTCAAGGACCTGCACGTGGAGTGGCAGCACGGGGCCCGGCACTTCCTGCACTGGTTGGTCGACGGCGACCTGGCGTCCAACAACCACGGCTGGCAGTGGGTCGCGGGCTCCGGCACCGACCCGGTGCCGTACTTCCGTGTCTTCAACCCGGTGACGCAGGGACGGAAGTTCGACCCCGACGGCGCCTACGTGCGGCGCTACGTCGAGGAGCTCCGCGACGTCACCGGTGCAGCGGTGCACGAGCCCTGGCTCCTGCCGGGCGGCCCACCGAACGGGTATCCCCGGCCGATCGTGGACCACAAGACCGAGCGGGTCGAGGCGCTGCGCCGCTACGAGGCGGCGCGCGCGCTGACCCCGCCCGCGAGGTGAGCCGGCGACGTGGGCGAGCGAGGTGGGCCGGCGAGGTGGGCCGGCGAGGTGAGCCGGCGAGGTGAGCCGGCGAGCGGGACGGGCTGTTAGCGTCGCCGGGTGGCCAGCCACCCGCCCGAGGCTCCGGAGCGACCGGGTGCCCAGGGCTGGGTGCCGGACGGTGCCGGGCTGGAGCAGCTGCGCGCGGCGGCTGCCGGGTGCGCAGGGTGCGAGCTGCACGGGCCCGCGACCCAGACCGTCTTCTCGTCCGGCTCGCCGCTGGCCCGGCTGGCCTTCGTGGGTGAGCAGCCGGGGGACGCCGAGGACCGTCAGGGCGCGCCGTTCGTCGGCCCGGCCGGTCGGCTGCTCGACCACGCGCTCGAGCAGGCGGGCATAGACCGCGCGGACGCGTACGTGACCAACGCCGTCAAGCACTTCCGCTTCACCCGCACCCCGCAGCGGCGGCTGCACCAGACGCCGGACCTGGCCCACCTGACCGCGTGCCGACCCTGGCTCGTCGCCGAGCTGGCCGTGGTCGACCCCGAGGTCGTCGTCTGCCTCGGCGCCACCGCCGCCCGGACCCTGCTCGGACCGTCGTTCCGGGTCACCCGGCAACGGGGCATCCTCTACCCACGGACGGCGCGCAGCGACGACGCCACCCTCGTCCAGTCCGGCTGGATGATGGGCACCGTGCATCCCTCGTCGGTGCTGCGTGCCGACGACCGCGACGCCGCGCTGGCGGGCCTGGTGGCCGATCTCGGCGTCGCGGCAGCCGCACTGGTGCCGGCATGAGCGCCCGATGACCAGCGTCGTCATCGACCCGGTGCACCGCGGGCCGACCAGCTCGGGCAACGGCGGCTGGACCGCGGGGGTGCTGGCTGCGTACCTGCCCGGGGACGGGCCGGTCACCGTGACTCTTCGGCGCCCGCCGCCGCTGGCCCGACCGCTGGAGGTGCGGGCCGTCGACGAGCGAGCCCTGCTGCTCGACGACTCCGAGGTGGTCGCCGAGGCTGCGACGGCCGAAGCCGTCCCCGAGCCGGTGTCACCGGTGGCGGTCGCCGAGGCGCAGGCGGCCGAGGCCGACTACGCCGGGCTGGCCGCCCATCCGTTCCCGGAGTGCTTCGTCTGCGGCACCGAGCGTGCCGAGGGCGACGGCCTGCGGCTGCGCCCCGGGCCGGTCGAGCCGGGCCGGACCGCGTGCACCTGGGTCCCGCACCCCGCCCACGTCGAGCCGCCCCACCTGTGGGCGGCGCTCGACTGCCCGGGCGGGTGGACCAACGACCTGCAGGGACGCCCCATGGTGCTCGGCCGCATCACCGCCGTCGCCCGGCGTCAGCCGCGGCCGGGCGAGCGGCTGGTCGTGGTCGGCGCTCTCCTGGATGCGACCGCACGCAAGTCGGTCACGGCCACTACCGTGTACGACACCGTCGGCCCCCGGATCGGCAGTGAGATCGGCAGCGCCGTGCACACCTGGATCCAGGTCGACCCGCGAGCGTTCGCCTGACGACACCGTCCTGGGTTCCGCCGAGCATCCGTCTCCCCCCACCCCGACACCCCGTCTGGAGCGCTTCCCCATGTCGCATGAACCCTGGTGGCGGCACGCCGTCTGCTACCAGATCTATGTCCGCAGCTTCGCCGACTCCGACGGCGACGGCATCGGCGATCTGCCCGGCATCACCTCGAGGCTGCCGTACCTTGCCGAGCTCGGAGTGGACGCGGTCTGGCTGACGCCGTTCTACCGCTCACCTCAGGCCGATCATGGCTACGACGTGGCCGACTACTGCGACGTCGACCCGTTGTTCGGCACGCTGGACGACTTCGACGCCCTGTGCGCGCGCACCCATGACCTCGGCATGAGGCTGATCGTCGACATCGTCCCGAACCACTCGTCGGACCAGCACCCGTGGTTCCAGGCAGCGCTCGCATCGCCGCCGGGAAGCCCCGAGCGGGCGCGCTACATCTTCCGCAACGGCGCCGGGCCCGACGGCAGTCGTCCACCCAACAACTGGGTCTCGCAGTTCGGCGGTCCGGCGTGGACCCGGTTGCCGGACGGGGAGTGGTACCTGCACCTGTTCGAGCGTGGCCAGCCGGACTTCGACTGGACCAACCCCGAGGTCGCGGCAGAGTTCGACCGCGTGCTGCGCTTCTGGCTGGACCGTGGCGTCGACGGGTTCCGGATCGACGTCGCCCATGGCCTGGTGAAGTCGGAGGACCTGCCGGACCTGACCGACGACCAGCTCGCCCGCCAGCTCGGGGAGGTGCACGAGCCGCTCTCCGAGCGCGTCCGCCCGTACGACGACCAGCCGGGCGTGCACGAGGTCTACCGGCGCTGGCGCCGGGTGCTGTCGGAGTACCCCGGCGACCGGATGGCCATCGGGGAGGCGTGGGTGGCCAACGCCGAGGCGATGGCGCGCTACATCCGGCCCGACGAGCTGCAGCAGACATTCAACTTCCACTGGCTGGAGGCGGACTGGACCGCCGACGCCCTGCGTGCGGTGCTCGAGGAGACGCTGGCGGCAACGGACTCCGTCGGCGCCACCCCGACCTGGGTGCTGTCCAACCACGACGTCGTGCGCACGGTGACCAGGCTGGGCGCGGGAGGAGGCGACAGCAGCGCCGGAAACGAGGACCCGGACGCGGTGGATGCCGAGCTCGGGCTCGCCCGTGCCCGGGCGGCGCTGCTGGCCATGCTCGTGCTGCCGGGATCGGCGTACCTGTACCAGGGCGAGGAGCTGGGCCTGCCGCAGACCCCCGTGCCACCGGAGGCCCGCGAGGACCCGATGTGGCTGCGCGGTGGCGGCACCGGTCGGGACGGCTGCCGGGTGCCGCTCCCGTGGCAGGTGGACCGCGACGGCCCCGACTTCAGCGCCTACGGGTTCTCCCCCGCCGGCGCAGCCCCGCCGTGGCTGCCGCAGCCCGCCGACTGGGGTGAGCTGGCCGTCGAGGCGCAGCAGGGCCACGAGGGCTCCACCCTCGAGCTGGTACGAGCGGCGCTGTCGCTGCGGCACGGGCTGTTTCCCGGACTCGACGAGCAGGTGTCGCTGCCGACCGACGTTCCCGACGGAACCTTCGTGGTGCACCGGTCCGGGCGGGACGGGCCGGGGCTGGCCTGTGTGGTCGCGTGCGGGTCCCGCCCGACCGACCTCGCGGCCGTGGGCCTGGCCGACGCCAGGGTGCTGCTGGCCAGCTCCGGGGACGCTGTGGTCGATGGTGCCGTGCAGCCCGACTCCGCCGCCTGGGTAGCCACCGGGCACTAGTCGTCACGGCACACCCGGACGGCACACCCGGACGGCACAGCCGGACGCAGGCCAACCGGGCCGAGACGACCAGCCCCGAAAGCCGGTTGTCGGCCCGGGTGCGCCGACGTATCTTCATCGGTACGCGGAAAGGAGGTGGTCCGATCAATGAGTGACAGACGGACGAGCGAGGTGGCTGCCCGCTAGCCGCCGCCGGGGATCCGCCGCAGGCCGCGGCCTCGGACTGGACATTGGACCAGTCGGCCGCGACCACCTGCACCGCGTCGAGACTCGGCGCCAGGCGGTCGGTGAATCCCAGGCAGCCACCCGGCCCGCAGGGACCGAGCCACGTCCGCTCGGTGCGCGGCTCACCCGAGCCGTAACCCTGCGGGCCGTCGTCTGTCCGGACGCCCGGACTCGCGTCCTGCTCCTGCACCGGCCGGGCTACGGCCCCAGCCGCTCCCGCCGCCACCCGTCGCCGTGGCGGGTGAAGCGCAGCCGGTCGTGCATGCGACTGTGCCGGCCCTGCCAGAACTCCACGGTGCGCAGCCCGACCCGCCAGCCGCCCCAGGCTTCCGGACGGGGCACGTCGACCTCGCCGTCCCCTTCACCGGGCCCTTCGTCCGCCCCCTTGTCGGTCTGCTTGTCGTTCCCCTGGTCGCGCCCCTTGCCAAGCCCACCGACGCGCGAGGCGAAGCGCTGCTCGGTCTCGGCCAGGCGCCGCTCCAGGTCGGCGCGGTCCGGGACCACGGTGGACTGCGGCGATGCCCAGGCGCCGAGGCGCGAGGCCCGCGGGCGGGTCGCGAAGTAGGCATCGGACTCCGCCGCGGACACTCTTTCCGCCGGGCCCTCGATCCGCACCTGGCGTCCGATGTCGTGCCACAGCAGGACCAGGGCGCACCACGGCTCCACGGCGAGGTCACGGCTCTTGCGGGAGCCGTAGCCGGTGTAGAACACCGGCCCGCGCTCGTCCAGTGCCTTGCACAGCACCACGCGCACCGAGGGACGGCCGTCCGCGCCGACCGTCGCCAGCGCCATCGCGTTGGGCTCGGTGATCCCGGCCGCCACCGCGTCGGCGAACCAGCGGTCCAGCAGCGGATACGGCTCGTCGCCCGCCGCCGCCTCCGTCAGGCCGGCCTCGCCGTACTCCCGTCGCAGCCGCGCCAGCAGATCGGGGTCCACGCCCCGGAGCCTACGGCGGCCGTGCCGGGACCCGCCGCGACCAGCCGGGAGGCTGTGTCGACTGGGTCGTCGAGCGGCTGGTCCGACGCGGGCGATCACCGTCGGCGGCGGCGCACCACCAGGGCGAGCCCCGCGGCGGCGGACCCTGCCATCACGACGGTGCCGGCGGCCAGCAGCGCGACGGAGGGAGCCGCGCCGGACTCGTCGGCGCCCGGCCGGCCGGAGCCGGGTCGGTCGGCGTCGTCGTCGTCGGTTGACCCCGACCCGGGGGTCGAGCGCGACTCGATGTCTTGCTGCCGTTGCTTCAGCTCCGTGAGCAGCGCGGTCGGTGGCCGGACGCGGTCGATCCGCGTGGGCGTCCCCTCCGACCCGGCCAGGAGCCCGGCGTCCCCGGGCAGTGCGGTGAGCGCCTCGCCCTGCTCCTGCCGGGGCAGCCCGAAGCTCCCCGCGCGCTCCCACCCGGGCAGCGTGTAGACGTGGGCGCCGACGTACGTGCGCAGCACCGCCGCGTCGTACCCCGGCAGGGCCGTGCCGTCGGTGACGAGCAGTGGGACCTCGACGCCCCGCAACGGCCGGAGGCGGTTCACCCGGTCGGGCACCAGCGGGTCCGGCACCTCGAACACCGACCCGGACAACCACCCCTTGGTGACCACCCACATCCGGGCGGAGGCCGGATCGGCCACCAGCGCCTCCGCATCGTCCCGCAGCCCCTCGGGGTAGGCGAGCGGATAGTGCTCGGGGCGGACCGTGGCGGTCCCCCGGCCGGGTGCCGGAAGTGCGTACAGCGCGATGTCGGTGCGGTCGGCGCCGTTGTCGCCGATGTCGGCCACCCACAGCACGTCCCCGGCCACGGCGATCGCCTCGGGATCGAGGTCCGGGCTGTCCAGCCCGGCCAGCGAGGTGGTCCCCACCACCTGGCTGTCCGCGCCACCGGAACGGTCGACGACGAACACCACCGGCGCGTGTCCGGAGTCGTTCACCGTGTACAGCAGGTCGGGATCACGAGGCGACACCGCCAGCGCGCTGGACTCGCTGAGCCGGGGGTCGGCGACCACCACCGCGTCGGCCACCACCGCGTCGGTGTCCACAGCATTGCCGCCCACCGCGTCGTCCTCTGCGCTGCCGGAGGCACCGGGTGCCAGCGCCAGGACGGCCACGCACACGGTCGGCACCACCCGGGTCAGCACGGCGGCACCGGTGTGTCCGGCGGGCACCTCAGCCGGCCTTCTCCGGGTCGACCGCCCCCACCAGCTCGGCCAGCCGGGGCGTGACCTGCCAGGCGCCGACGAGGTCGTCGTACTCACGCCTGATCTCCGCGGGAGGCGGGGCGCCGGTGCGGACCGCCCGCAGCAGGGTGTTGCGCGGGGTGTGCGCGCTGGCGACGAACTCGACCACGTCCACGCGGTAGCCACGCATGCGCACCAGGCTCGCGCGCAGCGCATCGGTGAGGGTGTCGGCCAGCCGCTCGCGCAGGATGCCGTGCCGGGTCAGCATCGCGTAGGGCTCGGGGGCGGCCCGGCCGCGCAGCTGGGTCTGCAGATCGTGATGACAGCACGGGGCCGCCAGCACGAGCGGGGACTCCCATCGCAGCGCCCGGGCGAGCGCGTCGTCGGTCGCGGTGTCACAGGCGTGCAGAGCCAGCACGACGTCGGGCGGGCGGTCGACGGGGAAGCCGTCGATGCTCGAGACGACGAACCGGAGCCCGTCGGCGCCGATCCGGTCGGCCAGCGCCGCGTTGCGGTCCCGGGCCGCCGGCCGTACGTCGACGCCGGTGACCGTGGCGGGCAGGCCGCGCACGTCGGTGAGCCAGTGATGTGCGGCGAAGGTGAGGTAGGCGTTGCCGCAGCCCAGGTCGACGACGCGCAGCGGGTCGTCCGGTGTGGGGGTGCGCAGGTGGCCCCCGGCGAGTGCGTCGTCGACCGCCGAGGCCAGCAACCGGCAGAACTCCTCCACCTGGCGCAGCTTCGCCTGCCGGGTCGGCTTCACGGTGCCGAAGCGGTCGCTGATCCCTACCGCGCTCAGCCATGGCGCGGCCGGGTCGATCAGCCGCCTCTTGGTCCGGTCGTGCGCCCGGTCCGGCGTCGCGGCGACACCGGCGCCCGGGCTGCTGCGGCTCATCTGCGCCTCACCACGCTTGGTCACCCGCAGCTGGAGGGTCGCGTCCACGCTGGTCACGTGCCAGGCGCCGAACGGCTCGGCCAGCAGCGCGTCGATCATGCGCTCGGCCTCGGGCCCTGCCGCGGCGTTCGTGGTGTGCGCCTGGGTGTCGTCGTAGACCGTCTGCTGCAGATGCCGGCCGGACTTCAGGTCGACGTAGCGCAGCTCGACCCGGCGCCACGAGGGCCGCTGACCGCGGCGGCGGCCGGAGCCGACGGCACGGGCAAGGGTGTCGGAGTCCAGCAGCGCCGTGCGCAGCCGGGCCAGAGCGTCGGCGAGGGGCTCAGGCACCCGCCCAGTTTCCCATGCCGGGTGAACGACCGGCCGTTCCCGGACTAGCGGGACAGCGAGGCGACCACGACGACGAGCAGCAGCACCGCCAGCAGGCCGGGGATCACAAGCCGGCGATAGCGGGGGTTCATCCGGCAAAACTAGCCAACCCCGGTCCTAGCGTTCTGCGGAGGCGCCGGCGTAGGTGGTGGCCTCGACCGGCTCGGGAGGGGCGCTGAACTGGTAGCGCACCATGTCCTCGTAGTGGCCGCCGGCCGGATCGTCGACCCGACCAGGCACCAGCCGCACGAGGCGCATCTCGGTGGCCGTCCACTCCGGGCCCAGGTATCCCCCGAGTGCCGCGAGTGCCGACGTCGCCGAGAAGGGCTCCCGAGCGCCCTGGGCGACGGTGACGACGCTGCGGAAGTTGCGCCGGTCGAGGAACAGTCCTTGCGGCTGGACCATGGACGGGATGGCGCCGGCGAGGCTCTTGAGCCCCTGGACGTCCCCCTGGACGCCGACGGCGAGCTCCTCGGCGGAGTCGTCGGCGGGACGGGCCTCCGCGCCGGCCAGCTGCAGCATCAGTGGCGGGCAGTACGTCCCGATCTTCTCGAGCGTGTTCATCACCAGCGTGGTGTCCTCGAGGCCGAGGTTGCCGAAGCCGGCCACCCGGCAGTTCCAGCCGTCGGGGTGCATCCAGGGCAGGTCACCCACGGAGGGCGCCACCTCGGCGATGGCCGCGCGCAGGTGGTCCAGCACCGCGGCCGGTGGGGTGATGAGCGCGTACGTCCGCATTGATCGACTCTCGCAGCCGCAGCGACCGGGCGGCGAGCATCGGCGCCCGGATGGGCCGAACGGCCCAGCCCAAACCGGCAGATCAGCGCCGGTGTCGGTCACCGTCGGCGGCATCAGCCGACCAGTGACCCCGCGCGGTGCCGCTGGACCCGCTGGGCCGGGGTCGAGACCTCGAACCCGGGACGCGGCCCCAGGTGCGCCCGGACGATCAGGCCGTTGCGCCAGGCGAAGAGACCGGTGGCGACGAGCGTGCCGAGCAGCGCCACTGCCCCTCCGCCGATCAGGGTCCAGCGGGCGCCGAACACGTCGCCGACCCAGCCGATGAGCGGTGCACCGAGCGGGGTCCCGCCCATGAAGACCATCAGGTAGAGGGCGGCGACCCTGCCGCGCATCTGAGGCGCCACGGACAGCTGCATGGTCGCGTTGGCCGCGGTGATGACCGTGAGCGCCGTCAGGCCGAGCAGGGGCAGCCAGACGGTGAAGGTCAGGTAGGTCGGCATCAGCCCGGCCACGATCTCGGCCAGGCAGAACGCCACGGCGGCCAGGACCACCAGCCGCAGGGTGGGGCGGCCGCGCCCTGCTGCCAGCAGCGCGCCGGCCAGCGACCCGATCGCCATCACCGAGCCGAGCAGGCCGTACGCACCGGCGCCCTTGGAGAACACGCTGGTCGCCATCAACGCGCTGGTCAGCTGGAAGTTCAGCCCGAACGTGCCCACGAAGAACACGATCACCAGGACGAGCACCAGGTCGGGCCGGCCCCGGACGTAGCGCAGCCCCTCCCGGATGCTGCCTGGACCGCGGGCCACCACGTCGGCAGGGGTCAGCTCGGCGGTACGCATCGCCAGCATCGAGCCCACGACCCCCAGGTAGCTGACTGCGTTGATCAGGATCACCCAGCCCGTCGCCGCGGGACCTGAGCCGAGGAGGGCGATGAGCCCGCCGGCGACGGCCGGACCGACGATCCTGGCGAGGTTGAACGAGGCCGAGTTGAGTCCGACGGCGTTGGTCAGCTCGTCGCGGCCGACGATCTCCACCACGAACGACTGGCGGGCCGGGGCGTCGAAGGCAGTGCCGATGCCGAACATCAGGGCCAGCACGTACACGTGCCAGGTCTGGGCGAGCCCGGAGATCGCCAGCACTCCCAGCAGCACGGCCGGCACCGCCATGGCGACCTGGGTGCAGATCAGCACCCGCTGCTTGGGGAACCGGTCAGCCACCAGCCCGGCGAAGGGGGACAGCACGAGCATCGGGAGGAACTGCAGTCCGGTGGTGATGCCGAGAGCGGCCCCACTGCCGCCGGACAGCTGCAGCACGAGCCAGTCCTGGCCGACCCGCTGCATCCACGTGCCGATGTTCGAGACCAGGGCGCCGGCGGCGTAGAGGCGGTAGTTGCGCACCGCCAGGGCGCGGAAGGTCCTTCTCACGCCTGTGCCAGTCCCTCCAGCAGCGGGACGGCCCGGCGCAGCACCTCGCGGTCCTCGGCCTCGAGCTCGCGGAGCCGATGGGACAGCCAGGCGTCGCGACGCCTCCGCTCTGTCTCGAGCAGCGCCAGCCCGTCGTCGGACAGCTCGACGATCACCTGTCGGCCGTCGGTGGGGTGCGCTGCGCGCGTCACCATGCCGAGCTCGAGCAGGCAGCTCACGGTGCGGGTCATGGACGGCGGCTGGACCCGCTCGTGCGCGGCCAGGGCGCCGATCGTCAGCGGTCCGTGCCGGCGGATGGAGCCGAGGGCAGACAGCTGGGTGGCCGTCAGGTCGGTGTCACGCTCCTGGCGCAGGCGCCGCGCCAGCCGCATCACCGACACCGCGAGAGTGCTCGCCAGAGCGGAGTCCGCGCGTGCGGGACGGTCGGCTTCAGCAGGCATGCCGACAGCCTATCTCGTTAGCATCGCTAACTAAAGCCGGTCATGAGAGCAGCCCCCCGATGGGCTCGACAGCGAAGTAGACGACGAAGAGCCCGGCCACCAGCCACATCAGCGGCCTGACGTCACGCGCCTTGCCGAGCACGGTCTTGAGCACAGCGAAGCTGACGAAGCCCGCACCGATCCCGGCGGTGATCGAGTACGTGAAGGGCATCAGCACAATGGTGAGGAACGCCGGGAGCGCGATCTCGACCTCGTTCCAGTCGATGCGTCGCACCTGCGTCATCATCAGGAAGCCGACCAGCACCAGTGCCGGGGTAGCGGCCTCGTACGGGATGACGCCGACGAGGGGCGACAGGACCGTGGCCAGCAGGAAGCAGACGCCGGTGACCACTGACGCCAGACCCGTACGCGCACCCTCGCCGACACCGGACGCCGACTCGATGTACGAGGTGTTGCTGGACACCGACGCGGCACCGCCCGCGGCGGCAGCGACCGAGTCGACGACCAGGATGCGCTGGGCGCGCGGCGGAGCACCCTCCTCGTCGTTGAGACCCGCCTCGGCGCCGATCGCCGTCATCGTGCCCATCGTGTCGAAGAAGTCGGCCAGCATGAGGGTGAACACCAGCAGCAGCGCGGTCACGACGGCCACGCGGGAGAACGCACCGAACAGCGAGACCTCACCGATCAGGGAGAAGTCGGGGGTGGCGACCACCCGGTCGGGCAGCGCCGGCACGTTCAGCCCCCAGCCGGTCGGGTTGACGACCTTGCCGGACGGCCCGGTCGTGGGGCCGACGTCGGCCAGGGCCTCCACGGCGATGGCGACCGCGGTGGTGACGACGATGGCGATGAGGATGGCGCCCCGCACCCCCCGGGCGTACAGCGCCATCACCAGGAACAGCCCCAGGCAGAAGACCAGCACCGGCCAGCCCTGGAGCTGGCCGCCCAGGCCGAGCTCCACCGGCACGGGGCCGACCGCGGTCCGCCGCACGACCCCGGCGTCGACCAGCCCGATCAGCGCGATGAACAGCCCGATGCCGACCGAGATCGCCGTCTTGAGCTGGGCCGGCACGGCCTCGAAGACGGCCTTCCGGAAACCGGTCAGCACCAGCACGAGGATCAGCAGGCCCTCGAGCACGACGAGCCCCATCGCCTCC
This sequence comes from Nocardioidaceae bacterium, assembly GCA_029266455.1. GTDB lineage: Bacteria > Actinomycetota > Actinomycetes > Propionibacteriales > Nocardioidaceae > JACCWP01. Next base: position 11,019 of record JAQSWV010000073.1, read on the forward strand.
GGCCAGGACATCTGCGCGGCCACGGTGAACGCCACGAACGCGTTCAGTCCGAGGCCGGTGGCCAGCGCGAGCGGGAAGTTGGCCACCGCCCCCATCAGGATCGTGACGACGCCGGCGACCAGCGCGGTGCAGGCCGCCACCGCAGCCAGATCGGGGGCGCTCCCCCCTCCGAGGAAGTTGCCGTCGACGTCCGGGACCGTGCCGATGATCAGGGGGTTCAACACGATGATGTAGGCCATCGTGATGAAGGTGACGACGCCGCCGCGCACCTCCCTGGCCACGGTTGATCCGCGGGAGCTGATCTCGAAGAACGTGTCCATCGCGTGCGAGTCCCTGGGTACGAGCGGGCAGCGGGCGAGGCGCAGCATGCCAGGCGGACGGGCCGGCGAGGTCACGGGCTCGGCACCGTCGCGTACCCGTCCCCGCTGTCCGCGTGGCTACCCTGGCCGGGTGAGCGGCGGGCAGCAGGACCGACCACCGGAGCAGGGCCGGCCCAAGCCGGCCAAGCGCCGGGTCCAGGAGCGCGCCCAGCAGCTGCGTGAGCAGAGCCAGCTGCTGAAGCCCGCCGAGCCGCACGAGTTCGGTCGACCGGACGTCACCGAGCACGAGTTCGGCAACCGGCGCTACCTGGTGGCCCAGGTCGAGCCGCTCGACGTCGACGGCACCCGCACGGTGACCATCGGCTCGGCGCTGTGGCTGGTCGCACTTCTCGTGCTGCTGCCGTTCCACGAGACGCTCGAGGAGAGCGGACGGCAGTGGTGGCTGTGGACCTGTGTGGCCGGCTTCGCCTTCGGCATGGCCGGGCTGGAGTACTGCCGGCGTCGTCGGCGGACGCTGCGCGGCCGGGTGACCAGCGACAGCTAGCCGCGCGCGAGCGGCGCGTATCCGACCGTGTCGTGCACCGGCTCGGGCAGCCGGACCTCCCGGCCGGCACCGGACTCACGCACGTCGGAGTGGCCGCCGCAACCGTGGTCGAACGACACCACCCGGCCGTCGTCACCCACGTTCCCGTTGGCGCACACCCCGAACAGG
>JAQSWV010000074.1 GCA_029266455.1 Nocardioidaceae bacterium
CGACGTGTCCTGCAGGCACCCGATCACCGTGCCCGAGCACCGGAAAGCCGTCGCAGTGCGCGGATGAGCGGACTGAGGGGCGCTCGGCGTCGCCGTAGTGCGCGGATGATCGGCGTGAGGGGCGCTCGGGCGTCGCCGTAGTGCGCGGATGATCGGGTGGGGGGTGACGCGGGGGTGGGAGGTGACGCGAGGGAGGGGGGTGACGCGGGGGTGGGGGGTCAGGCGTGGTGACCGGCCAGGTAGGCGGCCACCAGGCCGCCCAGCGACGGCAGGTGGTAGCCGCCCTCCTGAACCACGACGGTGGGCAGCCCCAGGGCGGCCAGCCGTGCGCCCGCCCCGTGGTAGGCGTCGGCGGTGACCAGCAGCGGGCTCTCGGGATCGTCGACCGCCGCGTCCACGCCGAGTGACACCACCAGGGCGTCGGCGCCGAGGTCGGACACCCAGCCGGCCAGCCGGTCCACCGCCGCCAGCCACGGCTCGTCGCCGGTACCGGGCGGCAGCGGAAGGTTGAGGGTCGCCCCCTCGCCGTCCCCTCGCCCGGTCTCCTCCGCGAAGCCGACGAAGTGCGGGAACCAGCCCGCTCCCGGGTCGACGTGGACGGACCCGTACGCCACGTCGCCGCGCTCGTAGAAGATGGCGGCCGTGCCGTTGCCGTGATGGGCGTCGACGTCGACCACGGCGACCCTGCGGTGCGCCGCGTCCCGCAGCGCCTGGGCGGCCACCGCGGCGTTGTTGAGATAGCACGACCCGCCGTACGCAGCGCGGGTCACGTGATGGCCGGGTGGGCGGCACAGCGCGTACGCCACCGGCTCCCCGCCCCGCACCAGGTCGACCGCAGTCAGCGCGCAGTCGACTGCTGCCCGTGCCGCCGGCCAGGTGCCGGCTCCGACCAGCGTCATCGTGTCGTATCCGAACTGCCCCGCCCGTGCGTGCACGGCGGCGGCAGCACGCATCGGGAGGCCCCCGAGCATCGCGGCCGTCGGGAAGACGTACGGCACCACGCGGTCCTGGCCGACCAGCTCGACGTACTCCCCGGCCAGCCACTCGTCGTGCACCTGCTCCAGGTGGGCGACGAGTCCGGAGTCGTGCACGGCCAGCAGGGCGTCGTGGCGGTGCGGCTGGGCCTCGACGCAGCGGTGACCGGCCCGCTCCAGAGCGCCGCGGATCACGTCGACCCGCCCGGGCACCTCGCTTCCCGGCGTGACGACACCGACCCACACCTCCGCGCCGGGCAGATGCTCCTTGGTGACCGGCGACCACACCACGCGAGCGAGGGCTTGGCGGTCGGGCATGCTCGTCAGCATCGCATCGCTAGGGCAGGATGCCTCCATGCCGCGCGCCGCTGACCTGGGAATCAGGATCGGCCGGCTACCGGCCGGACCGACCGACTCGGTCCTCGACGTGGCGGGGGTCGGCCTCGGGCACGCAACGGTGTGGCGCGACGAGCCGCCACCCCCCGAGGGCCGCGGCATCGCCCGTACCGGGGTCACCGTCCTCGTGCTCGCCGACGACGCCGCCGACCGTCCGGTGCCGTTCGCCGGCGCGGTGCTCAACGGGGCCGGCGAGTGCACGGGGTTCGTCGGCGCCGCAGAGTGGGGACTCGCCACGTCACCGGTCTTCCTCACCTCCACCATGCAGCTCGGTCGCGTCTATGACGCCGTCTGCGAGCTCGAGCAGGCGCGCGACCCCAGGGTCGCCGAGGAGGTGATCATCCCCGTGGTGGCCGAGTGCGACGACTCGTTCCTCAACGACTGCAGGCGGATGCAGGTCGAGCGCACCGACGTCGAGCACGCGTGGCAGGAGGCTCTCGACTCGCGGGGGAGCCTCCAGCCCCCCGCCGAGGGGTCGGTCGGGTCCGGCACGGGGATGTCCTGCCTGGGGCACAAGGGCGGCATCGGCACCGCATCCCGGCGGACGCCGGCCGGGCACACGGTCGGCGTGCTGTTGATGACCAACTTCGGCGAGCGCGACCGACTGACCGTCGACGGCGTCCCCGTCGGCCGGTTGCTTCCGCCGCCGACTCCGGTCGGAGCCGCACCGCCGGCCGGCTCGTGCATCGGAGTCGTGGTCACCGACGCGCCCGTGGACGCCGCCGGCTGCGAGCGGCTCGCGCGTCGGGTCGGTCTGGGGCTGGCGCGCACCGGCTCGACCGCCCACCACGGGAGTGGCGAGATCTTCCTGGCCGCGTCGACCGGCCTGCGCGCCGACCGGGAGGGCCGGTTCGACCGGGCGCCGACGGTGACCGCCTGGGGCCTCGATCCGCTGTTCGAGGCCGTCGTGGACGCGAGCGAGGAGGCGGTGCTCAACTCGATGCTCTCCTCCCCGACGGTCAGCGGCCGGGACGGCCACACCAGCGTCGGCCTCGCCCCCGACGACGTCCTCGATCTCATGCGCGCGCACCGGTTCAGCGAATGAGCGAAGCGACGGTCGGCCCGACCGGCGACCCCCGGACCAGCAACGGGGCCGGGACAGGGAGCAGCCGGCACGTCCGCGTTCCCATGGATGACGGCGTCGAGCTGGCGGCCACCCTGTGGCTCCCCTTCCCGCAGGGCGGGCCGCAGCCCTGCCTGCTCGAGGCGCTCCCGTATCGCAAGGACGACATCACCTCGTCCGCCGCCGAGTACGTCCGGCTCCGGGACGAGTACGGGTACGCGGTGTGCCGGGTCGACGTGCGCGGCACCGGGTCGTCCGGCGGCGACGCGGTGGACGAGTATCCCGCCCGCGAGCAGCGCGACCTGGTGGCGCTCATCGACTGGCTGTCCCGCCAGGACTGGTGCGACGGCAACGTCGGCATGTGGGGGACGTCGTACTCGGGCTTCAACTCCCTGCAGGTGGCGTGCGAGCGACCGCCGGCGCTCAAGGCGATCTGCGCCATCTTCGCCACCGACGACCGCTACACCGACGACGTGCACTGGCGGGGCGGGGCGCGCAAGCTGCTGGACCTCGTCGACTACTGCTCGTACATGACAGCGATGAATGCGCTGCCGCCGCTGCCCGACCAGTGGGGCGACGGGTGGCGCGAGGAGTGGCGTCGCCGCGTCGCCACCAACGAGCCTTGGCTCCTCACCTGGCTCGCCGAGCCCGTCGACGGTCCCTACTGGCGGCACGGGTCGGTGCGGCCGGGCTACGACCGGATCGCGTGCCCGACCATGCTGGTGGCGGGATGGGCCGACGGGTACCGCAACAACTCCTTCCGGACGGTGGCGGCGCTGCGCGAGGCCGCGGTGCCCCACCGCCTGCTCGCGGGTCCGTGGGCACATGCGGACCCGGCGACCGCGCTGCCGGGACCGCGTATCGACCTCGTGCCCGAGATGGTCGCCTGGTGGGACCGCTGGCTGCGCGGCCGGGACAACGGGGTGGATGAGGATCTGTGCACGCTGTTCGTCCGGACGTCCACCCGGCCGGCGCCGGACCTCGATCTGCACCGGGGCTTCTGGGTGCGCGAGGAGTGGCCGTGTCCCCGCGTGACGACCGAGACGCGGCGCCTGGACGCCGCCGATCCGTACCGCGTCCAGGCTGACGTCGGCACGGCCGCATGGATCGACTGCGCCGGGCACCTGCCGTGGGGAACGTCGGGCGACCTGCGGCACGACGACGCGGCGTCGCTGACGTGGGAGTGGCCCGCCGACGGGCTGGCGATGATCGGCCACCCGGTCGTGCGGCTGCGGCTCGCCACCGACGTCGCCGACGCCGCCGTGTCGGTGAAGGTCTGCGACGTCTTCGCGGACGGCACGTCGGCACTGGTCACGCGCGGCTCGAGGGTGCTGAACGGTGTCGAGCCGGGCAGCACCGTGGAGATCGACGTAGCGCTGGACGCGTGTGCGTACGCCTTCGACCCCGGCCAGCGGCTGCGGGTCTCGGTGGCCGGCTCGGACTGGCCCAACACCGTGGCCCCGCCCGGGCCGTTCACGCTCACCGTGTCGGCTGGCGAGCTGGAGCTGCCGGTCTGGTCCGGTCCGTCACCGCACGCGCCCCCACGGCCGGTGGACGGGGCGCAGACATCGGCCGAGGACCCCGCCGGAGTCACCTGGCGGGTCGAGCGCGACGTGCTGGGCCGCGAGACCGCCTGCGTGGTCGGGTACGGCTCCACGTTCGCCGTGCCCGCCGCCGGCGCCGACGTCGGCGAGGCGACCGACCACTATCGCGGCCGGGTGTCGGTCGACACCCGCACGTTCGACCAGCGGGCCGAGGCCGAGGCCCAGTACAGCATCAGCCGGCCGGACCTCGTGGCCAGCACCAGCTCGACGCTGGACGTACGCATCGGCCCGGACGCGTACGACGTGGTGATCACGCTCGAGGCACGCGAGGCGCTACCCGGCGACGACGGACCGGGAACGCTCGTCGGAGAGCGTCGATGGGAGCGGCGGCTGCCGCGCTGAGCGGTCAGAGGTCCTTGCGGACGAACGACGCCGCGGCCAGGCCCCAGACCATCGCCACCCACACCGCCACCCACACGAGGTAGGTGATCGTCGGCGGCGCCTGGCTCAGGAACGGGTGACCGTCGAAGCCGGAGCCGAGCCCCGCCACCAGGGTCGAGTCCTGAAACCCGTGCATCGCCCCGCGCCACAGGCCGTCGGTGGGCAGGAGCATCCGCGAGACGACGCCGACGCGCGCGACGCCGTCGTTGCCGAGCGCCGCACCGATGCCACCGACGACGCCGGCTACCCAGGTGGCGCCGAAGAGACCGACCGCGACCACGCCCGACGCCATCGGCGAGACGACCGTCGACAGCAGTACGGCGAGGGTGAGCAGCACGATGGTCTGCGCCGCGAGCAGCGCGAGCGCGGCCGCCGGTTGCGGGGGCCAGTAGTCCACCGTCGCCCAGACGACGAGGCACTGAGCCAGTCCGGCGAGGACGACGAAGCCGGTGCCGAACACCACGAGTCCCAGCCACTTGCCCAGCAGTACTGCGGAGCGACGGATCGGTCGGGCCAGCACGGCCAGCGAGATACCGGACTCGGTCTCGCCGGACAGGGTCGGGCCGGCCAGGAAGGCAGTGCCCAGCGCCGCGATCAGGCTGAAGCCGAACATCACGATGTTGAGGACCACGGAGGCCGCCAGCCTGGCCTCGCCGCTGGTGAGACCGCCGGAGTCGGACTCCGCCGCCAGCCGGGAGAACCCCCACCAGCTGAGTCCGAGCAATGCCAGGGTGAGCACCGCGACGGCCAGCAGCACGCGCCGGCGGGATGCCTCGCGCAGGGTGAGCGCGGCCATGGTCAGGACCGTCCGTGCCGTCGTCACCGGGCACCTCCCGGGCCATCGTCCGGCCCATCTTCCGGGCCATCGCGCGCGTCGTCTCCCCGGTCGTCTCCTGGTCGCGCCTCAGGCTCGGCCCGGAGGATGCCGAGCAGGCGCTCCTCCAGGCTGATCCGCGCTGGTTCGACCGCGTGCACCCGAGCCCCCATGGTCACCAGGTCACGCACCAGGTCGGGCGCGGCAGTCCCGAGGTCTTCGGCGGCCAGCGCCACGGTGAACCAGTCACCGGCTCGCTCGACCGCCCCGGTCGCGGCCAGCCGCGCCTCGGCCGCCGGCGAGAGGTCGGTCAGCTGCAGGCGGAGCTGACGCTGACCGAGCAGCTCGGCGAGGGTCCCCGATGCGGCGACCCGTCCCCGGTCGAGGATGACCACCCGGTCGCAGACCCGCTCGACCTCGCCGATCAGGTGTGAGTTGAGCAGCACCGCCACGTCCCGAGACGTCAGCTCCAGCACGATGTCGCGCACGTCGACGCGGCCGACCGGGTCCAGCGCACTGGTCGGTTCGTCCAGGACCACGAGCTCTGGCCGGGCCACCAGGGCCACCGCCAGCCCGAGGCGCTGCTGCATGCCTTTCGAGAAGCCGCCCACGCGGTCGCCGGCGCGTCCGGCGAGGCCGACCAGCTCCAGGCAGTCGAGCTGTTCCCGCGCGGTCACGGCCGCCCCGGCCAGGCGGACATGGAGGGCCAGCACCTCGGTGGCGCTCAGCCACGGCTGGTACCGGAAGAGCTCCGGCAGATAGCCGACGCGGGCGCGCGAGGCCGGATCGGTCGCGGGCCGCCCGAGCAGCATGACCTCGCCCGCGTCGGGGTGGACCAGGCCGAGGAGCATCTTGATCACCGTGGTCTTCCCGGCCCCGTTCGGACCGAGCAGCCCCACCACCTCGCCGCGGCCCACCTCCAGGGAGACGTCGTCGACGGCCGACCGCCGCCCGTAGCGCTTGCGCAGGCCGGAGCACCAGACGGCGGGCGTGGGCGGCAGCCCGGCAACCAGCCGCGACGCCGCGCGCTCCGAGGCGTCGCTCGCCCCCCCGGCGACGCCGGCTGCGGGACCGGTTGCGGTGCCGGCGGTGCCGGCGGTGCCACCGGCGGTGCGGCCGGCTGTGGGGCCGGCTGCGGGACCAGCGGCGGTCAACGCAGGTCCCGGGCGATCGACAGGACCTCGTCGGTGTCCAGTGAACCGGCCACGGCGGTCACCACACCGTCGTCCACCCACACCACGGCCGCCAGCGTCTTGTCCCGGGTGGCGAGCACCGTGGCCGGCTGTTCCGCCACCTGTGCCGACGACGTGATGACCTCGTCGGCGGGCACCGGTAGCGGCAGGGTGGAGCCGTCGGCGGTGAACGCACGCAGCTGCGCCGCGACGTCATCGGGAAGGCCGGGGAGCGACAGGAGGTAGTCGCGCACGGTCGCGAACGGGACACCGGAGGAGAATGCCTCCGGAGCCACGGCACGACCGACGACGAGCGCTGGCGCCCCGGCGGCGGACGCCCAGACCTGGGCGACACCCGGGCCGGCGACCAGCCGCACCTGGCTCCCGTCCAGACCGGGCGGCGGTGGCGGCAGCGTCTCACCCTCCTCGGCGGCGGCCCGGGCAGCGCGTTCGGCCGAGAAGGTGAAGGTGGCCCGCACCTGGCTGCCGACCTGGTAGACCGGCTCGCCGCTGACTCCGCCTGCCAGCGTGGTCACCTCCGGCACCTCGAGACCAGTCCGGGCCGCCGCGACATCGGCGTTCCGGACCTCGTGCACGTCACCGTCGCCGGAGACCACGACGTCGCCGTACGCCTCCAGGTCGGGCAGGGCGTTGAGGTCCGCAGCGCTGAGGCTGACCGGAGCGATCTGCTCGGTCCGGAAGATCTGGAGCCAGTCGTTGGCGGCAGCAGCGCCCGCACCGCTCAGGACGAGGACCACGGCGAGGGCGGCGACGGCGGGACGGCGCAGCATCGCGCGGATGCGATCGGCGCGGAACCGGTCCGCACCCGGCGATGCCGCCCGCCCCTGGCCGGTAGCGGGCGCAGCCGCCGTCAGACGCTGCCAGGCAGCGGCGACGTCGACGTCGGCGCCCTCCTCGGTCGCGAGCGCGGCGTCGACCAGGGCGGCATCGTCGCGCATGGCGGCCAGACCGCGAAGGCACTGCGGGCAGCCGGCGACGTGTGCGCGGTCGGAGTCGGCCACGCCGGCCGGCTCGTCGAGCAGCCGGCGCAACACGCCCTCAGTCGGATGACGCATGACGGTTCATCTCCTTGCGAAGGGCGGCTTCGGCGCGCCGCACGGTGGTGCCGACGCTGCCGGGGGACATGTCGAGCGCCGCGGCAACCTCGGCGTAGCTCAGACCGCTGTGGCGCAGCACGAGAGCCGTGGCCTGCCTGCGGGGCAGGCGGGCGAGCGCCACGCGGATACGGCTGCGCTCCTCGCGGGTCACCACCGCATCGGCCACATCGGACACGACACCGTCACTCGCGGCTGCGACGCTCTCCTCCCGCGAAGCGCGACGGCGCTTCGACCGGATCAGGTTCAGTGCGGTGTGCGCCGCAGCGACCATCAGCCAGCCGCCGGCCTCCCCTGCCGGCACCGACGAGCGACCGAAGGAGAGGAACACCTCCTGGGCGACGTCTTCGGCCTGGTCTCGCGAGCCGAGCACGCGGGCGGCCACCCCGACGACTCGCTGGTAGTCGCGGCGGAAGACCTCGTCCAGGTCGCCGCGCACGGGACCACGGGCTGCACCCGTCACCGCCACGCGCTCCTCCCCCTCCGCCCGCAGATCCGCGGCACCCGCGACCGCGTCAGGGGCCGCCAGCACGGCCGAGGCCGCGGCTCCTGCCGGTCGCATCGGGTCCATGTCTCTACAGCACCACCGGCACCGGGAATGTGACATGCACGCCTGGCAGTGTGCCCCGGGACCAGGGTGGCGAGGCCCTGTTCGCCGGCTCCCGGGTGTGTCGGAGCTCCCAGCGGTCTAGTCGCTAGTCGCCCGCCGTTGCGCCCGCACGCCCGTCTCGCTCCTCCTCGACCGCCGGCTCCTTCTCGGACACCGGCGCATCCTCGGGCACGGGTTCCGCCTCGGGCTCGGGCCGCGACTCCGTCGCCACCACCTGGTTCAGGTAGCGGAGCACCACGGCCGCCACCGCTGCGGCCGGCACGGCCAGGAAGGCACCGATGATGCCGAAGAGGGTCGAGCCGAGCGTGATCGACAGCAGCACGACGGCCGCATTGAGCTGCACACCCCTCGACTGCAGCCATGGCTGCAACACGTTTCCCTCGAGCTGCTGGACGGCGATGATGATCGCCAGCACGACCAGCGCACCGGTCACGCTCACCGAGACCAGCGCTACCAGGACGGCGAGCGCGCCGACCACGATGGCCCCCACGATGGGCACGAAGCCACCGAAGAACGTGAGGATCGCCAGCGGCACCGCCAGGGGCACCCCGACGATCACCAGCCCGATCCCGATCAGCACCGCGTCGATGAAGCTGACGACGGCCTGGATGCGGATGAAGCTGCCCAGCGCGGACCAGGCCCGGCCGAGCACCTCTGTCAGGTGCGGGCCGGCGCGCCCGCCGGCCAGGTCGTCCACCCACGGCAGGAACTTGTGCCCGTCCTTCAAGAACAGGAACGTCAGGATCAGCGTCACCACGAGAGTGATCAGCACGGAGCCGGCCAGGCCGACGCCGACGACGACGCCTGAGGCGATGCTGCTGGCGCTGTCGGTGAGGCGCTCCTGCAGCCCCTGGATCGCCGAGTCGAGCTGGTCCTCGGTCACCATGTCACTCGACTGGACCCAGTTCTGGATCTCCTGGAGCCCCGACGAGGCATCCGCGGCGATGTCGTCCACCTGGTCGGCGACCGAACCGGCGATCGCGAAAACCACCCCGACCAGGGCAGCGAGGCCGCCCAGCAGGACTGTTGCCGCCGCCACGGTGGAGGGCAGGCCAAGCTTGTCTCGGAGGAACACTGCAGGGGGCTGCAGGACCGAGGTCACGACGAGCGCGAGCAGGACCGGCAACAGGATCGACCAGGTCTCCCGGACGACCAGCCCGAGGAGCACGGCGCCCGCAGCGATCAGGATCCACCGCAGGCTCCACGTCGCCGTCCAGGCGAGCCCGTCGCCTATCAGCTGATGACGGCTGCGCCGCTCACCGCTCTGGATGTGCGCCACAAGAGGTCCTTTCGCAGAGATGCCAACCGGTCACACGTACCCAATCGCGGGCCGGATCATTGTCGGGGGGCCCAGCCCCGGTCCTCAGCTTCGCTCGTCGGGTGGGCGGCGCAGCTGCTTGGCGCGCGAACGCCGGTGTTTGCCGGCCAGCCGGCGCTCGACCGCGCCCCTCGAGGGCCGGGTCGGCCGGCGTCGGCGCGGCGGTGGAGCCAGGGCGGAGTCGAGCGCCGCGACCAGCCGCTCCTCTGCCGCGCGCCGGTTGGCCAGCTGTGCCCGGTGCTCTGAGGCGACCACGGTGAGGACCCCGTCGACCAGGCGGTCGTCGAGCCGGGCGAGCGCCCTGACCCGCATCGGCTCGGGGAGCGAGGCCGATCGGGCGACGTCGTACGACAGCTCCACCCGCGAGTCGGCCGTGTTGACGCCCTGGCCACCGGGGCCGCCGGCGCGCGAGAACCGCCACCGCAGCTCACGCCGTGGGATCGCCAGCCCTCGCACCAGCAACGTGGACGGCACTGCTCAGCCCGCCTCCTCCGACCCGGTCGACCTCGACGGTACAGAACCGGCCGGTCGGCGGACCTCCGCCGAGCGGGGACTCAGTCGAGCGGGGACTCCGCCGAGCGGGGACTGAGCCGAGCGGGGACTCAGCCGAGCGGCAGCCCCCGGTAGCCGCGCCCGACCATGCCGACGAACGCGTGCACCGCATCCTCGGCCGGTGCGAACGGCCCGGGCCTGAAGTGCGGACTGGCCAATCCGCGCTGCACCGACTCGCACGCGGCCCAGTCCTGCTTGTTGGTGAGGTCCCAGAAGTCCACGCCGCCGGACACGTCCGGCGTGGTGCCGTCGCCGGGGTCGACGGCGTACCACGAGCACTCGATCCAGGTACGGTCCGGCGCGAGCGGCACCAGCCGGTGAGTCATCACGTAGTCCGGGTGCGTCGAGACCAGGAGGTTCGGCCACAGCTGGACGTACTCGACCTTCATGGGGTCGACTCCGGGGATCGGCGTGCCCGCCGCCTCCCCGGTCAGAGACATGGTCTGCATGCCGTCGCGGAGGTACATCGACCCGCCGACCCACGCACCGGGCCGGTCGTAGTTCTCGCCCGATCCGGGGGGCGAGACCTGGACCAGCTCGGGGTGGATCAGTGGGCAGTGGTAGCACTCGTGGTAGTTCTCGACCACGACCTTCCAGTTCGCGGCGACCTCGTAGGTGTGCCGGTCGGCCAGGACCAGCGCCTCAGGCGCGTACGGTGCGACGACCTCCTCCAGCGCCCCCACGTGCTCCGCGAACGGGACCGGCGGTCCCTGCTCCAGCGGCCGAGCGGCGTGGACGAAGAGCCAACCGTGCCAGCGTTGCACCGGAAGACCCACCAGCGAGTGCTCGGCCCGGTCGAACTCCTCCACGTCGCGGAACCCCGGCGCCGCCCGGAGCGCACCGGACAGGTCGTAGCTCCACGCGTGGTAGGGACAGATGATGCCCGGCCGGTCGCCCAGCGGCCCTTGCGAGCCGTCGGCGGGCATGAGCTCGTGACCGCGGTGTCGACAGGTGTTGGCGAAGGCCCGGACCTCCGGCGCCGAGCCGTCGGCCGTCTCCCACGTGAGCAGCACCGACACGTCGCCCACCACCACCGCACGCTTGGTCACCAGGTTGCCGTCCGTGCCCGCGCGCAGGTCGACCTCGCGACCGACGCAGGTCCAGGTGCCGGCGAACAGGTGACGCCGTTCCCAGGCCAGCACCTCGGCGGACGTGTACGCCGCCGCCGGCAACATGCGGGACCGCCCGAACGGCTCCAGCGCACGGCCGAGCCCGTCGGGGTCGGTCCCGGCGGGGTCGAGCAGGGCCTCGTCGAGGACCGGGGCGGCGCCGGCGGGAGATGTCCTCGTCGTCGAAGACGTCTGCGGTGTCGTGGATGTCGCTGTCATGGGGTTCCTCCGCTATAGGCTCCCACGTCATGGCGCGGCGTGGGGTCGACGTACGCCGCGAGGAGATCCTCGCCGCGACCGTCGAACTGATCGACGCGAACGGGCTCGCCCAGACGAGGGTCAAGGACGTCGCTTCGGTGTTGGGCATCAGCGCGGGGCTGATCTTCTACCACTTCGAGACCAAGGATGCGCTGCTCGCCGCCGCCTTCCGGCACGCGGTCCGTCAGGACCTGCTCCGGCTGGAGCAGACCGAGACCCGGTACGCCGACCCGGTCGAGCGGTTGCGTCGCATGCTCGCCGTCTACGGACCGCAGGGGCGTGCGCCGGGTTGGCGGCTGTGGATCGACGCCTGGGCGCTGGCTCAGCGCGAGCCGGCCATCCGCAGGGTGCTCCGCCACCTCGACGACGAGTGGCGCGCCGCCCTGCTCCGCACGATCGAGGGCGGTGTCGGGGCGGGGAAGTTCCGCTGCGCCGACCCCGCCGCGGCCGTGGCGCGCATCGGTGCCCTGCTCGACGGCCTGTCGGTGGCGACGCTGGTGTACCGGACCGTGAGCCGCACCCAGCTGCGTACCTGGGTGCGTGAGGCGACGGCGCGAGAGGTCGCCATCGACCCCGCGCTGCTCGACTGACCGCTGCCGGACGGACCCCTGCTCGACTGG
>JAQSWV010000075.1 GCA_029266455.1 Nocardioidaceae bacterium
CGACATGGGCCGCGCCGGCCGGGAGCGCGCGGTGACCGAGTTCAGCTGGGACACCGTCGCCGCCCGCACACTCGACGTCTACCGGACCGTCACCGGCGGATAGCCCGCCCCGAGGCCCGCGCGGGTGGGGTCCCCACCGACGACTCGAAGCGCCACCGCCGTCGTACGCTCTAGTGGCGGACCGAACAGCCATCCCCGGAGCGCGCAGTGACGAACCACCTGACGTGAGCAGCTACCGCATCGGCACGCTGGTGGCGGCGGCAGGATCCGGCCTGCTCGCCGCGGGCGCCGGGGTGGCGGCCTCGGCTCTGGTCGCGGCGTCGTTCACGGGCGTGCCGTCGCCGCTGGAGTCGGTGGGCAACGCGGTCATCGACCTCGCCCCGGCGGTGGTCAAGGACGTCGCGGTCGAGACGTTCGGCACCGCGGACAAGGCGGTGCTGCTGTCCGGTATCTATCTGGTGATTGCAGCGGCTGCTGCCCTCGCCGGGGTGGTCGGGTTGCGGCGGCCGAGGCTGGCGCTGTGGATGACCGCGGGACTCGGTGCTCTGGCCGTCGCGGCCGGGGCGACAGACCGCACGTCGATGCTGGCCGGCCCGCTCACCGCCCTGCCGGCTGTGGTGGCGCTCGTCGTCAGCGTGCTCACGCTGGGTTGGCTGCTGGCGGTGCTGGGGCGCCAGGAGCGGACCGACTCGACGCCCTGGTGGGAACCGCACCCGGGCGACGACGTGGGCGCCGACTTCGACCGCCGCCGCTTTCTGCAGGCCGTGTTGGTGACCGGCGGTGTCGTTGCCGCCGCTGCGGTAGGCACCCGGCTGCTGGGCAGCGCTGCGGCAGTCGCCTCCCGCGCCCGGGTGCGCCTGCCGCCCGCGACGGACGGCGCGGGCGTCGTGCCGGCAGGCGCCGAGCTGGACGTCCGTGGGATCACCCCCTACCTGACGCCGAACGACGACTTCTACCGGATCGACACGGCACTCAGCCCACCCGACGTACCGACCGACACCTGGACCCTGCGAGTTCACGGCATGGTCGACAATCCGCTGACCCTCGACTTCACCGACCTGCTGCGTCACCGGCTGGTCGAGCGCCGGATCACGCTGACGTGCGTGTCGAACGAGGTCGGCGGCGACCTCATCGGCAACGCCACCTGGATCGGCGTCCCGCTGGCCGATCTGCTGAACGAGGCGGGCGTCGACGCCGGAGCCGACGCGTTGCTCTCCACGAGCGCTGACGGGTTCACGGCGGGCACGCCGCTGGCGGCCGTGACCGACGGCCGGGACGCCATCGTCGCCGTCGGCATGAACGGGGAGCCGTTGCCGATCGTCCACGGCTTCCCGGCCCGCATGGTCGTGCCCGGCCTGTACGGGTACGTGTCGGCGACCAAGTGGGTCACGGACATCGAGGTCACGCGCTTCGCCGACTTCGAGGCGTACTGGACGTCTCGCGGGTGGGCGGAGGAGGGTCCGATCAAGACGGCCGCACGCATCGATGTGCCCGCGGCGGAGGCAGAGCTCGACGCGGGCCGGCACGCGGTGGCGGGGGTCGCCTGGGCGCAGACCCGCGGGATCGCGAAGGTCGAGGTGCGAGTGGACGACGGTGACTGGGCTGACGCACGGCTGGGCGCGCAGGACGGCCAGGACACGTGGCGGCAGTGGGTCTACGAGTGGGACGCCGCCCCCGGCCGGCACACCGTGCAGGTGCGTGCGACCGACAGGACGGGGAGCACGCAGACCTCGGACCAGGCGCCGCCCCGACCCGACGGTGCGACGGGTTGGCCGAGCCGCACGGTCACGGTGTCGTGACCGGCCCTGCGACCCGGCCTCCGGAGCGGCAGGTCGTCGAGGTGCCGCTGCAAGGGGTGCGCGCGGCTAGGGTGCGACAGGGTGACACTGACGCGTAGTGCACCCGATAGGAGACACATGGGCCGGGTACGCAGGCGGCTCGGCACCGTCGTGCCGCGGCTGACCGCGGTCGGCGCAGTCGTTGGTCTCCTGCTGGCGGGCTGCACCGGTGACGACGGCGCCACCAGCGCGGACGACGGCGCCGAGGCCACCACCGCCGCGGTGGAGGCCGTCGTCGATGCCTGGTCGGCACTCGAGCCACGGGAGTTCGGCAGGGCGACCGACTCGCCGCGCGCCGCCCGGGCCGGGTTGACCACGATGATCGACGACCTGGAGGTCGACGGCGCCGTCGTCGCTGCCGACGGCGACCCAGAGTGCGCCGACTCGACCTGTCGACAGCCCGTCCACGTCATGCTCGACCTGGCGGGGATCGGCATCTGGGAGTACGACACCGTCGCGACCGTCGACACCTCTGCCGAGGATCCCAGCGTCGGCTGGAAGCCGAGCCTGCTGCACCCAGGCCTCACCGGCCAGACCGCCTTCGAGCGCATCCGCCGGGTCCCGCCGCGCGCACCGATACTCGGCCGCAAGCGGTACCTACTGACCAGCCAGAAGCCGGCCTTCCGGATCGGCGTCGAGCCGCGCAAGGCCAAGCCGGCGACGTACCCGCGGCTCGGGCGGCTGCTGGGAATCGACGCCGACGCCCTGCGCGAGCGGGCCAGGGCCGCCGACCCCGGCTGGTTCGTCGACGTCATCACCTATCGGGTCGACGACTACCGCCCGATCCGGGAGCGGTTGTTCCAGATCCCCGGCGTCGTGGTCGACTTCACCCGGCTCGCGCTCGGCCCCAGCAGCGGTTGGGGACGGGCCGTGCTGGGCAGCGTGTCGCCGGCCACCGAGGAGACACTCTCGCGCGCGTCCCAGCTCGCGCTGGACACCGACATGATCGGCTCCTCGGGCCTGCAGGCGGCGTACGAGCAGCGGCTGGCGGGCACTCCGGGCGGCATCGTCGCGCTGGTGGACAGGAAGACAGGCCAGCGGGAGAGCGTGCTGTGGCGGAAGCCGGCCGTGAAGGGTGAGCCGCTGCAGACGACGCTGTCGTACGACGTCCAGAAGGCCGGAGAGAACGCGGTCGCGGACCAGGACAAGACCACCGCCCTGGTGGCCGTCGACGCCCGGAACGGCCACGTGCTCGCCGACGTCAACGGGCCAGAGATCACCTCCTACGACACCGGCCTGGTCGGCCGCTATCCGCCCGGGTCGACGTTCAAGGTGGTGTCCACGGCTGCGCTGATCGCGGCCGGCCAGGACATCGACCAGAAGGTGGCCTGTCCCAGCCGGACGGTCGTCGACGGCAAGCGCTTCAAGAACTACGAGTTCTCGTCGCTGCCGAGAGGCTCGACGTTCGCCGACGCCCTCGCCGCCTCTTGCAACACCACGGTGGTCGACCGCGCCGGCAGGCTGTCGAACAACGCGCTCCATGCCATGGCGAAGCGGTTCGGTGTCGGGGCCGAGTGGGATCTCCCAGTCCCTGCGTACTCCGGCTCCGTCCCCGTCGCCAACTCGCTGGTCGACCGGGCCGCCTCGATGATCGGTCAGGGTCGGGTGCAGATGAGTCCGCTGGGGATGGCGATGGTGGCGGCGGCCGTGGCGTCAGGCGAGCCCCGCACACCCTCCCTGGTCGCCGGCGACGGTGGTGACGTGGCGGGGTCGTTGCGCCCGTCGATGGTGCGCGACCTGCAGCGCATCATGCGGCTGGTGGTGACCGACGGAACCGCCTCTAGCCTGCGCGGGCTTCCCGGCGGTGTCGCCGCCAAGACCGGCACCGCGGAGTACGGCGACGAGCCGCCGCTGCAGACGCACGGCTGGATGATCGGCTACCGCGGCAACCTCGCGTTCGCCTGCCTCGTGGTCGGTGGCGACGGCGGCAACAGTGCCGCCGGCCCCGTCGTCCGCGCCTTCCTCCGCGAGGCGCCTCGCAGCTGGTGAGCGCTCCGTTCGCCGCGGAAGTTTCGCAGGGTGGGCTGCGAAAGCGTCACTACTGCCGCGCTGCAGCGCCCTGATAGTGCGAGTTTCGCTAGTGCAGTACGGACCGAGCGTCACCCGAGCCACCCGGCGGCCCACCCGGGCCCCCCCCGCCCACCCCCCCCGCGGGCCGCAAGGCCGAAGTATGCCGCCAGGCCGCCGAGCGCCAGCAGCACCGCGCAGATGACCAGGCCGGCCGTGTAGCCGTCCTGCATCGCCGCCGGGCGCTCGTAGTCAGCGCCGGACAGCCCCACCACCACCGGTAGCGCGGCGACGGCCAGCAGGCTGCCGGTACGGGCGATCGCGTTGTTGACGCCGCTGGCCACGCCGGCGTGCCGGTCGGGAGCCGCGGCGAGCACTGTCGCCGTGAGCGGGGCCACCAGCACCGTCATCCCCGCGCCGAAGACCGCCACCCCAGGCAGCACGTCGGTCCAGTAGGAGCCGCCGCCGTCGACACCCAGCAGCAGCACGGTGCCGACGGCGGCCAGCAGCGGCCCGACGGTCAACGGGATCCGCGGCCCCACTCGGGTGGCCAGCGCGCCGGCCCGGGCCGAGAACACGAGCATCAGCAGGGTGAAGGGCACCGTCGCGAGGCCCGCCGCGAACGGCGTGTACCCCGCCACCACCTGCAGCTGCAGCACGAGCAGCAGCAGCAGTGCCCCGAGCGCGCCGTAGACCACGAAGGTCAGCAGGTTGGTGGAGCTGAACACCCGGGAGGCAAATAGCACGGGCGGCACCATCGGGTGCCGCGAACGGTGCTGGGTCACCACGAACGTCGTCAGGGCCACAACCCCTACGGCACCGGCCGCCAGCGGCAGCAGCCCACCCGCGCCCGCCTCGATCAGTGCGTACGTCACCCCGCCCAACCCGACCGCGGTCAGTACCGCCCCGGTGAAGTCGACGTGCTCACCGGACGCGGCGTCGTCACGACTCTCCGGCACATGCCGGAGCGCGATCACCACCACGGCCACCGCCAGCGGCACGTTGATCCAGAAGATGAACCGCCACGACGCCGACTGGACGAGCCAACCCCCGAGGGCGGGTCCGATCGCGGTGGTGACCCCGGCCATGCCGGACCAGGCCCCGATCGCGCGGGCCCGGTCGTCGCGGTGGAACGCCGACTGCAGGATCGACAGGCTGCCTGGCGTCAGCAGCGCGCCGCCCACGCCCTGCAGCCCGCGCGCCACGATCAGCATGGTGGGGTCCTGGGCCAACCCGCACGCGACGGAGGCCACCGCGAACCACACCACGCCGATCAGGAACACCCGGCGCCGCCCGAACAGGTCGCCGAGCGAGCCGGCCACGAGGATCAGGGCCGCCAGCAGGAGCAGGTACGCGTTGACGATCCACTGCAGGTCCGCGAGGTCGGCGCCCAGGTCGTCCCCGATCACTCGCAGGGCCACGTTGATGACCGTGCCATCGAGGAAGGCCATGCCCGTCGCGAGGACCGTGGCGGAGAGGATCCAGCGTGCCGCCGGGGTGCCCATCCGTACCTCGCACGGGGCACCCGCCGGATCCGGGGGCGAGTCCTCGCAGGCGAAGTATGTGGACACGTGTCCCTCAACCCGCCCGGTACGGTCGGTCTTCCCGGGGGCAGCCTCCAGCCAGTGGTGGAGACCTCGTCCTCGACCGGAGCATGCTCCCAGGACGCGGGCGGAGGAGACGGCGTTGAGCGATCAGTCAGAGGGGCGGCGCGCCGACGACCTGGTGCACCTCGAGGTCGACGACGCGGTGGCCACCGTGACCCTCGACAGCCCCGCCAACCGCAACGCTCTCGGGAGCGCCCTGATCGGCCAGCTGCGCGCGGCGCTGCACACCGCCGCCGGCGAGGACTCCGTACGGGTGATCCTGCTGCGCTCCGCGGGGCCGGTGTTCTGCTCGGGTGCCGACATGCGCGAGGCGGTCGAGGTGGGGATGCAGGCGGTCGCGCGCGACATGGTGGCGGTGCAGCGCACGATCGTCGCCCTGCCGAGACCGGTCGTCGTGCGCCTGGACGGACCCGTACGGGCAGGAGGACTCGGCCTGGTGGCCGCGGCCGACGTGGTGCTGGCGGCCGACACGGTGACGTTCGCGTTCACCGAGGTCCGGCTCGGCCTGGCGGCGGCGACCATCTCCCTGACCTGTCTGGACCGGATGAGCGAGCGCGCCGCCTCCTGGCGCTTCCTCGGCGGAGAGCCGTTCGACGCGGCCGAGGCCGAGCGGGTCGGGCTGGTCACCCGGGCGGTGCCGGCAGCGGGCATGGACGCGGCCGTGGCGGATGTTCTGACTGCACTGCGCCAGGGCACTCCGCAAGGACTCGGCGAGACCAAGGCCGTGCTCAACGCCGAACTGCTGGCGCGCATGGACGCTCAGGGAGAGCGGCTGGCCGAGCTTTCGGCGCGCTTGTTCGCCTCCGACGAGTCGCGAGCGGCGATGCGGACGTTCCTCGACCGCCGAGGTCACTCGTCGAGGTAGGCGTCGAGCTCGACCTCGAGGAGCCAGCGGGGGTCGAGCAACCCCGCGACGACGAGCATCGTGCTGGCGGGACGGACGTCGGCGAACAGCTCTCCGTGCGCCTGAGCCGCGGCGGCCTCGCAGCCACGGTCGGTGAGGAAGGTCCGGGTTCGCACCACGCTCGACACATCGCCCCCGGCTTCTGCGAGCGCGCCGAGTGCGATCTCCCAGCACCTGCGCGCCTGGACGAGCGGGTCGGGGTCCACGGTCCCGTCCGGCCAGACCGGCGCCGTACCGGCCACGTGGACCACGGCGCCGGCCGGGCTGTCGATGCGCACGGCGCGGCTGAAGCCGATGGTCTGCTCGTAGGGGGAGCCTGACGGGATAGTGCGACGCCCGACCATCCGCTCAGCGTAGAATCCAGAGTTCGGGAAAAGTCGTCTGACCACCTTCCGGCACGACGAGGAGACCGGTGACCCAGCCGATCGCTGAACGCGAGAGAGCCGTCGAGCAGACCTTCGTCGACGTGGTGTACGACCGGCTCGACGACAGCGCCCGGGCCGCGCAGGATCTCGCCCGGGAGGGGCACGCCCGGGCCAGCCTGGGGCACGAGGGCGGCCTGGTCGAGCGCGACGCCATGGTGTTCCAGGCGTCCAAGCGCATCGCCGCCCTGGACGCTGCACATGAGGGGCTCGTGTTCGGGCGCCTCGACCTCTCCGCGGAGGAACCGCGCTACATCGGCCGGATCGGCCTGCGCGACGCCGACCGCGAGGTGCTGCTGGTCGACTGGCGCGCGCCGGCCGCCGCCGTGTTCTACCGGGCTACCGCCCAGGACCCGCTCGGGGTCGTTCGCCGCCGGGTGCTGCGCAGCCGCGGGCGCACCGTCACCGGCGTCGAGGACGAGCTGCTCGACGCCGAGGCTGCCCCCGAGGGCATGCCCGTGGTGGGTGACGGGGCACTGCTGGCCCAGCTGTCGCGCGCCCGGGATGCGTACATGCACTCGGTGGTGGCGACCATCCAGAAGGAGCAGGACGAGGCCATCCGCGCCCCGGCTCGCGGCGTCACCACGATCGCCGGCGGCCCCGGCACGGGGAAGACGGTGGTGGCCCTGCACCGCGCCGCCTATCTGCTGTACACCGAGCGCCGCCGGTTCGAGTCGGGAGGAGTACTGGTCGTCGGGCCCTCCGGCGTGTTCATGAACTACATCGAGCGAGTGCTGCCGAGCCTCGGGGAGACCAGCGTGACCCTCCGGGCCGTCGGCGGTGTCGTCGACGGCATCGACGCCACCCGTCACGACGCCCCTGCCGTGGCCCGCATCAAGGGTTCGAGCCGGATGCGCCGGGTGTTGGCGCGGGCGGTCCGCGACACCGCCCCCGGGGCGCCCGACGAGTTCCGCGTCTTCTGGCGTGACGAGGTGCTGGCTCTCGACTCCCGCGACCTGGCGTCTGTGCGTCGTCAGCTCCTCGGTGCCGCACAGTCGCGCAACCGCTCGGTGACCAGGGTCGAGCACGTCCTGCTCGACCTCCTGTGGAGCCAGGTCAGCGGCGAGCGCGGGCTCGACCGTGGGCGCGACGACTTCGTCGAGCAGATGCGCGGTGACGGGCCTGTCGGCGAGTTCGCGAGGTCGTGGTGGCCGCCGCTCGACGCCGTGCAGGTGTGGGAGTGGCTGCACGAGCCCCACCGGTTGCGGGGCTACGCCCGGGGCGTCCTGGAGCCCGACGAGATCGACACCCTGCTCGCAACCTGGCAGGACGAGCCCACGGTCAGCATCGAGGACGTGCCGCTCATCGACGAGCTGCGGTACCTGCTCGGCGACGTCCCCCTCGACCACGAGGGCTACCGCGCCGACCGTGAGCGGATCGATGGGGTGAGCGACTCGCTCAACGCCATGCTGGCCGCGGCTCCCCGTCAGCAGATGAGCTTCGAGCGTGACGACGCGGAGGTACAGCGGCTGCGGGCCACCGCGCGCACGGAGGACGACAGCTATGCCCACGTGCTCGTCGACGAGGCCCAGGACCTCTCCCCGATGCAGTGGCGGATGCTGGGCCGGCGCGGTCGCTACTCCAGCTGGACGATTGTCGGGGACGCGGCCCAGTCCGCGTGGCCATTGCCCGAGGAGCAGGCGGCCGCTCGGGCAGAAGCGCTGGCCGGCAAGGACCAGCACGCGTTCCGGCTCTCCACCAACTACCGCAACTCTGCGGAGGTCTTCGAGCTGGCGGCCCGGGTGGCGCAGGTGGCCGTCGCCGACCCCGACCTGCCCGATGCGGTACGCCGCACCGGCATCGACCCGGTGCACCGGGTGGGCCCCGAGGTCGGCGACGCCCTGCGGCGCGCCGTGACCGACGTGGTGGACTCAGTCGAGGGCACCGTCGCGCTCGTCGCTCCGGCCGCCAGACGGGCCGCGGTCGCGGCCATGCTCGGCGATCTCGGGAGCCGGCGCGACCGGGTCACGGTGCTCGAGCCGCTGGACACGAAGGGGCTCGAGTTCGACGGCGTGGTCGTCGTGGAGCCCGACGAGGTGGTCGCCGAGTCCGAGTCGGGCTGGCGGACCCTCTACGTCGTGCTCACCCGGGCGACTCAGCGGGTGGTCACCGTGGGTGCCACGGACAAGTGGCGCGAGCGGGTGGATGCGCAGCACTGACAGCACCCCGGGCGGCACTCCTCACCGCGGACCCCGCTGGCGCGAGGTGACGGTCTGCGTCGTGGTCTCCCTGCTGGTGGGTGGCGCGGTCGCCGTGACCGGGTTCCTGTCCGACTCGCGGCCGGTCACCGTGGGTGCGCACTCGGGTCGCGTACAGCCCACGACGGACGGCTGGGCGACGCTCAACCTCGGTGGTCTGCTGCCCGCCGTACGGGTGGATGCCGGTCTCCCGCTGTCGTTGGGCATGCGGCTGGACCTCATCGACACCGAGGTGGCGAGCCTCGAGGAGGTGGTGCGCAGCGACGCCGTCATCGCCAGCGCGCCCGAGGGCGAGATCGGCATGATCCGCAACAGGCTGGTCACGATGGCGTGGGTGCATGCCGCACGAGGCGGCGGCATCGCGGTGCTGACCGGACTTCTCCTGGCGGTCGCGTGGCGGCGGGGTGGACCCGCCGCGCTTGCCCGCGTCCGCACCGCGACCGCCGGCTTCGTCCGGCATCCCACGCAGGGCCTCCGGGCCGGCCCGCTGGCGGTGGCGGTCGCCACCGGTGTGGCCCTGGTAGGGGTGGCCCTGCCGGCCTTGACCCGGGTCGAGCCGGACCCGCCGACCTGGCGCTCCCTCACCGCGATCTTCCCCGAGGCGGCCGCCGTACCGCAGCTCGAGGACGTGGAGGTGGCCGACGGCGCCGAGGTGCGCGGTGCGGCCTCCCTGATCCAGGGCGCCATCGACACCTACCGCCAGTCGGTCGAGTTCTACGACGGGCTGGCCGACCACGTGCCGCGTATCGCCGACGAGCTGCGGCAACCCGCAGAGGACGAGGTGGTCGCCCTGCTGGTCTCCGACCGCCACGACAACGTGGGGATGGACGCGACGGTCGCCGCCGTCGCCAGGGAGGGAGGCGCAAGCGTCCTGATCGACGCGGGCGACGACACGTCGTCGGGCGCCTCGTGGGAGACCTTCAGCATCGACTCGCTGGCTGAGGCGGCTGACGACATGGAGGTCGTGGCCGTCCCGGGCAACCACGACCAGGGGGACACCGTGGGGACACGGATGGAGGAGCGGGGCTTCACCGTGCTCCAGGGCAGGCCGACACAGGTCGCCGGCATCCGGTTCCTGGGTGACGCGGACCCACGCAGCAGCGGCTACACCCCCGAGCGCGTGGCCGGCCAGGAGACCATCTCCGAGCAGGCCGACCGGCTGGCTGACGTCGCCTGCGAGGACGGTGACGTGACCACCATGGTCGTGCACGACCCCAACTCCGGGCTGGAGGCGGCCGAGCGCGGCTGTGTCGACCTGGTGCTGTCCGGCCACCTGCACCGGCAGGTGGGACCCACCGCAGTGACCGCTCCGGACGGTTCGGTGGCCACCACGTACACCAACGGCACAACGGGTGGTGCGGCGTTCTCGATCGCTCTGGGCAGCAAGCTGCGCCGGCCGGCTCAGATGACGCTGGTCACGTACGCCGACCAGAGGCCGGTCGGGCTGCAGCCGGTCGACATCACCACCGGCGGGACGTTCGAGGTGCAGGAGTGGCGCGAGATCCCGCCGGAGGTGAGCATCTCGGCACCGTCCGAGCCGCGGGAGCGGCTGTAGCCACCCGTCGCGGATGGGAGTATCGAGATGATGAACGCCATCGACCAGCTGCTGTCGTTGCCCGCCTACGCGGTGGTGCGGCTGCGCGACGAGGACGCCGTCCACCTGCTGGGTGGCCCCCGCTCAGACCTCGACCTGCTGACGGAGGCCCCACTGCCGACGGGCCGCCCCGAGCCCGGCCGGCGTTTCGACAGCCTGCTGGCGGTGCCCTACCGGCAGGCGCGCGAGCGAGGTCTGGAGGCGGTCGACGACGGCACCCCGCTGACGGCCGTCGCGCTGGAGCACCAGAGCGAGGTCTCCGTCGCCGAGGCGCTCGCGCAGCTCCCCGACACCCCGCCGGTGTTCGGCGACCGGGGCGGATTCGACGTGTCCGACGCCGACTACGAGCGCGTCGTGGAGGCGGTGATCCGAGACGAGATCGGCAACGGCGAGGGCGCCAACCTGGTCCTCGGCCGGACCTGGCACGCACGGGCGCAGAGCTGGGACCACGCCTCGGCGCTGACGGTGTTCCGGCGGCTGCTCGAACGTGAGCACGGCGCCTACTGGACCTTCTGCGTCTTCACCGGCGACCGCTGGCTGATCGGAGCGAGCCCGGAGCGGCACGTCAGCCTGCACGGCGGCCAGGTGCGGATGAACCCGATCTCGGGCACCTTCCGGCTGCGTGGCCTGACCGACCAGGCCGCGCGCAAGTCAGCGCTGCTCGACTTCCTCGCCGACGAGAAGGAGATCTACGAGCTCTTCATGGTGGTCGACGAGGAGCTCAAGATGATGTGCGACATCTGCTCCGAGGGCGGGCTCGTGCTCGGGCCCTACCTCAAGCCGATGAGCCACCTGGTGCACACGGAGTACCTGCTGGCCGGGCGCACGTCCCGGGACCCGAGGGAGGTGCTGCGCGACTCGATGTTCGCCGCCACGGTCACCGGCAGCCCGGTCCAGAACGCCTGCCGCCTGATCGCGCGGTACGAACCCCACGGCCGCGGGTACTACGCGTCGGTGCTCGCGCTTCTCGGTCGTGACGTCGACGGGACGCCGACCGTCGACGCACCCATCCTGATCCGTACCGCCGACGTGGACCTGTCCGGGCACGTCCGTGTCACGGCCGGCGCCACCCTGGTCCGCGACTCCGACCCGGGACACGAGACCGCCGAGACCCACGCCAAGGCCGGTGGAGTGCTGGCCGCCTTCGGGCTCGTCGACCCGGCTCCCGCCGTGGCGGCCGAGGTCCGGGAGCTGGCCGACGACGACGACGTCCGGATCGCCCTCGGCGAGCGCAACCAGCGGCTGGCGCCGTTCTGGCTGACCAACCAGGCCGACACGCCGCCGGTGCCTTCGCTGAAGGGGCGGACGGCGGTGGTGCTCGACGGGGAGGACGACTTCGTCAACATGCTGCGGCACGTGCTGGGCGTGCTGGGCATGACGTCGGTGGTCGTGCGTCACGACGCCTACGAGCCCGGCTGTCTGGACGGGTACGACCTGGTGGTCGTCGGGCCGGGTCCGGGTGACCCGCGCGACCTGTCCGACCCCAAGATGGCGACGTTGCGCGAGGCGACCGCGATGCTGCTCGAGCGACAGCGCCCGTTCCTGGCCGTCTGTCTCGGCCACCAGGTGCTGTCGGGCCTGCTCGGGCTCGACCTCGTCTACAAGGACATCGTCTTCCAGGGCACGCAGACCCGGCTTCCGGTGCTCGGGCACGAGCGGGTGGTGGGCTTCTACAACACCTTCGTGGCCCGGGCACCGCACGGCGGGCTGCCGCCGGGAGTACGGGTGGAGACCGACCCGGTGAGCGGTGACATCCACCTGCTGGCAGGCCCGCACTACCGCTCTGTGCAGTTTCACGCCGAGTCGATCCTCAGCCAGTCGGGCGCCGAGGTGCTCCGCGAGCTGGTCTCCGACCTGCTGGCCTGAGGCAGGACGCCATGGCGCTCCCGGCCACGCGCGGGGCACGGGTTGTCCTCGTCGATCACCACGACTCGTACTCGACGATTCTCGCGCACCTGGTCGGCACGGTCACCGGTGAGCTTCCGGTGGTCGTGCAGCACGACGAGGTGCCGGCCGCGGCCGTGCTCGATGCCGGGTTCACCCACATCGTGCTCTCACCGGGTCCGGGCCACCCCGGAGACCCGGCCGACTTCGCGGTGGGCCGTGAGGTGCTGGCGGCGGCAGGGGTGCCCGTGCTGGGCGTGTGTCTCGGCCTGCAGGCGATGGTGGTGGCCTGCGGCGGGACGGTCGAGGAGGTCGAGCCGGCGCACGGCCGCGTCGACACCGTCACCCACTGCGGCGACGGGGTCTGGGCGTCGCTGCCGCAAGGAGCCTCCGTGGTCCGGTACCACTCGCTCGCGGCAACGTCGGTCCCCGCAGCGCTCGAGGTGACCGCCCGGGCCGGCTCGGACGGCGCGGTGATGGGGGTCCGGCACCGCGACAGGGACTGGACCGGTGTGCAGTTCCATCCCGAGTCGGTGCTGACCGACGACGGTCGCAGCCTGGTGGCCGCCTGGCTGGCCGGCGCCCGGTGACGGCCGAGCGGGGGCGTGCCGGTTCGTTCGACCCCGAGGCCCTGGTGGCGGGCCTGCGACGGGAGTTCGATCGGGTGTGGTGGCTGGACAGCCGCGGCGCCTCCACGTGGTCGGGGCGCACCACCCTGGTCGGATGGCTCGAGGACGACGAGCCCTCACTCAGCTGGCATGCCGCTGAGGGTGTGGTGCGCGAGCACGCCTCGGGCCGGGTCGCCGTGGTGGGTGACGACCCGTTCCGCGTCCTCGCCGACCGCATCGCCCGTGGTCGACCGGGCGAGCGCTGGGTGGGGTGGCTCGGGTACGGGTGCCGCGGCGACCTGCCCGCGCGCACCGACGGTCCCGACCACGGCTCCGTGCCGGACGCCTGCTGGCTGCGGGCCCGGCGCTGGGTCGAGCTCGACCACGGCACCCACGACCTGCGGCTGGTGGGCTTCGACACTGCCCCCGCCCTGGGTCGACTGGTGCGGTCCGAGACGGCGCCCGCCGTTCCACCGAGAGCGACGACGGTGTCGACCTGGAGCGAGCAACGGTATGCCCGGGCGTTCGCCGACGTGCAGCGCGCCCTCAGAGCGGGGCACTCGTACGAGGTCAACCTCACGTACCGGCACCGCGTTGCCTCGTCCCTCGACCCGTGGGTCGCCTACCAGAGCCAGCGACGCGCGAACCCGGCCCCGTACGCGGCGTTCGTGCAGCACGGTGGCGCCGCGCTGCTGGCGTCGTCGCCCGAGCGGTTCGCCACCATCCGGGCGGGAGTGGTGGAGACCCGTCCGGTCAAGGGCACCGCCGCCCGGAACCCCGACCCGGTGCAGGACGCCGCCCTGGCCACCGGGCTGGCCGGCGACCCGCGGCTGCGCGCCGAGAACCTGATCGTCTGTGACCTGCTGCGCAACGACGTGGCCGGGGTCAGCGAGCTGGGCAGCGTGGAGGTGCCGATGATGCTGGGCGTCGAGACCCACCCCGGCCTGCACCAGCTCGTATCGGTCGTACGCGGCCGGCTGCGCGCCGGCGTCTCGCCGCTGGAGGCGGTACGCGCACTGCTGCCGGGAGGGTCGATGACCGGGGCGCCCAAGCTGCGCACGATGGAGGTGATCGCCGCGGTCGAGGACGACGCCCGCGGCGTGTACTCGGGCGCCTTCGGCTGGGTGGCCGCCGATGCCGCCGACCTCGGCATGGTCATCCGCAGCTGGGTGCACGCCGACGGGATCTACACGGCAGGCACCGGCGGGGGTGTGACGGTGCTGAGCGAGGCGCAGCAGGAGTACGCCGAGACCCGGCTCAAGCTGGCCCGGCTGCGCGCCGCGCTCGGCGCCTGACGGGACGGCCGCCCGCACGGCTGCTCGTGCGCCCTACGTCCGGTCAGGTCGTCGGCGTGCCCTCGTCGCTGTCCAGCGTGACGGCGACCTCGTCGGTCGTGTCGCCGCGGAGGTAGGTGATGGTGACCTCGTCATCCGGGCGGTACTTGCGCACCGTGGCGATCAGCGCGTCGGCGTCACTGATCGGCTCTCCCTCGACGGCCGTGATCACGTCGCCCTCGGCGAGCCCGGCGTCGGCGGCTGCGCTGCCCGCGATGACGCCTTCGACCAGCGCCCCGGTCGTGACGGCGCCACTGGAGGCCACCGCATCGCTGACGTTGACCCCGATGAGCGCGTGCGTGGCCGGCTCACCGGCCGCGAGCTGCTCGACGATCGGGCGGGCCTGGTCCACCGGGATCGCGAACCCGAGGCCGATCGATCCCGCGCTGGCCATGCTGCTGCCGGCGGTGCGGATCGCCGCGTTGATGCCCACGACCTCTCCGTCGATGTTCACCAGGGCACCGCCGGAGTTGCCGGGGTTGATGGCCGCGTCGGTCTGGATGGCCGGGAACACCGCGGGCCGGCCGTCGCTCGTCCGGCCGGTGTCCACCGGCCGGTCGAGTGCGCTGACGATGCCGCTGGTCACGGTGCTCTCCAGACCGAAGGGAGACCCAACGGCGACGACCTCCTGGCCGACCTTGACATCGTCGGAGCTTCCGAGGGAGGCGGTGGTGAGACCGCTGACACCACGGGCCTGAATGACCGCGAGGTCGGTGAGCGGGTCTGTGCCCAGGATCTCAGCGGGCGCGGTGGTCCCGTCGGTGAAGGACACCACCAGCTCGCCCACCGACTCGGCCACCACGTGCTCGTTGGTGAGGATCTGCCCGTCGGAGGAGAGCACGACGCCCGAGCCGCTGCCGGCGCCCTGCGCGGTGCGGGTCGAGATCTTGACGACGGCCGGGAGCACCGCGGCCGCAACGTCCTCGATGTCCTGGCCCGGGCCCGGGGCGGAGCCGCCGGCGGAGTCGGAGGACTCCGCCGGGTCGGCGGCCCGAAGGGTGTCGCTCGTGGTGGTTCCGCCGGCCCCGGCCGGGTCGTCGATGGCGTTCCAACCGGCGGCGCCGCCCACTCCGCCGACCAGCCCGGCCAGCAGCGCTGCCGTCACCACGACCCCGGTGCCCCCTCGCGTGCGCCTGGGCGGCGACGCAGGACCGACAGGCTGCTGGGTGGGCTCCCCGGCGCTCGTGCGCGGCGGCGGACCCTGGCTCGCGGGTCCGGAGCCGAACGCCCAGTACGGGGAGGCTTCGGGCTGGTCGGCGCGCGTGGGGTCCTCAGGGTGATGCAAGCTCATGAACTCACTGTGCGCGTCCACCCTGAGACGGCCCTGAACGGCAGGTGTGACTTCCCCCAAGACCCGCGCCCCCCGGTCAATCATCCGCGCCCGCCATGG
>JAQSWV010000118.1 GCA_029266455.1 Nocardioidaceae bacterium
GTGCTTGAGGTTCGCGGCACCGGCATGCGCCGGCGAGATCGCAGTCATCAGATGCACGATCGCGTCCGGTTTCGCGGTGGCGACGGCTTCACCGACCGATGCCCCGTCGAGCCCGTCCAACACAACGCCGTCGGCGCCCAGTTCTTCGAGCAAGCCGAGCTTGCCCGGGCGGGTCGTCGTGGCGGTCACTTGATGGCCTCTCGCAACGAGTTGCGGCACCAGTCGCCGTCCCAGGACACCTGACCCGCCCGCCACGAACACACGCACGCTGCTCACCGTCCCGTCGTCCGAAGTCGCGCTCAAGAGTGAGACGAGTCGCCCCGACTGCGTGTGACATCAGGAGGGGTGGGCGGCCGCGATGCATCGCCGCGACATGCGGTCCGCCGGCCGGCCGGAGGACTTCAGGTCCGGTAGGTGAGCCACCTTCGAACCCACCGCCAGCGTCCCGATGTCACAGACGGACCGGCTTGCCTCGTCTCGGGGTTGAAGCCGTGACGCCCGAGTTTCGGCCCCGGCCCCCTCACCGACTGAGGCGGCCCCGATCACCTACACATCGCTAGGAGAGAGAACTCATGAATCTCACCCTGTGGATCGCTGCCGGACTGCTCGCCGCAGTCGCCATGGCCGGCGGCATCAGCAAGACGTTCGTGCCCAAGGCGAAGCTGGCTGCGGCCCATGGCGGAGAATGGACGGCAGGTGCCAGTGTCGGCTTCGTCAAGACCCTCGGGGTGCTCGAGCTACTGGCCGCAGTTGGCCTGATCCTGCCTGCCATTGTCGACATCGCACCGGTAATGGTGCCGGTGACTGCCGCCTGCTGGGTCTTGCTCATGATCGGCGCGATGATCACTCATGGCCGCCTTGGTCAATCCAAGCTGGTGATGCTGAACGTGGTCTATCTCGCGCTCGCGGCCTTCATCGCCTGGGGCCGCTTCAGCCCTGAATCCTTCGCGGGCTGACGAGAACCAAGTGAGGCAGCAGGAGCCGGTCGGGGACCTCGGTCGCAGGTCCTGCAATAGATGTCCGCGGCTGGTGATGACCCGGACGTGCAGGTCGTGACGAGGACCAGGACGGTGTGCCGGCGTAGCGACGGCTCATGCGGATGTGGTGGAGCCGGCGGTTGTGCCGGAGGCTGAGCTTGCCGTTGCTGTCGATCCGGTCGTGGCTGTCGCCGTCCGGAGTGGAGGACGGACGTGGACGCACACGAGGTGGTCAGCGAAGCACGTCGACTGGGCGTCACGCTCATCCGGTTCGAGTACTGCGACGTGAGTGGGGTCGCCCGATGCAAGGCCGTCCACGTGGCCCGGCTGGCGGACAAGATGCGGGAAGGGGTGAACCTGACCCGCGCTCAGATGGCGATCAACCTCCTCGAGCAGGTCGTCCACATCGAGGGCATGGAGCCGGTCGGTGAGATCCGGCTGGTTCCCGACCCGGACACCTTCTCCGTACTGCCCTGGGTACCGGCGAGCGCCAGCCTGTTGTGCGACCAGTGGGGGCACGACCGGCGTGCCTGGGGTGCCTGCCCGCGCACCTATCTGAAGGACGTGATCGCGCGCGCGACGAAGCATGGGATCAGCGTCCGAGCGGCCTTCGAGAACGAGTACTACCTGGCCCGCGAGCAGGACGGCCGCTACATCCCCGTCGATCTGTCCGACCACGCGCCCGTGTACAGCCCCATCGGGCACGACCTGCACGCCGACGTCATGGTCGAGACGGTGGACGCGCTCGAGGCCCAGGACCTGTCGGTCGAGCAGGCGATCAACGAGTACGGGCCGGGGCAGCAGGAGATCTCTATCCGCCACGCCGACGCACTGCGCGCGGCGGACAACCAGATGAAGTTCCGGGACACCGTCCGTGGCGTGGCGCTGCGGCACGGGATGCTGGCCTCGTTCGCGCCCAAGCCCTTTCCCGAGCAGATCGGCAGCGGCGCCCACCTGCACCTGTCGCTGTGGGACGCCGACGGGCAGCGGAACCTGCTCTACGCCCCGTCCGCCGACGGCGGGTTGTCCGCACTCGGCCGGCACTTCATCGCCGGGGTCACCGACCATCTGCCGGCGCTTGCTGCGCTCACCAGTCCCAGCTACAACTCCTTCCGGCGGCTCACGCCCAGCGCCTGGGCCGCGGCGACGACGGCCTGGGGGTTCGACAACAGGGAGGCCGCCCTGCGGGTGTGCTCGCCGTTCCACGGACGGGAGGAGCAGAGCTACAACCTCGAGTTCAAGACCTCCGACGGCAGCGCCAACCCCTACCTGTCCCTCGGCGCGCTGATCACCTGCGGCCTCGACGGCATCGCACGGGGGCTCGAACCCGGGGAGCCCAGCGCGCACGATCCGGCCCGGATGACACCCGAGGAGCTCTCGCGCGGCCGGGTCAGGCCGCTGCCGAAGTCGATGGGCGCGGCCCTGGAGCAACTGCAGCAGGACGACGTCCTGCTCGGCAGCATGGACGAGCTGCTGGCCCGTTGCTACCTCGCCGTCCGGCGCTCCGAGGACGAGGAATTCTCCGTCCAGGACCAGGAGTTCGAGATCCGTCACCACTTCTACAGGTTTTGACCCGTGAGCGACCGGGTCGACCTCACCGACATCCCCGTCGTCGACAACCACTGCCACCCCGTTCTGGCCCGGCAGGACGCCGACCCGGCGACCTGGCGCGGGCACTTCACCGAGTCACCAGACCCGGGCTTCCGCGCGGCGGACGGGGTGCACACGGTGTTCTACCGCCGGCTCGTCAAGGCCATGGCCGCCTTCCACGGCGTTTCGGCGACGGAGGAACAGGTGCTACAGGCCCGAAGTCGGCTGCGTAGCGAGCAGCTGGTGGCAGCGCTGCTCGCCGACGCGGCGATCGAGGGGGTCGTCGTCGACACCGGCTTCCCCGATCCCGACGTCGTCCTGCTGGCGGAGGCGTTCGGCCGGCTCGGCGATGTCCAACAGGTCACCCTGCTGCGACTCGAGCCCTTCTTCCAGCAACTCGTGGCGATGCACAACGGCTACGACGACCTCACGGAGGCCGTGCGCGCGGGCTTGGCCGACGTGCGGGCGTCCGGCCATGCCGGCTGCAAGAGCATCGCCGCCTATCGGACCGGTCTCGTCATAGAGCGGTGGCCGGAGGAGGAAGCGCGAACGGCGTTCACCGCGGCGCGCCGAGAGGTCACCGCGACCGGCGCCGTCCGCCTGGGGCACAAACCGCTGCTCGACACACTGCTGCACCTCGCCTTCGCGGCGGCGGCCACGCAGGAACTCCCGGTCCAGTTTCACGTCGGCTACGGCGACCCGGACGTGGACCTCCGGACAGCCGGTCCGCTGCAG
>JAQSWV010000018.1 GCA_029266455.1 Nocardioidaceae bacterium
CAACGTGGAGCACGAGGAGGTGCTCCTGATGCCGCGCTGGGTCGACACCCGACGCGCGACGTTCAAGTACGGGCTCGGCGAGGAGTTCATCGGGGTGCTGAGGACCCTGCACATGCTGGGGCTGGACAGCACCGAGAAGGTCCGTGTCGGCCGGGTCGAGGTGAGCCCGCGTGACGTGGTCGCGGCCTGCCTGCCTGACCCTGCCACGCTCGGCGACAAGATGCGGGGCAAGACGTGCGCCGGGGTGTGGGTCACCGGCACCGGCACGGACGGGCGGCCGCGCTCGACGTACCTGTACCACGTGGTCGACAACGAGTGGTCGATGCGGGAGTACGGCCACCAGTGCGTGGTCTGGCAGACCGCCGTCAACCCGGTGGTCGCCCTCGAGCTGCTGGCCGCCGGCACCTGGTCGGGCGCCGGCGTGCTCGGCCCCGAGGCCTTCGACGCCGTCCCGTTCCTCGACCTGCTGACTGCGTACGGCTCCCCTTGGGGCCAGCAGGAGCTCACCCCCGCCTGACCCGCCCGTGCGTCATACAACGCGCCGTCGATATGCCGCGCCCGGAATGACGTTGCCAGGGTGCTGTCGGTGCGTCATACAACGCGCCGTCGGGTACGCCTCGTCGCGTATGACGTCGGGACGGGCGGGCGTCTGCTGGTTATCCCGAGACGGTCACTGCGTGCCGCCGATGGGCAGCGGACACGACCACATTCGTAGGTGTGACGGCCCCAGTACGAAGACCACGACGCCTGCGGGTGCCGGACGACGCCGGCCAGCGACGTGCGCGGCGTACGCGTGTCGCCGAGCTCGCCAACGTCCAGGACGGTGTCATCTCGCGCCGCCAGCTGTACGCCGCCGGCCTCACGCGGTGGCAGATCACGGCTGAGCTGCGGGCCGCGCGCTGGCGTGCCCACGGACGCCAGACGATTGCCGTGCACACCGGCGAGCTGATCGGGCGAGCGCCGTACTGGCGTGCTGCTTTCGAGGCCGGTCCGCGAGCCGCCATCGACGGCGTCAGCGCACTCTGTCTGGCTGGTCTGCAAGGGTCGGAGACCATCGCCATCCGGGTCTCGGTACCACGTGGCGCCCGTGTCCCGCGGTTGCGTGATGCGGTGGTACGGCAGACCCGGCGGTTGCGCGCCGACGACGTCGTACCGGTGGGCGTTCCCCGGGTACGCGTCGACGTGGCCGCCATCCGCGCCGCCCTCTGGGCTACGTCCGACCGCCAGGCGGCCACGTTGCTGGCCATGACCGTGCAGCAACGACTGGCGACTGCGGAGGCCGTGGGAGCAGCGCTGTTGCAGGTGAGGCGGGACAAGCGGCGGCGTCTTCTTGAGGCCATCGTGCTCGACCTGCTCGGCGGTGCGCACTCGATGGGCGAGATCGACTTCGCTCGCGAATGTCGTCGCCGCGGGCTGCCAGCTCCGACCAGGCAGGTTGTACGGAAGACCGCGACGGGCAAGGTCTACCTCGATGTCCGCTGGGACGACTTCCGGGTCGTCGTCGAGGTCGACGGCGCCCAGCATCTGCTCGTCGAACAGCACATCCCGGATGCCCTGCGGCAGAACCGGGTGGCCATCGCAGGCGACACGGTGCTGCGTCTGCCCGTTCTCGGTCTTCGAGTGGCCCCGGACGAGTTCTTCGCCCAGATCGCGGCTGCGCTGACCGCCGCCGGCTGGTCTGCGGCCGCCTAGCCCCCGCCTCGTGGCGTCATCGGTCAGGTGGCGTACCGACGGCGGGTTGTATGACGTCTGGGCGGGAGCCTCGTGGCGTCATCGGTCAGGTGGCGTACCGACGGCGGGTTGTATGACGTCCGGGCGGGAGCCTCGTGACGTCATCGGTCAGGTGGCCTACCGACGGCGCGTCGTATGACGCAAGGGCCGTCACGACAGGACGGCGGTGAGGGCGGAGGCCAGGGTCCCCACCTCGTCGTCGGTCATCACGAAGGGGGGCGAGACCTGGATGCCGCCGGCGCCGACCGCGCGGGTGGCGATCCCGTGGGCGCGGAGCCGCTTCGCCACGCCGAGGGCCTCGCCCGGGTCGGCCAGCTGTACGGCGGCGAGCGCCCCGACACCGGCGCGCACCTCGGCCACGGAGTCGAGCTCGGCCAGCGGGCCGAGCAGGACCGGCAGTGACTTCTCCAGCCGCGCGGCGGCGTCGAGCAGGTGCTCGCGCTCGATGATGTCGAGGTTCGCCATGGCCGCAACGGCTGCACCCGCGTGTCCGCCATAGGTATAGCCGTGCCGCCACCACACGCCCGCACCGCTACGGAAGAACGGCTCGGCGACGCGCGGCGCGACCAGGGTGGCGCCCATGGGCACGTACCCGGACGTGAGGCCTTTCGCCGTGGTCACGATGTCGGGCTCCAGACCGAAGCGGGAGGACGCGAACCACGTGCCGCCGATGCGGCCGAAGCCGGTCACCACCTCGTCGGCCACGAACAGCACGTCGTGGTGGCGGCAGACCGCACGGACCTCGGCCAGGTAGCCGTCCGGTGGCGGCCACACGCCACCCGCTCCCTCCACCGGCTCGCAGAAGAACGCCGCCACGTTGCCGGCGCCCAGCCGCTCGATGGTCTGGTCCAGGTCGGCCGCGGAGTCCCAGGCGACGGTCTCAGCGTCGGTGACCAGCTCGCCATAGCCCTCGCGGTTGGGCGGGAGCCCCGACAAGGCAGTGCCGGCGTAGTGCATGCCGTGGTAGGCCTTCTGGCGGCCGATCACGATCCGCCTGTCCGGCTGCCCCACCTCGTGCCAGTACCGGCGGGCCAGCTTGGCCGCGGTCTCGACGGAGTCAGAGCCACCCGACCCGAACAGCACCTTGCTGCCGGGCACGGGCGCCATGGCCGACAGCCGCTCGGCCAGCTCCACCGTGACGTCCACGGTGTAGTCGCCGAACCCCGAGTACGCCGCCAGTCGGCCCAGCTGCTCGCCCACCCGCTCGGCGATCTCCGTGCGCCCGTGGCCGACGTTGGCGAACCACAGCCCCGCCGTGACGTCGAGATAGCGGGTGCCGGCCGTGTCCCAGACGTACGCACCCTCCCCGCGGTGCAGGACGAACGCGCCGTCGGCGGCGACGGCGCCCATGTCCGAGAACCCGTGCCACAGCGCACCCACGTTGCTCCTCCCGTCGGTCGACGTCGCCGACGCTACTCCTGGGCGAAGGCCCCGCTCCGGCGGAGGCCGACCCCCGGACCCGCCCGCGTCGTGGACCAACGCCTGCACCCCGTCCTCGGCGTCGAGCCCGGTCAGCAGACGGACACGTGCGCCTCGACTAGCGGGCGCAGGTGGCGAAAGCCTCCTCCAGCACGTCGAGCGCGTCGTCCAGCAGATGCTCGGGGATCACCAGCGGCGGCAGGAAGCGCAGCACGTTGCCGTAGGTGCCGCACGTGAGCGTGACGACCCCGGCGGCGTGGCAGGCGGCACTGACGGCGCCGGTGAGCGCGGCGTCCGGCTCCGTGGTGCCGGGCCGCACCAGCTCGACGGCGATCATCGCGCCTCGGCCGCGGACATCGCCGATGGCCGGGTACCGGCCGGCGAGCTCCCGCAGCCGAGGGACCATCTGCTGCTCGATCCTCCGGGCGGATTCCGCCAGGTCCAGTTTCTGCATGGTCTCGATCGACCCCAGCGCGGCGGCACACGCCACCGGGTTGCCGCCGTACGTGCCGCCGAGGCCGCCCGCGTGTGGGGCGTCCATCAGCTCGGCGCGGCCGGTGACCGCGGCCAGGGGCAGTCCGCCGGCGAGGCCCTTGGCCATGGTCACGAGGTCGGGCACGACGCCCTCGTGCTCGCAGGCGAACCACGCGCCGGTACGGCAGAAGCCGGTCTGGATCTCGTCGGCGACGAGAACGACGCCTCTGCTGCGGCACCACTCGGCGAGAGTCGGCAGGAAGCCCTCGGCGGGCACCACGAACCCTCCCTCGCCCTGGACCGGCTCGATCACCACGCAGGCAACGTTGCCGCCACCGACCTGCTTGTCGATCACGTCGATGGCCCGGGCCGCCGCCTCGGCACCGGTGATCGGCGACCGCTCCCGGAACGGGTACGACATGGGCGCGCGGTAGACCTCGCCGGCGAACGGGCCGAAGCCCTGCTTGTACGGCATGGTCTTGGCGGTCATGGCCATGGTGAGGTTCGTGCGCCCGTGGTAGGCGTGGTCGAAAGCGACCACCGCGTCGCGTCCGGTGGCCGATCGCGCGATCTTGACGGCGTTCTCGACAGCCTCGGCTCCGGAGTTGAACAGCGCGGACTTCTTGGCGTGGTCACCGGGGGTGACCTCGGCCAGCGCCTCGCACACCTGCACGTAGCCCTCATAGGGCGCCACCATGAAACAGGTGTGCGTGAAGGCAGCGGCCTGGCGCTGGACTCCGTCGACGACGGCCGGGGCGGCGTTGCCGACGCTGACGACCGCGATGCCCGAGGACAGGTCGATCAGCGAGTTGCCGTCGACGTCGACGATGACGCCACCACCCGCCGTCTCCACGTACACGGGCAGCACGCTGCCGACCCCGCTGGCGACCGCGGACGCGCGGCGGGCGGCCAGGGCACGCGAGCGCGGCCCCGGGACCTCGGTGACGAGGCGTCGCTCCTGCGGCAGCGTCGGGCCTCCGACACCTCCCACCGGTGCGATCAGGTGGCTGCGCTCGTCGGTAGCGGTCATGGTGCCTTCTTCCCTGCGGTATGCGTCGTGCCACAGTGAATCGACCGGCGGTAACCGACCGTCAACCGGGTCATGGGCGACTGTTTCCGCACCCTACCGCTGACCTCGCGTACCGCCCGGCCGGTTCCTGCCCAGCCCGCTCTTGCCACACTGGACGGGTGCATCGTGACGTCGTTGTCCTCGGGTCGACCGGCTCGGTCGGCACCCAGGCTCTCTCGCGGCAGGCGGGTCCGACCCGCAGCTGCTGGCACGCCAGGCACTCGAGCACGCGGTCGAGGTCGTGGGTGTGAGCCGGGCCACGGCGGCCCAGGACGTCCAGCTGGCGCTGTACGCGGAGGCCCAGCGCCGGGGCTGGGCGGAGGGGGAGACCTCGTTGCCCCGGTTGCTGGCCGGACCGCGAGCCGCCGAGCAGGTGGCCGGACTCCAGTGTGACGTGGTGCTCAACGCCATCACGGGGGCAGCGGGGCTGCGTGCCACCTTGGCCGTCCTCGACTCGGGCCGCACCCTGGCGCTGGCCAACAAGGAGTCGTTGATCGTGGGGGGTGACATCGTCCGGGCCAGGGCCCGGCCGGGTCAGATCGTGCCCGTCGACTCCGAGCACTCGGCACTCGCGCAGGCCCTGAGAGGGGAGGATCCGGGCGACGTGCGCCGGCTGCTGGTCACCGCCAGCGGTGGACCGTTCCGTGGCCGCACCCGCGCCGAGCTGGCCGACGTCACCGTGGACCAGGCGATGGCGCACCCCACGTGGGACATGGGCCCGGTGATCACGATCAACTCCGCGACCCTGGTCAACAAGGGCCTGGAGGTCATCGAGGCACACCTGCTCTTCGACATCCCGCTCGACCGGGTCGAGGTGGTCGTGCACCCGCAGTCGATCGTGCACTCGATGGTGGAGTTCGTCGACGGATCCACGATGGCGCAGGCCTCGCCGCCGGACATGCGGCTGCCGATCGCCCTCGCGCTGTCCTGGCCGCAGCGGGTGCCCGGCGCCGCCGCGTCCTGTGACTGGGCGACACCTGGGCGCTGGGACTTCGAGCCGCTGGACGACCACGCCTTTCCCGCCGTCGCGTTGTGCCGCCGTGCGGGGGCGCAGGGCGGCACCGTGCCCGCCGTGCTCAACGCCGCCAACGAGGTCTGCGTCGACGCGTTCCGCGCGGGCACTCTCCCCTTCCTGGGTATCGTCGACACGGTGGGCCGAGTCGTCGAGGAGCATCTCGACGCCCCGATCACCGGCGGCGACGGCGTACTCTCGAAACGGACCCCTCACGGCCTGACCGTCGACGACGTCCTGGCCGCGGACGGCTGGGCCCGGGGGCGGGCGGCCGCGCTGGTCGGCGCCCACTGACATGAACCGGGTGAACCGGTCGGGTGGCCGGACCGAGCGGGAGAGGCAGCGGACGACGCGATGCACACGCTGATCTACACGCTCGGCGTCGTCGGGTTCTTCGTCGGCCTGATGGTGTCGATCGGCCTGCACGAGGTCGGCCACATGTGGCCGGCGAAGAAGTTCGGCGTCAAGGTGACCGAGTACTTCGTCGGGTTCGGGCGCCGCGTCTGGTCGTTCCGTCGCGGGGAGACCGAGTACGGCATCAAGGCGATCCCGCTCGGCGGCTACGTGAAGCTGGTGGGCATGCTGCCGCCGGCCCCAGCCGCTCAGCCCGCAGGGGGTGGCGACCAGCCGCAGCGGGTGCGCGCCAGCAGTACCGGGATGTTCACCCAGCTGGTCGCCGATGCCCGCGCGGCGGAGTACGAGCTGGTACGACCCGGCGACGAGGAGCGGCTGTTCTATCGCAAGCCGTGGTGGCAGAAGCTCGTCATCATGGTCGGTGGGCCGGCCGCGAACGTCCTCATCGCCTTCTTCCTCTTCAGCGTGCTGATCATCGGCATGGGGGTGCCGACGGCCAGCACCACCGTCGATGACGTCTCGGACTGTGTGATCCCGGCCTCCGAGGCATCCCGGGCCTGCACCGACGCCGACCCGGTGACGCCGGCGGTCGAGGCAGGCCTGCGGCCAGGTGACCAGATCACCTCGTTCAACGGGGTCCCGATCGAGGAGTGGGACCAGCTCACCGACCTCATCCGGGACAACGCCAACGGGGCAGCCGAGATCGGGATCCAGCGCGACGGCCGGCAGATGAC
Organism: Nocardioidaceae bacterium; assembly: GCA_029266455.1. Lineage (GTDB taxonomy): Bacteria > Actinomycetota > Actinomycetes > Propionibacteriales > Nocardioidaceae > JACCWP01. The sequence continues at coordinate 6,794 of JAQSWV010000018.1, forward strand.
GCTGTACACGGACACCACCGTGTCCGCGCGACCCGACGTCGATGATCCCGACTCCTACGTCCGCGTCGGCTTCCTCGGAGTGTCGCCGACGCTGGAGATCGAGCAGGGCACGCCCGTTGACGTGGCCGAGCAGATGGGGTCGTTGGTCGAGCTCACCGGTGTCGCCATGCTGGAGCTCCCCGAACGGATGGTGGGTGTCGCCAGGGCCGCCTTCGGCGCGGAGCGCGCCATCGACAGCCCGATGAGCGTCGTCGGCGCCAGCCGGGTCGCGGGCGACCTGGCCAGCGACGAGGCGTTCAGCTGGCGCGAGCGCATCTCACAGCTGATCGCCCTGCTTGCCGGGGTCAACCTGTTCATCGCGATGTTCAACTTCATCCCGTTGCTGCCCCTCGACGGCGGGCACATCGCGGGCGCGCTCTACGAGGCCGTGCGCCGCGCCATCGCTCGGCTTCGCGGCCGCCCGGACCCCGGGTACGTCGACGTCGCCAAGCTGCTCCCCGTGGCGTACGCCGTTGCCATGGTGCTGATCGTGATGGGCGTGCTGCTCATCTACACCGACCTCGTCAACCCTGTCCGGCTGCAGTGACCACCACCTCCGACGAAAGCGAACCGCCGCGATGACCGCGATCGACCTGGGCATGCCCGCGCCGCCACCTCCGGTGCTCGCCGAGCGCCGCCGCTCGCGCCAGATCCGGGTGGGAAAGGTGCTGGTGGGCGGGGACGCTCCGGTCTCCGTGCAGTCGATGACCACCACGCCCACCACGGACATCAACGCGACGCTCCAGCAGATCGCCGAGCTGACCGCCACCGGCTGCGACATCGTGCGGGTCGCCTGCCCGAGCCAGGACGACGCCGAGGCGCTGCCCGCCATCGCGCAGAAGTCGCAGATCCCGGTGATCGCCGACATCCACTTCCAGCCCAAGTACGTCTACGCCGCCATCGACGCGGGCTGCGCGGCCGTGCGGGTCAACCCCGGCAACATCCGGGCCTTCGACGACCAGGTCCGCCAGATCGCCGCTGCCGCCAAGGACGCCGGGGTCTCCATCCGCATCGGCGTCAACGCCGGGAGCCTCGACAAGCGGGTGATGGCCAGGTACGGCAAGGCCACGCCGGAGGCCCTGGTCGAGTCGGCGGTGTGGGAGGCGGGTCTGTTCGAGGAGCACGACTTCCACGACTTCAAGATCTCCGTCAAGCACAACGACCCGGTCGTGATGGTCCGCGCCTACGAGATGCTGGCCGAGCGCGGCGACTGGCCGCTCCACCTGGGCGTGACCGAGGCGGGGCCGGCGTTCCAGGGCACCATCAAGTCGGCGGTGGCGTTCGGTGCTCTCCTGGGCAAGGGCATCGGCGACACCATCCGGGTCTCCCTCTCGGCGCCGCCGGTGGAGGAAGTCAAGGTCGGCAACCAGATCCTTCAGTCGCTGAACCTGCGGCCCCGCAAGCTCGAGATCGTCTCGTGCCCGTCGTGCGGTCGGGCCCAGGTCGACGTCTACACCCTGGCAGACGAGGTGACGGCAGGCCTCGAGGGCATGGAGGTGCCGTTGCGGGTCGCCGTCATGGGATGTGTGGTCAACGGCCCGGGCGAGGCGCGGGAGGCCGACCTCGGCGTGGCGTCCGGCAACGGCAAGGGCCAGATCTTCGTCAAGGGCGAGGTGATCAAGACGGTGCCCGAGTCGCAGATCGTCGAGACCCTGATCGAGGAGGCGCTGCGCCTGGCAGCCGAGATGGGCGAGCCGGCCGACGGGGCGGGCGGCGCCCCCACGGTCTCGATCGGGTGACCTGACAGCCCCGACCGACCGGCTGCTGGATCGGCGGGCCGGACTGGCTGGCCGGAGCGGCTGAGGACACTGATGACGGGCGCAGGCGCGACGTACGCTGCCCTCGTGCTCAGCCCGCAAGCCGGTTCGGTGCGCGGCGTGCGGGTCCTCGGACCCTCAGACCTCGACCGGACACGCCGACTGCTCGACCGGGACCCGGTGACGCACGTGTTCGTCGCGGATCGGGTCGAGACCACCCGGCTCGACCCGCGATGGCTGGGCGGACGTGTCTACGGCTTCGTCGAGGACGGTCGTCTCACCGCCGCCTGCCACCACGCCGCCAACCTGGTGCCTGTCGACGCCCATCCCGACGCCGTTCAGGCGTTCGCCGAGCGTGCGCTCGAGGACGGGCGCAGCTGCGCCTCGCTGTTCGGCCCGCAGGACGAGGTGCTGGCCATGTGGGAGGTCTTGAGCCCGTCCTGGGGTCCGGCGCGCTCGCTGCGCCCCGACCAGCCGTTCATGGTGGTCACCCAGCCACCGGCGGTGCTGCACGACCCGCACGTGCGGCGGGTGCGCATGGACGAGATCGACGTGCTCTACCCCGCCTCGGTGGCCATGTTCCTCGAGGAGGTCGGGGTCTCACCCGAGGAGAACGGCCCCGAGGTCTACCGAGCGCGCGTGGCGTCGCTGATCGCGCAGGGCCGGGTCTTCGCCCGGATCGAGGACGGCCGGGTGCTGTTCAAGGCCGAGATCGGCTCGAGGACCGCGCAGGCGTGCCAGCTGCAGGGCGTCTACGTCGACCGCGAGCACCGCGGCCGCGGACTGGGCACCGCCGGAGTGGCCACCGTGGTGCACGCCGTGCTGGCCGAGGGCATGCCCGCGATCACGCTGTACGTCAACGCCGACAACGAGCCCGCGCAACGCGCCTACCAACGGGCCGGGTTCCGCCGGACCCGGCTGTTCGCCTCGGTGCTCCTCTGAGGCTGCCGCCTCGGTGCGCTTCTTGAGGCTGCCGCCGGTGCGCTTGGCCGTCGGCGCCCGTCCACCCCGCTAGCCTCCCCCCGGGACAGGAAGCGGAAAGGGAGTCCGGGTGCGACGAGCGAGCAGGTGTGCCGGCTGGGTTGCCGTCGTGGCACTGGTGGCAGCCGGTTGCAGCGGCGGCGACGACCAGGCGGACGACGGGTCCGGCAACGGGTCCGAGCCGTCGGAGAACACCTCGGAGCCCGCCGCTGACGAGCCGGCCGACGACCCTGCCGAGGACCCTGAGGACAGTGCCACCGAGGAGACCACGGAGGAGCCCGAGCCGCGGGCCTTCACCGTCGCCATGTCGGGCGACGTCCTGCTGCACAGCGGCACCTGGGACACCGCGGAGGCCGACGCCGCCCGCGCCGGCCGGGGCGGCCTGGACTTCGGGCCCATGTTCGCGGACATGCGGCCGGCGCTGCGCTCGGTCGACCTGGCCATCTGCCACCTGGAGACGCCGCTCGCGACACCCCAGGGACCGTTTGCCAGCTATCCCGTCTTCAACGCGCCGCCGCAGGTCGTGACGGGGCTGCAGAAGGCCGGCTACGACGTCTGCAGCACCGCCTCGAACCACAGCGTCGACCAGGGCGGTGACGGGCTGGTACGCACGCTGAAGACCCTGAACCGCGTGGACATGGAGCACTTCGGCACGGCACTGTCCCGGAAGGGGAGCCGGCGGATCGACGTGGTGGACGTGGCCGAGGCCCGCGTCGCGCTGCTGAACTACACCTACGGGACCAACGGAATACCGCTCCCTGAGGACATGCCGTGGTCCGTGCCCCTGATCGATCCCGAGCGCATCGTGGCCGACGCCGCGAAGGCCAAGCGTGGGGGGGCCGAGGTCGTGCTCGTCTCACTGCACTTCGGCACCGAGTACAGCACCGCGCCGGACTCGTACCAGACCTCCGTCGTCAACCGGATCACCCGGTCGCCCGACATCGACCTGGTGTACGGCCACCCCGCGCACGTGCCGCAGCCGTTCGACAAGGTGAACGGCACCTGGGTGGCCTACGGCCTGGGCAACTTCATCGCTCAGCAGCTCACGTCGATGCCCGACACCTACCGCGGCATCACCGCACGCTTCAGCTTCCGCGAGAAGCCGTCGGGGGAGTTCCGAGTCACCGACGCCGCCTACCTGCCCACACAGATCACGCCGTACGTGTCCGGCGACCCGCGGATGCGCGTCCTGGACGCGGCCGCCGCACTGCGCGACCCCGCGACCCCGGACGGGCTCCGTCCGGCCCTGCAGGCGACGGTCGCGGAGGTACGTGCCGCGGCCGAGCTGCTGAACGCCGACAAGCACGGCCTGCACCTGTGGCGGTCCTGGCGCGACTAGGCCGAAAACCCCGGAAACCCCGGCGGCCGGCCCGGATAGGGTCACGCCATGCTGAGGATGTCGACCCTTTTCGTCCGGACGTTGCGCGACGACCCGGCCGACGCCGAGCTGCCGAGCCACCGCCTGCTGGTGCGCGCCGGCTACATCCGCCGGGCCGCGCCGGGGATCTACTCGTGGCTGCCGTTGGGCTACCGGGTGCTCCGCAAGGTGGAGCAGGTCGTCCGCTCCGAGATGGACGCGATCGGCGCTCAGGAGGTGCACTTCCCTGCCCTGCTGCCACGCGAGCCGTACGAGGCGTCGCACCGGTGGACCGAGTACGGCGACGGCATCTTCCGCCTCAAGGACCGCAAGGGCGGCGACTACCTCCTCGGTCCCACGCACGAGGAGATGTTCACCCTCCTGGTGAAGGACCTCTACTCGTCGTACAAGGACCTGCCGCTGTTCCTCTACCAGATCCAGACGAAGTACCGCGACGAGGCCCGACCCCGGGCCGGCATCCTGCGCGGACGCGAGTTCGTCATGAAGGACTCCTACTCCTTCGACGTCTCCGACGACGACTTCATGCGCTCGTACCAGGCCCACCGCGACGCCTACGTCCGGATCTTCGACCGGCTCGGCCTCGACTACGTGATCGTCAAGGCCATGTCGGGAGCCATGGGCGGTTCGGCGAGCGAGGAGTTCCTCGCGGTGGCCGAGAACGGCGAGGACACCTACGTCCGATCGCCGGGCGGGTACTCCGCCAACGTGGAGGCGGTGCGCGTGCGGGTCCCCGACCCGGTGCCGTACGACGACGCGCCGGCCGCGCACGTCGAGGACACCCCGGACACCCCCACGATCGAGACCTTGGTCGCGGTGGCCAACGAGCGGCTGCCCCGCGACGACCGGCCGTGGGCGGCCGGTGACACGCTGAAGAACGTCGTCGTGATGCTCAAGCATCCGGACGGTCGCCGCGAGCCTCTGGTGGTCGGGGTTCCCGGTGACCGTGACGTGGACACGAAGCGGCTGCAGGCACACGTGGAGCCTGCGGAGGTCGAGCCGTTCGCCGAAGAGCACTTCGCGCGCTACCCGGGGCTGGTCAAGGGCTACATCGGTCCGCAGGCGCTCGGAGAGCGGTCCGCGACCGGCGTCCGCTACCTCGTGGACCCACGGGTCGTCGCTGGCACGCGGTGGGTGACGGGCGCCAACGAACCGGGGCGCCACGTCTTCGACCTCGTCGCGGGGCGCGACTTCACGCCCGACGGCACGGTCGAGGCGGCCGAGGTCGTCGCCGGCGACCCGGCGCCGGACGGCTCTGGTCCGCTCGAGCTGGCCCGAGGCATCGAGATGGGCCACATCTTCCAGCTGGGCAGGCGGTTCGCGGACGCGCTGGGCCTCAAGGTGCTGGACGAGAACGGCAAGCAGGTCACCGTCACCATGGGTTCGTACGGCGTCGGAGTATCCCGTGCCGTCGCAGCGGTGGTCGAGAACTCGCACGACGAGCTCGGGATCGTGTGGCCGCGCGAGATCGCACCCGCCGACGTGCACCTGGTGGCGACCGGAAAGGACCCCACCATCCTCGAGACGGCCGGTCGGCTCGCGAGCGGGCTCGAGCAGGCCGGCGTCGAGGTGCTGTTCGACGACCGCCCGAAGGTGTCACCCGGCGTGAAATTCGCGGACGCCGAGCTGATCGGCGTGCCGACCATCGTGGTGGTCGGCCGCAACCTGGCCGATGGAGTCGTCGAGATCCGCGACCGCGCGACCGGCAGCCGGGAGGACGTGCCGGTCGGCGAGGCGGTGGCGCACCTCACCGGGCTGGTCAAGGGCTGACCGTCCCGGGCTGGGTCCCGGTCAGGAGGACATCGCCGGAAGGCGGAGGACGAGCTGCGTCCGCGAGTGCACGCCGAGCTTGGAGTAGACGTTCCCGAGGTGGTACTCCACGGTCTTGGGGCTGAGCATCAGCTCGGCGGCAACCTCTCGGTTGGTCTTGCCCGACGCGACCAGCCTGGCCACGGACATCTCCTGCGGGGTGAGAGAGAGCGGGGTCGGGGACCGGCGGGCCGGGGTGAGTCCGCACCCGCGCAGCTCCTGCTCGCACCATCGCAGGAAGGGCTCGGCGCCAAGGATGCCGAATGCCTCGTCAGCGGCACGCAGATGCCGCGCAGCACTGCGCCGGGATCCGGACCGGCGCTGCACGGCTCCCGCGCCGAGATGGGCGAGCGCCTCCTCGAACGGCATGCGCGCCGCCGAGAGGTGGGCCGTCGCGGCCTCGAAGGCGGCGTTCGCGGCTCGGGAGTCGTGCCGGGCGGCCTCGAGCAGACCGCGGGCCCGGGCGGCGCAGCCCATGGCCGACCGTCGGTTGCGCTCGGCGGACCGCTGCTCGAAGGGCGCGAGAGCGGCTTCGGCGTCGTCGAGCCGTCCGAGCCGCACCAGAGCCTCGACCTGCAGGTCGCGCCAGCCGAAGATCCCGGGCTCGTCGATTCCGTCGCGAGTCGACGCCTGCACCATCGGCTCCACCGCGGCCAGCACTCCCGCGAAGTCGCGACGACTGTGCGCCAGGATCGCGGCGGACGTCGCGGCGTACGCGACGCTGGCGGCGTCCTGCAGCAGACGCGCCGCCTCCAGCGCCGCACGTACGTGGTGGTCGGCCAACTCCCACTGCCCACGTCTGGAGTGGACCGGGCTGGCTACCGCATGGACGCACGCCAGCACGAATGTCTGGTCCAGGTCGGCGGCCACGGACGCCGCCCGGCTCCCGTAGTCGACTGCTTCGTCCCAGTTTCCGGTGCGGTACGCGATCTCGGCGAGGTTGCCCAGGGTGTTGGTGACGAGCAGGAAGTCACCGCTGCTCCGGCTGGCCGCCAGGATCGCCAGGTAGTCGGCACGGGCCTGGTCAGTGTCACCCTCGAAGAGCCGCAGGTTCGCCCGAACCGCCGCGGCATTCAGCGCATCCGGCGGAAAGTCTGACCCCCGGGGCAGCCACGCCAGTGCCTCCTCGGCCTTCGCCGGCTGGCCGGCGACGAACGAGCCCATTGCGGCCAGGCCGGTGGAGATGTTGCGATGCCAGGCCTCCGTCGCCGATCGGGCCGCGCGTTCCGCCCAGGCCGCCGCGTCGAGGCCATGGCCGGACAGCAGCTCGAGGTATGACCGCACCCCGGCCGCACTTCCGCCGAGGTTGTCGTCGGCGTGATTCCAGGCTCTCGCCAGCAGTGTCCTCGCCTCGTCGAGACGACCACTGGCGAACGCCTCCCACCCGCGGACGTAGTCGAGCCGGCGGCCCGGCAGCAGGTCTGGGTGGTCGGCGAGCAGGGCTACCGCGGCGCCCACCTCACCCGCCATCAAGTAGGTCTCCGCGGCGTCCATCACCAGCTCGTCGTGCGTATGTCGCTCCGGCGACAGCTGCGCCGCGGTGACGTAGGCCGATGCGGCGATGGCCACCGCGCCGCGGACCCGCTGGCGCTGCGCGTATTCGGCCACGCGAGCGGAAAGCGCGCGGTCCTGGCCCGTCGACGCGGCCACCTCGTGCCGGATCCGGCCGGCTTCGTCGGCTTCGAGCGCTGCCGCTCGTCGGTGCAGTAGGGCCCGGGGTGCCGTCTCTTGAGCGTCGTAGACGGCGGCTGCGATCAGAGGGTGGGGAAAGCTCACGTCGATCGCCGGAGGTGAACCGTGCCGCTCGAGAAGGTCCGCACGCACCGCCTCGTCCAGTGCCCCGAACGGGTCAGTCACGCCGGCGAGCCCCGAGGCCCTACCCAGCGACGCGCGGGCGCCCAGCACCGCGGCAGCGGTCACCAGGTCCCGGGTCTGTGGGGCGCAGCCGTGCAGGCGCTGCCGCACCGACAGAGCCAGCGCCGCGGGCGGGGGCAGCTCCTTGCCGCTGGCGGCCAGCCGGTCCGCTGGCAGCTCCTGCATCAAGGCGGTCGCCCACAGCGGGTTGCCGTGCGTGTGCTCCCACAGCCGCCTCAGCTGCAGTACGGACAGGGCATGGCCGGTCGAGGACCGCACCAGCTCACCCATCTCGGCCAGCGTCAGACCCGTCAGGTCGAGGCGCATACCCCGACCTGCTCCGATCAGCCGATCGACGCCGGCCAGGACGTGGTCATCTCGCTCGGCTCGCTGCGTCAGGAGGACCAGGACGCGGTCAGCACGCAGCCGGCGAACCGCGAACAGCACAGTCTGCACCGACAGCGGATCCGCCCACTGCGCGTCGTCGACCACCAGCACCACCGGCTCGGACCCCTGCAGGTCGCCCAGCAGACCCAGCAAGCGTGATCCGACCTCGGGGAACGTCGCGAGCTTGTCGCCGGACCCGGCCGTGATCGGCTCCTCGGGCGGGAGCGGCTGACCGCGGACGAGCTGGTTCACGACGGCGTACGGGGTCTCCGCCTCCGCTTCGTCGCCGAAGCTGCGCAGCACCCGAACCCCCGTCAGCTCGCGCAGGAACCGGCTCACCAGCCGCGTCTTGCCGATCCCAGCCTCTCCGCAGACCAGTACCAGTCTGGGCTCCCCGCTCAGCGCCTGGGCAGCCTCGGTGTGCAGCGCCGCAAGCTGCTCGCCGCGACCCACGAAGGCGGAGGTGGCTGGCGTCCCCACACCGCCACTGTGCCATTTCTTCAGACCCTAGGCATTTACCTGGGGCGAGGTATTTCCCGTCGGCCTAGCGTCTCCTCTGTCCACTCGCAGTGCAGCGTAGGAGGACAGAGTCCTTGGGTGGTTGTCCCGATGCCCGATCGCCCTTCTCCGCGAATATGTCCAGCTCGCCCGGAAAGGTCGCATCATGCCGCAGCCATTTCACTTCTATGTTGCCCTCAGGATGGCCGATAACCGGGACCGCGGGAATTTCGCGGCAGAAGGAAAGTACCGGCCCGCCGCCGCCAGGCGGCAGGAGCGGTCAGAGGCCGCGGCCGAGGGCCGGGTGGCGCCTCCCCGGCCGGGCTTCCAGCGGCGACTTGCTCCCTCCTGGTTGGCCTCCGTGCGGGCACTCGCCCCGCGTCGCAGCGCCCGTCCGCTCAGCTGAGGCCGACTCCGGGGAGCGCCGTGGCCGGAGCGCCCCAGGCGAGGGACCGGGTCGCTGCGTCGGTCAGCCAGCCGGCGGCTTCGCGTCGCCGCGGTCCGGTGGTGGCCGCCACCAGGGCGGCATAGAGCACCGCGCACCGATCCTCGATCCGGCGGGCGAGGCGCCGGGCGTCTCCGTCGGTCACGACGGGGCTGGTTAGCGCATACCCCGGCTCCGCAGGTGCCGGCTCGGCGCCCAGCCTGCGCAGCCGTGCCTCCAGCCGGTCGCGTCGCCGCTGGTGCACTTCGTAGGCGGCGAGCCCGAGCTGCGCGACCGACCCGGTGGCGTCGGCCACGCCGCCGACGACGCCGTAGCCGTAGACAGCGGCGTGCTCGCCCGCCAGCGCATCCTGCAGACTCTCGACCAGGCTCATCGCAGCTGCCCGTCGAGCAGCACGAGGTGCTGGGCCTGGCAGGCGACGACCGCGGCGAGCACCCGAGCCAGGTCACCCGACGACGCGTCCACCACGGCCGCCTGCCGCGACCGGGCGGCCGCGCGCTCGCGGCGACGCAGTGCAGCCAGCGCGGACGTCCGTCCCCGCGGCACCCGGGTTCCGCGGGGGAGTGGCGGTGGCCCGTCGGGCGCCAGGACGGCCAGGTGCTCGGCGTGATGTTCAGCCAGTGGGCGCAGCAGTGGTCTCAGGTCAGGGTGCCGCCGCGCGGTCGCGCGGTAGACAGCCAGCAGCTCGCCGGCCGACTGGGCAGCAGCACGCGCCAGCAGGGTGTCGTCGGTGTCGTCGGAGCCAGCAGCGGCACCGGGTCGCGACGAGGCAGCGCACCCGGGCAGGCCCGCGGCGGCGGCCGCCACCCCGGCCAGAGCGAGCATCTCGCGCCGCGTCGGCGGCCGACGTCGGGGCACGATGGCGACGCTACCTCGTAGAGTGAGGACCGCTCATGCGGTCACCACAACCACACAGCGAGGAGGCACCGATGTCAGCGGCATCGACCGACCACCTCACCGAGCAGCTCGGACCCACCGTTCAGTCGCTCGGGCTCGACCTCGATGCTCTCGAGCTGAGCACAGCGGGGCGTCGGCGGGTCTTGCGGGTGGTGGTCGACCGGGACGGCGGCGTGAGCCTGGACGACATCGCGACCGTCACTCGGGCGGTCTCGCGGCAGCTGGACTCCGGCGACGCGCTGGGCGACCACCCGTACACCCTCGAGGTCACCTCGCGAGGGGTCGACCGGCCGCTCAGCACGCCCCGGCACTGGCGGCGCAACGTCGGCCGGTTGGTCACGGTCGCCACGACTGAGGGGGGCCCCGAGATCACCGGGCGCATCACGGCGGCGGATGACAGCGGTGCCGACCTGGCGGTGGGCTCCGGGCGGCAGGCGTCCGGCACCGAACGGGTGGAGTATGCACAGGTCCGGCGTGCCCTCATTCAGGTCGAGTTCGCCCGTAAGGAGGGATGACACGTGGACGTCGACATGTCGATGCTGCGGGCGATGGTCTCGGAGAAGGATCTGCCGTTCGAGGTCGTCGTCTCCGCGATAGAGCAGGCGCTGCTGGTGGCCTACCAGCGCACCGAAGGGGCGCAACAGCATGCCCGCGTCGAGATGCACCGCAAGACCGGGCACGTGGTCGTGCACGCGCAGGAGCGCGACGAGCAGGGCGAGCTGGTGCGCGAGTGGGACGACACCCCCAGTGGCTTCGGCCGCATCGCCGCGACGACTGCCCGGCAGGTCATCCTCCAGCGACTCCGCGACGCCGAGGACGAGCAGAAGTACGGCGAGTTCTCGGGCAAGGAGGGCGACGTCGTCTCGGGGGTGGTTCAGCAGGCGCGCGACCCTGAGGACGTGCTCGTCGACCTCGGCCGGATCGAGGCGCGGCTGCCGGCGGCCGAGCGGGTGGCCGGTGAGCGGTACGAGCACGGTGCGCGGATCAAGTTCCTGGTGATCAGCGTCCGCAAGGGGCTGCGCGGACCGCAGATCCTGCTCTCGCGCACCCACCCGGCGCTGGTGAAGCGGTTGTTCGCCCTGGAGGTTCCCGAGATCGCGGACGGCTCGGTCGAGATCGCGGCCGTGGCCCGCGAGGCCGGACACCGCACGAAGCTGGCGGTGCACACCACCGTCAGCGGGCTGAACGCCAAGGGGGCATGCATCGGTCCGATGGGCCAGCGCGTGCGCAACGTGATGCACGAGCTGCACGGCGAGAAGATCGACATCGTGGACTACTCGGACGATCCGGCCGAGTTCGTCGGCCACGCCCTGTCGCCGGCGCGGGTCAGCAGCGTGGAGGTGGTCGACCCCGCCACCCGATCCGCACGAGTCGTGGTGCCCGACTACCAGCTGTCGCTGGCCATCGGCAAGGAAGGCCAGAACGCCCGGCTCGCCGCCCGTCTGACCGGGTGGCGGATCGACATCCGCTCCGATACGGCACCCGCGGCACCCGCGGCGTCCGAGGTCGCCGGACCCGCCGGACAGGGCGCGCTGGGCGACGGAGGCACGAGCACCCGCTAGACTCATGCTCGATGTCTCGTGCGCGTCCGCAGCCCCGGAGGCGCGTCCGGTCCGAACCGGTGCGTACCTGCGTGGGATGCCGGGAGCGTTCGAGCCTGACCGACCTGATCCGTATCGTGGCAGTCGGCGACGGCACCGCGACGGTGCTCGTCCCCGATCTCCGGGGTGGAGCACCTGGTCGAGGAGCGCACCTGCATCCGTCGACCGCGTGTCTCGACCTCGCCGAACGACGCCGAGCGTTCGTCCGTGCCCTCCGCCTGGAGGCGCCGGCGAGCACCGACCTCGTGCGACGGGTGGTGGAGGACGGTCAGCACCGATCCACAGCGCAACCCGGCACCTCGCTGACCAGCACAGCAGCACAGTCGAGAGAGATCTGACAAGAGAAGCGGAGCACATGCTCATGAGCACTCGATGAAGTCCTCGAGATGATCATGCACATCTGACAAGCGGTCCCCGCCCGACCCGGGCTCGGACCAGAGGGAGAGCAGTGGCAAAGGTCCGAGTACACGAGCTCGCGAAGGAGCTCGGGGTCGAGAGCAAGATCGTCCTGGCGACCCTGAAAGACATGGGGGAGTTCGTCAAGTCCGCGTCCTCGACGGTGGAGGCACCCGTCGAGCGGCGACTGAAAGAGGAGTACGGCGACAAGCTCAAGGCCGCCGCACCCAAGAAGGCGGCGGCGAAGAAGGCCACCCCCAAGCCGCCACCGTCCCCGCCGGCCGCAGCGCCGACCGACGAGCCTGCCGCAGCCGCAGGGGCAGCCACTGCAGGTGAGGTGGCCGACGGTGCTGGCCGCACCTCTACGACTGGCCCCCCGACGACCGGGGCACCGGCGACCGAGTCGCCGTCAGGAGTCACCGTCGACGGCGAGGGACCGCTCACGGTGTCCCCCACGACGGGCACACAGACCTCTCCCGGCCACCAGGTCGCGGATGCGCCGGCTGCCGCCGCCGGTCCCACCGGGACGGGCACGGACACCGGCGCCGACACCGGTGTCGGGACCGGCGCCCGGCCCGACGACGCTGATGGTGCCCCCGATGGTGCCCCCGATGGTGCCGCTGCCGCGGCAGCCCCTCCGGACGCGCCGCGACCCGCACCGTCGCGTCCGGCCGCGCCGCGTCCCGGTGGCGCTCCGCGCCCCGGAGCCCCCGGCCGCCCGACTGGTCCCCGCCCGGGCAACAACCCGTTCTCCACCCAGCAGGGCATGCAGCGCCCCGGCCGGCCCGGCCGCCCCGACCCGCGTCAGGACGTCGCCCGGGAGGGCGGCGCCGCCCCGGGTCGTCCGGCGGCGACCGGTGGAGTCGCCGGCGTGCCCCGCCCCAACCCGGCGATGATGCCCAAGCAGAGCTCGCCGGCGCTCGGCGGGCGTTCCGCCCCACCCGGTCGGGGCCGGGGTGGGCCCGGTGCGCCCAGCGGTCCGGGTCGCGGCGCGCCGGCCGGTCGCGGCGGGCCGGGTGGTCCAGGTGGCGCCGGCGGCGGTCGGCCGGGCTTCGGTCCCCCCAGCGGTGGGCGGCCCGCTCCCGGTCGCGCCGGCCGTGGCGGCACCCAGGGTGCCTTCGGGCGACCCGGGGGACCGTCGCGCCGCGGGCGCAAGTCCAAGCGGGCGAAGCGCCAGGAGTTCGACAACATGCAGGCGCCGGCGGTCGGCGGTGTGCGCGTCCGCAGGGGCGAGGGCGAGACCGTCCGGATGGCTCGCGGAGCGTCGCTGACGGACTTCGCGGAGAAGATCGGCGTCGACCCGGCCTCGCTCGTCCAGGTGCTCTTCCACCTGGGTGAGATGGTCACCGCGACGCAGTCGGTCAACGACGAGACGCTGCAGGTGCTCGGGACCGAGCTCAACTACGACGTTCAGGTCGTCTCGCCCGAGGACGAGGACCGCGAGCTCCTGGAGTCGTTCGCCCTCGAGTTCGGCCAGGACGAGGGCGACGAGGCCCTGATGGCGCCTCGTCCCCCCGTGGTGACCGTGATGGGTCACGTCGACCACGGCAAGACCAAGCTCCTGGACGCCCTGCGCAACGCCGACGTCACCGGGGCCGAGGCGGGTGGGATCACCCAGCACATCGGTGCCTACCAGGTCGCGACCGAGGTCGACGGCGTCGAGCGCAGGATCACCTTCATCGACACGCCGGGTCACGAGGCCTTCACGGCGATGCGTGCCCGCGGTGCGCAGGCCACCGACATCGCCGTGCTGGTCGTGGCGGCTGACGACGGCGTGATGCCCCAGACCATCGAGGCGCTCAACCACGCCCAGGCCGCCGGCGTACCGGTCGTGGTGGCCGTCAACAAGGTCGACAAGCCCGACGCCGACCCGACCAAGGCGCGGGGGCAGCTCACCGAGTACGGCCTGGTGCCCGAGGAGTACGGCGGCGAGACCATGTTCGTGAACGTCTCGGCCAAGGCCGGAACCGGGCTCGACACGCTGCTCGAGTCGATCGTGCTGACCGCCGACGCGGCGCTCGACCTGCGGGCCAACCCGACGCAACGGGCCCAGGGACTGGCGATCGAGGCGCACCTCGACCGTGGTCGCGGACCGGTGGCCACGGTGCTGGTGCAGCGCGGCACCCTTCGTGTCGGCGACTCGGTGGTGTCGGGTCCGGCGTACGGCCGGGTACGCGCGATGCTCGACGAGCACGGCGAGAACGTGCAGGAGGCCACGCCCTCGCGCCCCGTGCTCGTGCTCGGGCTGACGGCGGTCCCCGGCGCCGGCGACAACCTGATGGTGGTCGACGACGACCGGGTCGCCCGCCAGATCGCCGAGCGGCGGGAGGCTCGGGAGCGCAACGCCCTGCTGGCCCAGCGCACGGGTCGGCGCACCCTCGAGGACTTCATGTCCTCGATGGAGAAGGGCGAGAGCGACGAGCTGCTGCTGATCCTGAAGGGCGACGTCTCCGGTTCGGTGGAGGCCCTCGAGGATGCGCTGGCACAGCTCGACGTCGGCGAGAACGTCTCGTTGCGGGTCATCGACCGCGGAGTGGGTGCGATCACCGAGACCAACGTCAACCTGGCGGCGGCCTCGGACGCGATCATCATCGGCTTCAACGTCCGCCCGCAGGGCAAGGCGACGGAGCTTGCCGACCGCGAAGGCGTGGAGATCCGCTACTACTCGGTCATCTACAACGCGATCGAGGAGATCGAAGCGGCCCTCAAGGGCATGTTGAAGCCAGAGTTCGCGGAGGCGCGCCTCGGTGCCGCCGAGATCCGCGAGGTGTTCCGATCCTCGAAGATCGGCAACATCGCGGGCTGCATGGTCACCGAGGGCGTGCTGCGCCGCAACGCCAAGGCGCGGCTGCTCCGCGACGGCGCCGTCGTCGCGGACAACCTGGAGCTGTCGAGCCTCAAGCGGTTCAAGGACGACGCCACCGAGGTTCGCGAGGGCTTCGAGTGCGGTCTCACCCTGCGCGGCTACAACGACATCAAGATCGGCGACGTCGTCGAGTCGTTCGAGATGAGGGAGATTCCCCGCGGCTGACCGAGACACCCGGCCATGACCGTCTTCGTCGGCGCACTGACAGTCGACCTGCTGCTGGGCGAGGTGGCGTCGCTCAAGCGCAAGCGGGGGGTGGTGAGCCCGCTGTTGGCCGGGCTTCGTCGCCTGGAGCTCGTGGTGGCCGAGACGGGCCACCACGAGCTCCTGCGTCGCGCTGAGATCGGGGTGGCCACGGTCTCCGGCGGACCCGCACAGGTCGACCGGTCCCTCGACGTGGCCGAGCGGTGGTTGTGGAGCCGGCCGGAGATCGAGGTCGTGTCCGTACGACGCTGGGTCCGTTCGGTCGACGACTGACTACGCTGACGTGCCCGCCGTTCCACTGCCTGCATCAGGAGGAGACCATGGCCTCGCCCCGCGTCCGCAAGATCGCCGATCGCATCCAGGTGATCGTGGCCGAGATGCTGGAGCGGCGGATCAAGGACCCGCGACTGGGCTTCGTCACGATCACCGACGTCCGGCTCACCGGTGACACTCAGCAGGCGACCGTGTTCTACACGGTGCTGGGGGAGCCCGCCGAGGTCGACGACTCGGCAGCCGCGCTGCGCAGCGCCACCGGGGTGATCAGGTCAGAGGTGGGCCGGCAGCTGGGCATGCGCCACACCCCGACCCTGGACTTCGTGCTCGACGCGGTACCCGAGAACGCCCGGCACATCGAGGACCTGCTCGCCCGTGCTCGCGCATCCGACGCCGAGGTCGCCCGCAACGCTGCCGGAGCGCAGTACGCCGGTGACCCTGATCCCTACCGGCACGACGTCGCCGATGCTGGCGAGCCCGAGGAGACTGACCGGACCGGCGACGCCGCCGAACGCGGGTGACCGACGGCATCGTGGTGGTGGACAAGCCTGCCGGGCTCACCTCCCACGACGTCGTCGCCCGGATTCGCCGGATGGCGGGCACCCGGCGCGTGGGTCACGCCGGCACGCTCGACCCGATGGCCACCGGTGTGCTCGTCGTGGGTGTCGGCCGGGGCACCCGGTTGCTCGGACACCTGGCGGGCACGGACAAGTCGTACGACGCCACCATCAGGCTGGGCGCGGCGACGACCACCGACGATGCCGAGGGGGTGGTCACCGGGGGCGCGCCCGCCGGCGGGCTGGACGAGGGTCTGATCCGCTCCGCCGTCGCGGCTCTGGTCGGTCCGCTCGACCAGGTGCCCGCGTCGGTGTCGGCTCTCAAGGTGGCAGGCGAGCGCGCCCACGCCATCGTGCGGCGCGGCGGCCGGGTCGACCTGCCGGCGCGCAGGGTGCAGGTGCACGCGTTCGAGGTCGACCGGATCTCCTACAGCGGCGACCACGCCGATCTCGACGTGCGCGTGCACTGCTCGTCGGGCACCTACGTTCGCGCGCTGGCCCGGGACCTGGGCGCCAGGCTCTCCGTCGGCGGTCATCTGACCCGGCTGCGCCGCACCCGTGTCGGTGCGTTCCCGCTGGCCACGGCGCGCACGCTGGAGCAGCTTGCCCGGTGCTGGGAGGTGCAGGACCTGACCACGGCCGCGCTCGCCTCGTTTCCCAGTCTCCGGCTCGGGCCGGAACAGGCCCGGCGGGTGCGCCACGGCGCCCGTCTGGACGCGGTGGCGCTGCCGACGGTGACCGCCCCGGTGGCGGTCCTCGACCCGGACGGCGCCTTCCTCGCCCTGTACGCCGCTGTCGGGGACGACGCCACCAGCGCCACGGCGGTGGCGGTCTTCGTCGACTGACGACGAACGCGTGTCGTCAGGTTTGGGTGGGGGAGTCGATGGGCACCGCAGGTTGCAGTCCTCGGAAGGAGTCAGGCCATCTCATGAGCGCGGACCTCGACCGCCCCGCGGGCTCCTCACGCGGAGGAACGACCGGCTCCACCGTCACGGTGCTCGCGCCGCTGGTCAGTCCCGAGGACGGCTCCGACCTCGAACGGCCGGAAGCGGGGACCATCGAGGTGTTCGACGCCGTCACCCGCGTCGCCGGAGGCACCGGCCACCAGCTGGTACCCGTTCGGCGCCGTGTCCAGCCACAGCCGTACGAGTCGTCGACCCGTCGCCGGATCGAGATGCTCGACGCCACGACCCTGGAGGACGTGGCGGCCGCACTCGGGCAGAGCGTGTCCCCGTTGGTGCATGCGATCGGATGGGAGGCGGGCATCGTCGCGGCCGCCCTGCGCAGCAGCAACGGTGCCGACACCCGGGTCGTGCTGGAGCCGATCGGCCCGCCCGGCTCCCCGGAGTGGACGCTCGCCGACCATGCCACTGCCATGCTGGTCCAGTCCGAGGCGCACCGTCGCACATCGCTGCGCCACGGCCTGCCGGCGGCGCTGCTGAGGGTCGTGCCGCTGGCCTCACCGGAGTGCCCCGAGCCGGTGGCCTGGACCGACAGCGGTGACCGGCTGCTCGGCGTGGTGGGGGACGGCGTGGAGGCCGGTCTGCTCGAGACGGTCGAGCTGCTGTTGCGCGCAGAGCCGGAGCTGCATGTGGTCTTCGCCGGTGCGGCGGCCCGCCTGATCCGGCAGCGCCGGATGGCGGTGGCGGTGCGTGCCTGGCCGCAGTCGATGGCCTGCCGGGTGCACGCGACGGCCAAGGTGAACTGGCAGCTGCTGGCCCGGGTCGACGCGGTGCTCGACGTGTCGACTCCGGCGGCGAGTCCCCGGGCGGCAGTGGCAGCGGGGGCCGCGGGTCGCACCGTGGTGGCAGTGGCGCACCAGCCGGCCGCGGACCTGCTGCGCCACGGCGTCACCGGGGTGGTTGTCCCCGTCGCCGATCCGGCGCGCGTGGCACGAGCCCTGCGCGACCTGCTCGGCTCGGCGACGCGGCTCGCGGAGCTGGGTGCTGGAGCCCGCGAGCGCTGGGCGTCCACACACTCGCCGACCGCCCGGGCGGACCGGCTCGCCGACATCTACGACACGGTGGCGGCAGCCGCCTCCTAGGGCGGTACGGGCGGGTGGGGCCGGCTACGCGCCGAGCCCGGTCGACGGCTCCCCCTGGTCCGGCGCTGCGTCGGACGACCCCTCGGCGGGGGTGCCGACAGCCCCCTCCACGGTCGGTCCGTAGGCAGCCCTCCTGCCGGGCAGACTCCGGGTCTCCAGCAGCTGCTCGGCAACCACGCGCAGCTTCACGTTGCGTTCCTGCGAGTAACGGCGCAGAACGGAGAAGGCGCCGTCCTTGTCGAGTGAGAACCGTTCCATCAGGATTCCTTGAGCCATGCCGACGAGGTGCTTGGCGTCGATGGCGAGACTGAGATGCACCTCTCGCCGGGCTCGTCCCAGGGCCACCGCGGCATGGGCGGCGTAGACCTCCGCGACCATCACGTCCTCGGCGGTGAAGGCGGCCGGAGCCGAGGCGTACAGGTTGAGCGCTCCGAGGGTGTCGTCCTGGTCGAACAGCTGGATGCCGATGACGCTGCGCAGCCCCAGCTCCCGGGCGATGGGTCCCCACCGGGGCCAGCGGGGGTCGGCTGCGGTGTCATGGACGAGATAGGTGCTGCCGTCACGCATCGCCTGCAGGCAGGGACCCTCCCCGACCTCCCGCTGCGCGGCGTCGCCACGGCGGACCACGTCGTGCGATGCGGCGCCCGTCTCGATCCCCTTGCTGCGGAGGTCGGCGTAGGACACGCCGGCGTACTCGCAGCCGAGCGCGTCAACGGCCAGTGCGACGATCCGCTCCAAGGTGTCGTCGACCCCCGGGGCAGCACCCAACGACCGCGCGACCGCGGCGAACGCGGCCGGCGGCGGGTTCTCCATCACAGCAGGATCGCACGCGCTGGAGTTCGCCGTGGCCAACCAGATGAGAAGCCTCTCACCGCTGGCTCACCGGCGCCTCACTCGGCCGCGGCATCCTGACGGAGTTCGACACCCTACCTCTACGAGGAGCATCCATGACCATCGTCCTCCGCAGTCTCGTCGCGTTGTTCGCCGCGGTCTTCGCCGGTGGCCTCTTTCTCGTCACCACGTCAGGAGCCACCGCTGCACCGGAAGAGCGCGCCGTGATCACCAAACGGCAGGACGCCGTGTCCGAGCTGGCCACGGTCGACGACGACGATGACGACGCCAACCGGGACAAGACCAACACCCGGTCGAAGACCCGCAGCAAGACCGGCAACAGCAGGAGCGCCCGCGACAACACCAACAGCCGGGTCACGAAGGTCAGCCGCGACCGGGACCTGTCCCGACGCGACCTGACCAAGGACCGGACCCGTGACGGCGGCGACCGGACCCGCGATAACAGCCGCAACCACACCAACGACGGGTCGCGACACGACACGCGCTGACCGCAGCACAGCTGTTCCGCGTGGGGGCGGGCTGCGCATCGCCCGTGGCCCGTCCGCACCCCTCAGTCACCCCGCACGCCTCCCCGCACCGACGACCGAGCCGGAGACACCGATGAGCACCAGCAGCTGGAACCTCGAGCAGGGGGACCCCATCAGCGCCCGGCTGACCACGGTCGAGCTGTTGGGCGGTGGGTCGGCCTACGAGGCCTATCTGGCCTTCGACCACCTGCTGTACGCGCCCGTCGTGGTCAAGATCGTGCGGCCCGACCAGGTGCACGACGCCTCCACCCTCGCCGGGCTCGAGCGCGAGACGGACATGGTCGGGGACCTTGCCCACCCGGCGATCGTCCGTGGGTTTCACGCAGTGCTGGACGGGCAGCGTCCACACCTGGTGCTCGAGAACCTCGACGGCCCCCGGCTCTCGTCGCTGGTCCGCCGGCACGGACACCTGCCTCCTCAGCAGCTGCTTCCGCTCGGGCTGGAGCTCGCCTCGGCGCTGCACTATCTGCGTGAGCGGGATGTCGTCCACCTCGACATCAAGCCGGCGAACATCATCATGGGAGCGCCGCCGCGCCTGATCGACCTGAGCGTCGCCCGGTCGAGCGCTGAGGCGGCCGCCCTGACCACTGTCATCGGCACCGATGCATGGATGGCACCGGAGCAGTGCGACCCGCCGACCAGCGGGTCGCCGGGCTTCGCCAGCGACGTGTGGGGCCTGGGCGCCAGCCTGTTCTACGCCGCTGCCGGCTACCGGCCGTTTCCCCGCGACGAGGAGCCCGCTGATTCCGGCGACGAAGACGAGCCTGCGGTGCAGCATCCGCAGCTGTCGTTGCCGCACGCGCCGCTACCGGAGCGCGTCGACCCATCCCTGCGCAAGGTGATCGAGTCGTGCCTGACACCGGATCCGGCCCAGCGGCCGCTCCCGGCGGAGATCGCGGGCATGCTCGAGCCGATGCTGGCGGCCCTCCCGCGTCCCCGGCTGGCCGGCTTCAAGGTGTCGATGCGCTGAGCCGGTACCCCATGCCGCGCACGGTCTCGATCAGGTCGGCACCCAGCTTCCTGCGCAGGTAGCCGACGTACACGTCGACGACGTTGCTGCCCGGGTCGAAGTCGTAGCCCCACACGTGGCTGAGGAGCTGCTCACGGCTCAGCACCTGCCCGGGGTTGCGCCAGAAGATCTCTGCGAGCGCGAACTCCCGGGCGGAGAGATCGACGGTGCGCCCGTCGACCGACGCCCGCCGGGTGCGCAGGTCCAGCCCGACCGGACCGTGCTGCAGCATCGTGACCTCTGGGGTCCGGTCGCTGCGCAGCCGCAGCCGGATGCGCGCCAGCAGCTCGTCGAACTTGAACGGCTTGGGCATGTAGTCGTCGGCGCCCCCTTCCAGCGCTGCGACCGTGTCGGTCACCGAGTCGCGTGCTGTCAGGATGATCACCGGCAGCTGGCTTCGCGCCTGCCGGAGTCGTCGCAGCACGGTGAAACCGTCCATGCCGGGGAGCCCGACGTCGAGCACCACCAGATCGAACTCGCCGGACATCGCGTGCCCCAACCCGGAGATGCCGTCGCCCACCACGGTCGGTGTGAACCCGTTGGCCCGGAGCCCCTTCTCGACGAAAGCGGCGATGCGAGTCTCGTCCTCGACGATGAGCACGCGGTTCATGACCGACCATCCTGCACTGGGCCGGCTCGGGCGTGGCCGGCGTGCCCGTGGCGGGCGTGGTCATGACCGGCATCGATGGAGCTCCGCTGCCCCTCACCGGTCAGGTGACCGCCCGTACGCGGCAGGGTGAGGATGAAGGTCGCCCCCTGTCCGGCGGCTGACTCGACGTGCGCGCTCCCGCCGTGAGCCTCGGCGATCGCACGCACGATCGACAGTCCGAGCCCGGACCCCTCCTCAGCCGTCTGGTCCTCGCCCTGGACGAAGCGCTCGAAGATCTTCTCGCGCTCGGCCTCGGCCACTCCCGGCCCGCCGTCACGCACCCACAGCCGCAAGAAGCTGTCGTCCAGCCGGGATCCCAAGGCCACCACGTCGCTGTGATCGGTGTGCCGCACCGCATTGGAGGCGAGCTGCAGGAGGGCCTGCGTGACCCGTTGCCCATCCAGCCACTGCGTCCCCACTGCGCGCTCGTCGACCTGCCAGGCGCGCTCGGCGGTCGCTCGCGCCTTGTCGACGACCTGATCCAGGAGGGGTCCGATGTCGGTGGGCGCAGGGTGCACGAAGTCGGGGCGGTCCGCCTTGGCCAGGAGGATCAGGTCGTCCACCATCCGTGACATCCGGTCGATCTCGTCCAGCAGCAGCTCCCGGGTGACCGTCACATCACGGGCGTCGTAGGGGTCGAGCAGCTCGAGGTGGCCACGTAGCACCGTCACCGGCGTCCGCAGCTCGTGGCCGGCATCGTCGAGGAAGGTGCGCTGGGTGGCGAAGGCGCGGTCCAGTCGCTCGAGCATCGCGTTGACCGTGCGTACAAGGTCGGAGATGTCGTCGTCGCCCTCCACCGGGATGCGGCGGGACAGGTCGGTGTCCGTGATCTCCTGTGCGGTGGCGCGAAGCTGACGGACCGGCGAGAGCAGCCGTCCGCTGACCGACCACGCGCCGACGGTCACCGCCAGCAGCGCGATGACACAGACCGCGACGTACGTGCGCACCGTCTGGAAGAACTCCTCCCGCTCCTGGCCGGTGAGATAGGCCACGATGAATGCGCCGTCGCCGGTGTCGTCCTCGATCGGCTGAACGGCGGTCAGTGTCGACCCGAGCACGGTCTCCATCTCGACCGTGCCGCCCCCGTCGTCGATGAGGCCGCGGACGCGGTCGACGAAGGCGTCATCTGCCAGCAGCTCCTCACCGACCCCGTCGACACTGTTCTGGAACTGCGGTCGGTTGTTGAACCACGCGATGAGCACCTCGCGCTCGTCCGGCGCATTGCGCAGCAAGGTCACGAACGTGAGCCGGCGGACGGTACCGAAGGGGCGCCGGGTCTCCGGGTCGATGCCGTCCGTACGGAGGGTCTTGAACTCGTCCAGCTCGTCGGTCACCGAGTTCAGGATTCTCCGGTCGGTGCGCCGCTCCTCGACCAGGTACGCGGCGAGGCCGGCACCGCTCATCGCCAGCGAGGTGAAGACCACGACCGCGAGGGTGATGCGGGCACGGACCGACCGCCACCACGGCAGCCGATGTCCGCGCGCAGCCGTGTCCGCGTCCGTCACCGCCCTCCGGCGTCAGGCATCTCGCCTGGCGTCAGTCATCATCGCCCCCGTCGTCTCCGTCATCGTCACCGTCGTCACCATCGTCGTCCCCGTAGCCGCCCTCGTGGTCATCGTCTCGCACCGGGTCGGGCAACGGAGAAACAGGTGTGACGCGGTTCTCGCGGCGGTCGTCGCTGCGGTCGTCGATGCGGTCGGCCTGCCGATCGGCCTTGCGGTCGTCGCGCCGGTCGTCGCGCCGGTCATCGCGCCGGTCATCGTTGCGGTCGGCCTGCCGATCGGTCCTGCGGTCGTCGCGCCGATCGTCGCTGCGGGCGGCCATACGGTCGGCCAAGCGGTCGGCCCGACGCTCGGAGCGGCGCTCGTCGTCGTCTCGCGAACCGGTGCGCTGGCCAGCGCCGACGCGGCTCGTCTGCGGGTCACCTCGCACCCCGGCATCGGGGGAGATCGTGGCCGCCTCGATCTGGGGCCCGCGGGGTGGTGCGCCGAGACCCTGCTGCACGAGCCAGCCGCCTGCCACGACCACGGCGGCGGTCACCGCTGCTGCCTTCCATGAGGTCTGCACCCCGCTAGCGTGACCGACGAGGATGCATCGCGGATGAGAACGCCATGAGAACCATCTCATCCGCCCGCGTTCGCCGGCTGCCCCGGCGTGCGGTGGCGCGCGTGGCAGGCTGGGCGCGCCCGATCCGCCGCCCGTGAGGAGACCAACCCGACGTGACCGTGTGGCGTCAGCTCGAACAGGTGCCGCCCGACCTGGGCCCGACGGTCGTCACCATCGGCAACTTCGACGGTGTGCATCGCGGACACCGCCTCGTCCTGGACCGCACGCGCACGGCTGCCGGGAGGGTCGGTCCGGACGTGCCCGTGGTCGTCGTCACCTTCGAGCCGCACCCGATGGCCGTGCTGGCGCCGGACCGGGCCCCGGTCGCGCTCACGACGATGGCGCAGCGGACCCGACTGCTGGCAGCGACGGGCGATGAGCACGTCCTCGTGCTCCCCTTCGACCGCACGATGGCCGCCTGGTCGCCCGAGGAGTTCGTGCGCCGTGTCCTCGTCGACCGCCTGCACGCTGCGGTCGTCGTGGTCGGGGCGAACTTCCGCTTCGGCCATCGCGCCAGCGGCGACGTCGACACCCTGCGCAGGCTGGGCGAGCGGCTGGGGTTCACCGTCGACGGCCTCGACCTGGTGGGCGGCGACCCGCCCTGGTCGTCGACGGTCGTGCGCCAGGCCCTCGACCGGGGCGACGTCGAGACCGCGACCGCTGTCCTGGGTCGCCCGCACTCGGTGGAGGGCGTCGTGGTGGAGGGCGACCACCGCGGCCGCGCACTCGGCTACCCGACCGCCAACGTCCCCACCTCGGGAATGGTCGCGGTCCCGGCCGACGGTGTGTACGCGGGCACGCTCCAGCGGCTGGACGATGATCTGGCTCTCCCTCTGCCGGCAGCCATCAGCGTGGGTACCAACCCGACCTTCGGCGGTGTCGAACGACGGGTGGAGTCGTACGTCCTCGATCGTGACGACCTCGAGCTGTACGGGGTGCCGGTGCGGGTCGACTTCGTCGTCCGGCTCCGCGGCCAGGTCCGCTTCTACGGGGTCGACGACCTGGTGCGTCAGATGGCCGAGGACGTGGAGCGGACCCGGATCGCCCTCGGCGTCGCTCCAGCGTGAGCGGACCGGGCTGACGGCCGTGCCAGGACAGGGCCCGGACCCGTCCCCGGCCGCGGTGGCTCACCCGCCCAGCAGTGACGCGGTGAACCGCTGCTCGCGCCGGGTGAGCGCCTCGGCAGGCCGACGTGCGAGTGCGGCCTTCGCCTGCTGGCGCACCGCGACAGAAGGCGGCCGGCCACGGAGGACCTGGTGGATCGCTTCCGCGCTGGCCTGCATGCCCGACACGAAGGGGTGGTAGGCAAGCGCCTCCAGCGCACGGGTACGCCGACCGTTCACCCAGGCCTCCCGGGCGCAGATGTCATGACCGATCGACGGTCCGTAGGTGTCGACGTAGACGGCCTGCGTGCCGGCCGCCCGGCGCAGCCCCGCGTTGAGGGCTCGCTCGACGCGGTCGAGGTACCGGTTGTCGCGGGCGTCGAACGGCAACGCGGCACAGGTCCCCCGCTCCGGCACGATGCGGGGGTAGCCCACGACGGCGATGACGGCAGTGGGAGCCCGGGCACGGATCGCTGCCACGATCCGGGACACCCGACGGCTGACCCGCTCGAGCGTTCCCGGCAGGTCGGGGGGACGGGCGCCGGCCACCAGCGAGGAGAACAGGTCGGCGTCGTTGCCACCCACCCCCAGCGTGACCAGGTCGCTGTCAGCCGTGACCGCAGACAGCTGCGCCGGCGCCCTGCGACCGAACCAGGACTGCGACGCCGTGATGTTGCCGGTGTCGGCACCCGAGCAGCTGACGTCGACCAGGTCGTCGACCTCCAGCCACTGCGCCAGCACGGCGGGGTAGTTGCGGGTCGACCGCAGGCAGGTCGGCGGATCGCTGCGCATCCACCGGATCAGCGGCCCGGCGGTGTAGGAGTCGCCGAGCGCCACGTACGTGGCCACCGGACCGGGAGGCAGGACCGTGTCGCCCGTCGCGGCAGGGTTCGGCTGCCTGGCGTCACCCTCCCCACTGCTCTGGACGGCTGCGGTCGCGACCAGCGCAAGCACGACCAGGCCCGTGATCGCCAGGAGCAGGCGGAGGCGCACGTACCGTTCCTCTCGAGAGAAGCCTTCACGGGGAGGTTACGTCCGCTTCCTGACGGCACCCGGAGCGTGCGCCGACCGGCTTCCCGTACGCTCCGGGCCGACGCACCGACGCACGGAGGGGGATCGGCGTGCAGGCTGACCTGCTGCTTCAGGGCGGACCGGTGTGGACCGGTCGCGCGGACGACCCGGATGCCGGCGCCGTGGCGCTGCAGGGCGGGCGAGTGGTCGCGTTGGACGCCGAGGCGGCCTCCCTGGCCGGGACCGACACCCGCGTCGTCGATCTGGCTGGTCGGCTCGCGCTACCGGGATTCATCGATGCCCACGTGCACCCGGTACAGGGCGGCCTCGGACTGCAAGGGTGCACTCTCACCGAGCTGCCCGACGACGAAGAGGTCTACCTCCGGGCCTTGGACGCGTACGCCGGCACCCAGCCGGCCGGCGACTGGATGCGTGCCTCCGGGTGGTCGATGTCTGCCTTCCCTGGTGGCACCCCGACCCGGCAGAGCCTTGATCGGGCGGTTCCCGACCGGCCGGTGTTCTTGCCCAACCGTGACGCTCACAGCGCCTGGGTCAACAGCCGCGCCCTCGAGCTCGCCGGCATCGACCGCGACACTCCGGACCCGCCCGGTGGCCGGATCGAGCGGGAGCCAGACGGCACGCCCTCCGGCACCCTGCACGAGCGCGCCATGGAGCTGGTGTCGGTACTGGTCCCGCCCGTGGACGACGAGCAGCGCCTGCAGGGTCTGCTGCGGGCGCAGGAGCACCTGCACGCGCTGGGCATCGTCGCCTGGCAGGACGCCATCGTTGGCAACTATGCGGTCTGGGGTGATCCGTACCCCGCCTACCTGCGGGCCGTGCGAGACGACCTGCTCACCGCACGTGTGACCGGGGCGCTGTGGTGGGACCGGAACCGCGGTCTCGAGCAGGTCGACGACCTCGTGGACCTTCGAGCCGAGGGCACCGTGGGACGGTTCCGCCCACTGGCGGTCAAAATCATGCAGGACGGCATCGCCGAGTCGTTCACCGCCGGGATGCAGGAGCCCTACCTCGACGGCCACGGGCACCCGACCGGCAACCGCGGGCTGTCGTACGTCGAACCCGCACTTCTGGCCGAGGCCGTGACCCTCCTCGACCGACGCGGCTTCCAGGTGCACGTGCATGCGATCGGCGACCGGGCCGTGCGCGAGACGCTGGACGCCTTCGCGGCCGCCCGGGCGGCCAACGGACCGAGTGCGGGGCGCCACCACCTGGCGCACCTGCAGGTGATCCATCCCGACGACGTGCCGCGGTTCAGCGCGCTCGACCTCACTGCCAACGTGCAGCCGTTGTGGGCGTGCCATGAGCCGCAGATGGACGAGCTGACGCTGCCGTTCCTCGGGGAGCCGCGGGGCAGCTGGCAGTACCCATTCGGCGATCTGCTCCGCTGCGGCGCGCGGCTCGCGGCCGGGTCCGACTGGCCGGTCAGCTCCGCGGACCCGTTGCACGGCATCCAGGTGGCGGTGACGCGGTTGCGCAGCGATGGCGACGCCATCGGGTACGAGCCGCTGCTGCCCGACCAGGCGATCGGGCTGTCCGACGCCCTGCGCGCATACACGGCAGGGTCGGCGTACGTGACGCACGACGACGACGCCGGAGTGCTGCGGCCGGGGTCGAGGGGGGACGTGGTCGTGTTGGACCGGGACATCTTCAGCCGGCCGGCGGAACAGATCTCGTCGGCTTGTGTCGACCTGACCGTCGTCGACGGCCGGGTCGTGCACGAACGCTGAAGGCTGCGGCTGCCACGCAGCCGCAGCGGCGTGCCTCGGGACGCCGGCCGTCAGTCGGTGGTGGAGATGGTCTCCCGCCAGGTCTGCGGAGAGGTCAGCTCAGGCAGAGCGGCCCGGTACTCCTCGGCGAGCTCGTTCCAGCGCTGCCACAGCTGAAGGTGCACGCGCACCGATCGCGCCATCAGCTCGCGGAACTTGTCCCGGTCACGCTGGTACCAGGCCGCGCTGGCACCGTCGGCACCGGACACCAGGGCGCTGTCGACCTTCGCGAGCCGCCACCACTGCAGGAACACGTGGGGCACAGCCATCTCCGGGTTGCGCCGCGACGTCTCGCGCACCGGCATCAGCTGACGGATCGAGCCCGCCGCCGCCGACTTGAGCAACGCTAGCTTCGACCGCGGCGGTTTGGGGTGGACGCCGCGGCGCGGTGGCTTGGGGCGTCGGGCAGGCGGGAACTTCTCGAGGTCGTCCTGCGCCTGGGAGTCGACGTACGTGGCGCGGATCGCGCGCAGCTCGGCCATGCGCCGGCGGACGTCACGATGCATGCGCTGGGGACCCTCCAACAGGTCCTCGATCGCGAGCAGGCCCAGCTCTGCCGCGGAGTACTGCATCGAGACCAGGTGCTTGATCTGCGTCTCGAAGCTCTCCAGGACGAGCCGCCCACCCCGCGCGTACGGGGAGTGCAGCAGCGCGGAGGCGATCCGGTTGCGGCGGTGCCAGTAGGCCTGCCAGTCGATCGTGTCGTCCTTCTCGTGCCAGGGCACGTGCCACACGGCCACGCCCGGAAGCGTGACAGTGGGGTGACCCTGCACGCGGGCACGCAGCCCGAACTCGGCGTCGTCCCACTTGATGAACATCGGCAGCGACAGACCCACCTTGCGGATCACGTCGGTAGGGATGAGGCACATCCACCAGCCGTTGTAGTCGACGTCGATGCGGCGGTGCATCCAGGACGTGCCGCGCAGACCGTTGGCGGCGAAGTCGTGCCCGTGCGGTGTGCCGGGGGCGGGTCCCCAGAACCAGCGGTACTCGGCGACGGACTCGCCGTACGCGTGCAGCACGCACCGGTCGTACAGGCTGAGCATCTGGCCGCCGACGATCGTCGGTGTCCGGGCGAGGTCGGCGAAGGTGGCCGCCCGCAAGATGCCCTCGGGCTCGCACACCACGTCGTCGTCGAGCAGCAGGCAGTAGTCGCTGTCGCCGCGGGTGACCGTCTCGTCCATGGCGCGGGAGAAGCCGCCCGAACCGCCCAGGTTGGGCTGTTCGACCACCCGAAGCCGTGCTCCCAGCGTCTGCGCGACGTCGGCGAAGCGCGGCTCCTCGGCCACCTTGTCGCTGCCCTGGTCGACGATCAGCACCTCGTCGACGATCTCCAGGACCTCGGGCTGAGCCGCCAGTGCCACCAGCTGGTCGACACAGAAGGTCGGCCGGTTGAAGCTCGTGATCCCGATGGTGAGGGTCCCGGGGGCCGTGCCGTCGGTGTGGGCCAGCCACTCGGCGCGGTCGAGCCGCAGGTCGCCGCCGTCGCCCGCGAGGTCGAACCAGTACCAGCCGCCGTCGATGAAGGTCTTGAGCGGCAGCACGACCTCCATGGTGACCGGCCGTCCGCCATCGACGCGGCGGGACTCGACCCGGTGCGAGTGGCCCTTGGACGTCGACCGGTAGACGGTCATCGAGCCCGAGCCGCGGACGACGACCCGCAGGACGACCTCGGACAGGGTCGACCACCGGCGCCAGTAGCCCGCCGGAAACCCGTTGAAGTACGACCCGAAGGACACCACGGTGCCGTCCGGGACGACCGCGCTGCGCCGGCCGCTCACCTGCGAGGACCGGAAGCTGTCACCCACGGGCGCGGTGGTCGGAACGGTCTGGCCCGGGTCGCTCTCGACCGCCTCCTCGTCCTCGGCGGTCTTGGTGGTGCCCGAGGCGTCCACGTAGAGGGGGAGCACGTCGTTGTCCGCGTCCAGCGGGAGGATCACGCGCTGCAGCACACGCTCGACGGACCCGTCCGGGTTCGCGACCGGGCTGGTGCCCGGGTCGGTGGCCGGGTCGGTCGCCGGGTCGGTGGCCGGGCTCGTGGTCGGGCTGGTGGCCGGGCTTGTGGCCGGAATTGTCACGCGGGCTCCTTGGACCATCCTGCTCTGCGGGTGCACCGGGCGGTGCGGCTATCGTCGTCCCGGGCCGGGCGTTCCGGTTCTCTTCCTGGACACGGGAGGGTGTCGGTTGCCAGTCAAGCATCGTACAAGTGCGCTGCTCAATCGTATGAAAGGCGGCCCCACCGGCGCGTTCATCCACATCGGGCCACCGAAGACCGGCACGACGTACTTGCAGGACATCCTGTGGTCCAACGAGAAGCCGCTCCGCCGCCAGGGCGTGCTGTTGCCCGGCAAGGCCAAGCGCGAGCACTTCCGGGCCGCCAAGGACGTCCGCCGTCTCAACCGGCGCAAGAAGGGCATCGACCTCGGTGGTCCCTGGGGCACGTTGGCGGCGCAGATGCGGTCCTGGCCGGGCAGATCCGTGGTGTCGTCGGAATGGCTGGCCGTCTGCGGGGAGGCAGCCGTCGCTCACATCGTCACGTCCCTCGGCGAGGTCCCCACGCACGTCGTGATCACCGCGCGCGACCTCGGTCGAGTGGTGCCGGCGGTGTGGCAGGAGCGCGTCAAGAACGGATCCGGGCGCACCCTGCCCGACTTCGTCGCGGGGCTCGCCGACCCCGAGCACAGCGACCTGGGCCGAACCTTCTGGAACGTCCACGACTCGCGAGCGCTGGTGCGTCGGTGGTGCACCGTCCTCCCCCCGGAGCGGGTCCACCTGGTCATCGTTCCGACCGCCGGCGCCGCGCCGGACGAGCTGTGGCACCGCTTCGCCGGGATCTTCCTCGAGGACACCACCGCCTACGACACCGCCAGCGTTGCTGCCAACCCAGGACTGGGCGCCGCCGACGCTGAGTTCCTCCGCCGGGTCAACGTCGAGATGGACGGCCGGCTCGACAAGTCCGTGCATGCCTCCACCGTCAAGAACCTGCTGGCCAAGCAGACACTGGCGGGGAGGAACGACGCAGGGGGCCGGATCGAGCTGGACGCCGGAACCCGCTCGTGGCTGAGTGAGCGAGCCGACGAGACGATCGACGAGTTGCGGTCGTCGGGCTGCCACGTGGTGGGCGACCTCGACGAGCTTCGTGTCCCCGTCGACGGTCCGGCCGACCTGCTGACACCTGAGGCGACCGACCCTGTGGCGGTGGCCCGGGCCGGCGTCCTCGCTGTCCGCGAGCTGCTGCTCGCCGCCCAGGGCGTCCCGTCGTCCAAGCGAGGGCGCGCGCCGGCGGGCGACGACCTCGAGGACGAGGACCTCGCCGAATCCGACCACGGATGACCGCCGGATGAGTCCGACGCCGCGCGCCACCGTGCACGTGGGAGCCCCCAAGACAGGGACGACGTACCTGCAGGCCGTGCTCTGGCGGAACCGGCAGGCGCTCGCCGCGTCGGGGGTGCACTATCCCCTGACCCGCCCGAACGAGCACTTCCCTGCCGCGCTCGACCTGCGTGGCATGTCGTGGGGCGGCCGTGCGCAGGGCGCCTGGGAGGGCAGCTGGGACCGGTTGGCGGCCAGGACGCGCGGCGTCCGCGGCTCGGTCGTGCTGTCCAACGAGCTGCTCGGCGGCGCCACTGCGGAGCAGGCCGCCCGGCTCGTCGACGACTTGTCCGGGAAGGCCCGACGTGAGGTGCACATCGTGTTCACCGCACGCGATCTGGCCCGCCAGCTGGCCTCGGACTGGCAGGAGCACGTCAAGCACCGGCATACGGTGACCTTCGAGCGCTTCGTCGACGACCTCGTGCGCCTCGGTCGCGACGCGCCGGCGCCCTTCGGGGAGCTGTTCTGGGGCCTGCACGACGCGGCCGCCGTGCTCGACCGGTGGTCCGAGGTGGTACCGCCCGAGCGGATTCATGTCGTCACGGTGCCGCCATCAGGTGGGTCCGACCCGGGCCTGCTCTGGCAGCGCTTCGCCCTGGCGTCGGGGCTGGCCGACGTCGAGGTCGACCTCTCGGTCCGGCCGCGCAACGTCTCCCTGGGCACGGTCGAGGCGGAGCTGGTCCGACGCCTCAACGAGGTGCTGCGCGGCAGGTTCGCGCACCCCCGCTACGACGAGCTGGTCCGGCAGCTGCTGGCTGAGACAGTGCTCGTGGCACCGCAGCGGGTGAGTCCGGTGTCCCCGCGGCCGCAGCTGCCACCCGAGCGCGACGGCTGGGTGCAGGAACGCTCGCAGGAGATGATCGCGGCGCTCCGGCGGGGCGGCTTCGACGTCGTCGGAGACCTGAACGAGCTGCTCCCACCGCCGGCGCCGGATGGGCCGCAGCCGGACACCGTCGACGCCGAGCAGCTGCTGCCCGTAGCCCTGGACGGCATGGCCGGGCTACTGCGACAGCTGGCCCGTGCCCGCGACGAGGTGGACTACTGGCGCGACGGCTCGTGGCGGCACCGGCTGGTCCGGTACAGCGACCAGCACCAATGGGTGATGCCGGTCCGGCGCGCGTACACCGCCGGTGCGGGGCGGTTGCGTCAGCTCCGCCACCGTGATGCCGCCGCTGCCGGCAAGAGCGGCACCGATGACTGAGGCGGCGTTACGCCGCGTCTACCTGCACGTCGGCGTCCCCAAGACCGGCTCCACGCATCTGCAGGACGTGCTGTGGCGGTCTCGCGGCGGGCTGCTTGCCGCCGGTGTCAGCTACCCCCTGGAGCGGCGCGAGCAGCACTTCGCCGCGGCGATGGACCTCCGGAAGGCCGCCTGGGCCGGACGTCGCAACCCGGACTGGGACGGCACCTGGGCCCGGCTCGCCGCGGCCGCCGGGGCCGCCGGGGTCCCCACTGCCGTGCTGAGCAGCGAGCTGCTCGCCGCCGCGACGCCCGCCCAGGCGGTCGAGGCGTGCGGCTCCTTCGGCGCTGCCGAGGTGCACGTGGTGCTCACCGTGCGCGACCTCGCCCGGCAGCTGCCCTCTGCGTGGCAGGAGCAGGTCAAGCACCGACAGACGATGACGCTGGAGCAGTTCGTCTCGGGGTGCCTCGGCGGCGACGGCGGTCCGACCTGGACGGCGGGGATGGGCCGCCGCTTCTGGGAGCTGCACGACGTCCCTGCGGTCGCCGACCGATGGGCCCGGGCTGTGGGCGCCGGTCGCGTCCACCTGGTCACCGTGCCCGCCGCCGGGGCCCGCCGGGAGCTGCTGTGGGAGCGGTTCGCCGCGGTGGTCGGCATCCGGTCCGACATCGACCCGCTCGGGGGGCCCCGGTCGAACACCTCGCTCGGCCCGACGGCCGCCGAGCTGCTGCGCCGGCTCAACGAGGGCGATGTCGGTCGGCTCCCGCCGCCCCACTACGACCCGGTCGCCCGCGCCGTGCTGGCCGAGAAGGTGCTCACCCGGGTAGGTCCGGCCGACGAGCCCCGCCTGGTCCTGCCGCCCGAGTTCGCCGACGACGTGGCGGCGCGCGCCGCTGCCGCCGTGCAGCAGCTGACCGAGGCCGGCTACCCGGTCGAGGGCGACCTCGGGGAGCTGCTGCCGGGCCCGCCGCGCGTGCCCGCGCCGATCCCGGACGACTCGCGGCTGGCCGAGGTGGCGGTGCGGGGCACCGCCGGGCTGATCACCGAGCTGGCCAGGATGGAGCAGCGGCTGCGCGACCGCAGCCCGCTGCGCCGCCAGCCCGGACAGCCGGCTCACCCCCGTCAACCCGGTCAGGCCGGTCAGCCCGGGCAGCGTGGCGGCGAGCGCTGGTCACCGCCCCGCCGCCCGCGCCGAGCCGTCGCACCGGGGCCGGTGTACATGCACATCGGCGCCCCGAAGACCGGCACGACGTTCCTGCAGGATGTGCTGTGGCACCACCGCGCGACCCTGGCCGCACAGGGCCTGCTGTTCACCCGGGAGCGGTACGACGAGCACTACCGGGCCTCGCTGGACCTGCGGCACACGGCCCGGCAGCCGGCAGGAGCGGCCGGCAGCTGGGACCGGGTCGCCGCTCGAGCCCGACACTGGCCGGGCACCGCAGTGGTGTCCCACGAGCTCTTCGCGGCGGCCGACGCGGCGGACGCGGCCCGCGCCGTCGATGCGCTCGGCAGGGAACGGGTGCACATCGTCTACTCCGTGCGCGACCTGTGGGGCCTGCTGGGCGCCGAGTGGCAGGAGAGCACCAAGCACGGCCGTGGGCTCAGCTTCGACGAGTTCCTCGCCGACGTGCTCGAGCGCGGACCCGACGGTGTCGTCGGCCGCTGGTTCTGGAGCGTGCACGACGCGGTCCGGGTGCTGCAGCGCTGGGGCGCCGGCCTGCCCCCCGAGCGCGTGCACGTGGTGACGCTGCCGCCGGCCGGGTCCGAGCCGGGCTTGCTCTGGCGACGGTTCGCCGGAGTCCTGGGCATCGACCCCGACAGCGTCGACACGACGGTGGCCCGCCCCAACGCGTCCCTGGGGGCGGCGGAGGTGACCTTCCTGCGTCAGGTCAACGCCGAGCTCGCGGCGGCCCGGGCAGGGGGTCAGCAGGCGCGACGACACGGCGGGGAAACGCGAGCAGCGGGGGGCCGACGCAGTTCCGGCGGTGACCGACTCGATCGCAGCCAGCGGGGCCGGTACGTCAAGGGGCTGCTCGCGCAGCAGATCCTCGCGGAACGCACGGGCAAGCAGCGGTTCACCCCTCCGTTGGAGCTCTTCGACGACATACGCGCCAGGGCCGAGTCGGCGGTCGAGGGCCTGCGGGCCGCGAACTACTCGGTCACCGGCGATCTGGCCGAACTGCTCCCACGGCGGCCGGTGCAGGCAGGTCCGCACCCCGACCACGCCGCTCCTGCCGAGCTGGTGGCGGTGGGGGCCGACG
Organism: Nocardioidaceae bacterium; assembly: GCA_029266455.1. GTDB lineage: Bacteria > Actinomycetota > Actinomycetes > Propionibacteriales > Nocardioidaceae > JACCWP01. Next base: position 40,634 of record JAQSWV010000018.1, read on the forward strand.
CGCTCACCGGGCTGGTCGAGCACGGCGTGCGGCTGCGCACGACCTACCTCGACGGTCCGGGCGGAGCAGAGCCCGCCGGCACGGGTGTCGCGGCTGTGCTGCGGCGGAGGTGGCACCGCGGTCGCGTCCGGCTCGACCGGCGGCTGCGCCCGGTCGCTCGCCGCGTGCGGGACCGGGTGACGGCGCTGCGCCATGCGCCACGCTGAGCGGCCGGTGTCGGGGCACGGGCAGGCGCGAGATTCGGGCTCTCGTGCGGTGGACTGATAGCCTGAGCGTTGCCGTGTGACGGCCGCGGATCAAGAGAGCCCGGGTGGACCTGCCCCGGCGCACCGCGCAGCGGGCCCCCGAGAGGAGATCGAGTGCCGACCGACGTCGCCACGAAGCAGAAGATCATCAGTGAGTACGCCACCACCGAGGGCGACACGGGCTCGCCGGAGGTCCAGGTCGCGCTCCTCACGCACCGTATCGCGCACCTGACCGAGCACCTGAAGGAGCACAAGCACGACCACCACAGTCGTCGCGGTCTCCTGCTGCTCGTGGGCCAGCGCCGCCGCCTGCTGAACTACCTGCAAACCACCGACATCGGGCGCTACCGGAGCCTCATCGAGAGGCTCGGGCTGCGCCGCTGAGCGCCAGGGAGCGGTTCTCCACCACCGGAGGGCCGCTCTTCGTGCTGTCTGCCCCACAACTGAAGAAACCGAAACCGCTCGGAGCGAACCAGCCCGGCAGCAGTCCGGCGCTCGGTCCTCGGTAGTGGCCCTCGGGTCGCCCTTCGGTATGGAGGCGCGCCCCGCGGACCTCGATCGAAGACCGACGCGTCCTCCGCCGCGGCCGCAGCAGTTCTCCTCCGGCATGACACGCGAGAGGGGACCCTTCGTGGAAGGACCCGAACTGACCATCGCCGAGACCGTCCTCGACAACGGACGTCACGGCACCCGTACCGTCCGGTTCGAGACCGGACGGCTGGCCCGCCAGGCCGGTGGCGCCGTCACGGCCTATCTCGACGGCGACACCACGTTGCTGTCGACGACCACTGCCAGCAAGCGTCCCAAGGAGAATCTCGACTTCTTCCCGCTCACGGTCGATGTCGAGGAGCGGATGTACGCCGCGGGACGCATCCCCGGATCGTTCTTTCGTCGTGAGGGTCGGCCGAGCGAGGACGCCATTCTCACCTGCCGGCTGATCGACCGCCCGCTGCGCCCCAGCTTCGTCAAGGGGCTGCGCAACGAGGTGCAGGTCGTCATCACCGTGCTGTCGCTCAACCCGGACACGCCCTACGACGTGCTGGCCATCAACGCCGCGTCCGCCTCCACCCAGATCTCCGGTCTTCCGTTCTCGGGGCCGGTCGGCGGGGTCCGGATGGCGCTCGTGGACGGTGACTGGGTGGCGTTCCCGACACACAGCCAGTCGTTGGACTCCGTGTTCGACATGGTGGTCGCCGGCCGCAAGGTCGGGTCGGGCGCGGAAGCCGACGTCGCGATCATGATGGTGGAGGCCGAGTCGACCGAGCAGACGTGGGACCTTGTTCGGGGTGGGCGTCGGGCGCCGACCGAGGAGGTCGTCGCCGAGGGTCTCGACGCGGCCAAGTCGTTCATCGCGCAGCTGTGCGACGCACAGGCGCAGCTGGCGGCCGAGGCCGCCAAGCCGGTGGCCGACTACCCCACCTACCCCGACTACACCGACGACGTCTTCGCCGCCGTCGAGTCTGCAGCCAGCGACAGCCTGACGCAGGCGCTGACGATCGCCGACAAGGCCGAGCGCGAGGCGCGGCAGAGCGAGATCAAGTCGGAGGTGCTCGACAAGCTGGGGGCAGACTTCGTCGGTCGCGAGAAGGAGGTCGGCGCAGCCGTCCGCTCGCTGACCAAGCAGCTCGTCCGTCAGCGGGTGCTTCGCGACGAGGTGCGCATCGACGGCCGCGGGCTGACCGACATCCGCACCCTGTCCGCGGAGGTCGGGATCCTGCCCCGGGTGCACGGATCTGCGCTGTTCGAGCGCGGCGAGACCCAGATCATGGGCATCACCACGCTGAACATGCTCGGTCTCGAGCAGCGGCTGGACACGTTGTCGCCCGAGCGCACCCGGCGCTACATGCACAACTACAACTTCCCGCCGTACTCGACCGGTGAGACCGGCCGGGTCGGGTCGCCGAAGCGCCGCGAGGTCGGCCATGGTGCGCTCGCCGGCCGGGCCATCCTCCCGGTGCTCCCGACACGCGAGGAGTTCCCGTACGCCATCCGGCAGGTCTCGGAGGCGTTGGGCTCCAACGGCTCGACCTCCATGGGTTCGGTCTGTGCGTCCACGATGGGCCTGCTCAACGCCGGTGTGCCGCTGCGCGCACCCGTGGCGGGGATCGCCATGGGGCTCATCTCGGACGACATCGAGAACGCTGCAGGCGAGACCGAGCGGAGATTCGTCGCGCTGACCGACATCCTCGGTGCGGAGGACGCCTTCGGCGACATGGACTTCAAGGTCGCCGGCACACGCGAGTTCATCACGGCGCTGCAGCTCGACACCAAGCTCGACGGCATCCCGGCCACCGTGCTGGGGTCGGCACTGCAGCAGGCCCGCGACGCGCGGATGACGATCCTGGACGTGATGTCCGAGGCGATCGACGAGCCCGACGAGATGAGCCCGTACGCCCCGCGGATCATCACCATCAGGATCCCGGTGGACAAGATCGGTGAGGTGATCGGTCCCAAGGGCAAGATCATCAACCAGATCCAGGACGAGACCGGTGCCCAGATCTCGATCGAGGACGACGGCACCATCTACGTCGGCGCCGAGAACGGGGACGCGGCCGAGGCCGCGCGGGCACAGATCAACGCGATCGCCAACCCGACGATGCCGGAGGTCGGCGAGCGGTACCTCGGCACCGTGGTGAAGACCACGAACTTCGGCGCCTTCGTGTCGCTGGTGCCCGGTCGGGACGGTCTGCTGCACATCTCGAAGCTGCGGGCCCTGGCCGGCGGCAAGCGGGTCGAGGCGGTCGAGGACGTCGTCAGCGTCGGACAGAAGGTCCAGGTCGAGATCGCCGAGATCGACGACCGCGGCAAGCTGTCACTCAAGCCGGTCCTCGAGGAGGACGGCACGGCGGAGCCGGTCGCCGAGGAGGCCGTGGCCCGTTGAGGGTCCGGCTGACACCCGATCAGCGTCTTGGCAGCACTCGCACGCTGCTCACCCCCGAGGAGGGCGGTCTGGTCCGCCGGACGGTCCTCCCGGGGGGTCTGCGGGTCATCACTGAAGCCATGCCCGGGGTGCGGTCCGCCAGCATCGGCGTCTGGGTCGGGGTCGGTTCCCGGGACGAGCCCGACGGGTTGGCCGGTTCGTCACACTTCCTCGAGCACCTGTTGTTCAAGGGCACGAAGACCAGGTCGCCGATGGACATCTCGGCGCCACTGGAGGCGGTCGGTGGCGAGCTGAACGCCTTCACCGGCAAGGAGTACACCTGCTACCACGCGCGGGTGCTGGACGACGACCTCCCGCTGGCGATCGACATCCTCGCCGACATGGTCACCTCGTCGGTGATCTCCAGCGCGGACGTCGAGGCCGAGCGCGAGGTCATCCTCGAAGAGATCTCGATGAACGACGACGACCCGGACGACGTGGTCCACAACCTCATCGCCGGTCGGGTGTGGTCGTTGTCACCGTTGGGGCGACCGGTCGCCGGCAGCGCCGAGTCCGTGCGTGCGCTGACCCGGACCCAGGTGGCGGGTTACTACCGCCGCCGCTACGTCCCCGACTCGATGGTCGTCGCGGTGGCGGGCAACGTGGACCACCGCGCCGTCGTCCGCCGCCTGCGATCGGCCTTCGGTGCTGCGGGGTTCCTGCCCGACCCGACGGTGCGTCCACGCCCCGCCCGGGTCACTGCTCCGGTCGCCGGCCACGGCACCGGCGCAGGTCTGATCAGTCGTCCGACCGAGCAGGCCAACCTCGTTCTGGGCCTGCCCGGCCTGCGCCGGTCGGACGGCCGCCGGTTCACCGCGGGCGTGCTCAATGCCGCTCTCGGAGGCGGCATGAGCTCCCGGTTGTTCCAGGAGGTACGGGAGAAGCGCGGCCTGGCGTACGCGGTCTACTCCTACAGCGCTCACTACGCCGACAGCGGCATGCTCGGCGTCTATGCCGGGTGTGCGCCGGCCAAGGTCGACGAGGTTCTCGCGCTGTGCCGCGACGAGATCGCCGATGTCGCCGAGCGCGGGTTGAGCGACGAGGAGTTCATCCGTGGACGCGGCCAGCTGCGCGGGAACCTGGTCCTCGGGCTCGAGGACTCCAGCGCCCGGATGAGCCGCATCGCCAAGGCGGACCTCGTGCACGGGGAGCTGCTGAGCATGGACGAGATGCTGGCTCGCATCGACGCGGTCACCCTCGACGACGTCCGCGAGCTGGCCGCGGAACTGCTCGTCGCACGTCCGGCGCTCGCCGTGGTCGGCCCGTTCGACGACGCCGACCGGTTCGACGCCGCGGTCGCCTGACTGCCGAGGTGTCGGCCGCAGCACCCCCCGCTCAGTAGGCTCCCGGCGTGACCCCTGACGACCGCGCCGCGCCGCAGCTGGGCTACCGGCCGCTGGAGGCCGGTGTCACCACCGACCTCGCCGGTCGCCAGACCTACAGCGGCTACCTTCAGCTCGACACGCTGCTGGCCGCCCAGCAGCCGCTGAGCGACCACCACGACGAGATGCTGTTCATCGTCGCCCACCACGTCACCGAGCTGTGGCTGAAGCTGATGGTGCACGAGCTCCGGTCGGCGATCGCGCTGCTGGCCTCCGACGACCTGTCCCCGGCGCTCAAACGGCTGGCCCGCATCAAGCACATCGAACGCCAGCTGTTCGAGCAGTGGGGGGTGCTCGAGACGCTGACGCCGGTCGAGTACGTGCAGTTCCGGGGTGTCCTGGGTGACGCCTCCGGCTTCCAGTCTCCGCAGTATCGGACCGTGGAGTTCCTGCTCGGGAACAAGACGCCCGCCATGGTCGCCGTCTTCCGGCACGACCCGGTCGCGCATGCCCAGCTGAAGGCCGACCTGGCCGCGCCGAGCCTGTGGGACGAGTTCCTGCGCCTGCTGGCACGGCGGGGCCTGCCCGTACCCGCCGACCGGGTCGAGCGCGACTGGACGCAGCCCTACACCCCCCACGCCGGCGTGGTCGAGGTGTTGCGGCAGGTCTACGCCGACACAACGCGCTACTGGGACGTCTACGAGACGGCGGAGGAGCTGGTCGACCTGGAGGAGTCCTTCCAGCTCTGGCGGTTCCGGCACCTCAAGACCGTCGAGCGCGTCATCGGGCACAAGCGGGGGACCGGCGGGTCATCGGGTGTGGGCTTCCTGCGCCGCGCGCTCGACCTCACCTTCTTTCCCGAGCTGATCACGGTGCGGACGGAGATCGGCGGATGAGCACCACCCACGAGCAGGTGCTCGCCCTCGACGCCGCCGACCCGCTGGCGGGATTCCGCGAGCGCTTCGTGATCGGTACGGGACCCGGCGACCCTGTCGCCTACCTCGACGGCAACTCGCTCGGCCGGCTACCGAAGGCCACGGCTGAGCGGCTGCGCCACGTGGTGGAGCAGCAGTGGGGCAGCAGGCTGATCCGCGGCTGGACCGAGACCTGGGTGCCGCTGCCCGAACAGGTCGGCGACCTGGTGGGGCAGACGGTGCTCGGGGCGGCGCCCGGTCAGGTCGTGGTCGCCGACTCGACCACCGTCAACATCGCCAAGGTCCTGCACGCGGCCGCCGGTCTGCGGTCCGACCGACAGGTGCTGGTCGCTGCTCGGGCAGACTTCCCGACCGACCGGTACCTGGTCGAGGCGGTGGCGCGGCAACGAGGGATGTCGGTGCGGTGGGTGGAGGCGTCCGCCGGTACTGCCGCCGACGCCCCCGCCGACCCGCCTGTCGACACAGCTCTCGCGGCCGTGCTCGACCGGGACGTGGCGGCAGTCCTGCTGAGTCACGTCGACTACCGCACCGCACGCATCGCGGACATGCCCGGCCTCACCGGCCGGATCCAGGACGTCGGCGCGCTCGCGGTGTGGGACCTCTCCCACTCCGCGGGCTCGGTCCCCGTTGCACTGGACGCCCACGGAGTCGACCTCGCGGTCGGCTGCACCTACAAGTACCTCAACGGCGGACCGGGAGCGCCTGCCTTCCTGTACGTCGCGGACCGGCACCATGCTGAGCTGGAGCAGCCGCTGCCCGGGTGGTTCGGCGCCGCGGACGTGTTCTCGATGGCCGCCGACTACGTGCCGGCACCGGGGATCCGGCGGATGCTGTCGGGCACCCCGTCGGTGCTCGGCCTCTTCGCCGTCGAGGAGGGAGTGCGGCTGGTGGCCGAGGCCGGCATGGACGCGATCCGCCGCAAGGGCATCGCCCTGACCCGGCTTCTGATCGGTCTGGTCGACGAACAGCTGGCGGCTCACGGCGTCGAGGTCGCCTCGCCGCGCGACCCGGACCAGCGCGGCGCCCATGTGGTCCTCCGCCACCACCAGGCGCGACGCCTCAACGACGAGCTGACCGAGTCCGGCGTGATCGGTGACTTCCGCAACCCCGACCTCTGGCGGCTCGGTCTGTCGCCGCTGACCACGTCGTACGCGGAGGTCTGGCACGCGGTGCAGGCGGCGCGGGACTGGTTCGAACGAGACCACGAGCACGCCCGTGAGGTGGCATCGTGAGCACCCGCGTCGCGGTGCTGGGGTCGCGGGGGCGCATGGGGACGGCCGCGTGCGCGGCGGTGGAGGGTGCCGACGGGCTGGAGCTCGTGGCACGGGTCGACCTCGGCGACGACCTCGCTGCGCTGGCCGAGGCGGGCGCCGAGGTGGCCGTCGACTTCACCCGCCCCGACGCCGTGCTCGACAACCTCGAATGGTGCGTGCGCAACGGGATCCACGCGGTGGTCGGCACCAGCGGGTTCACGGACGAGCGGCTGGCGCACGTGCGTCGACTGCTCGACGACTCTCCGGGTGTCGGCGTGCTGGTGGTGCCGAACTTCTCGATCGGCGCGGTGCTCGCGATGCGGTTCGCCCGGCAGGCGGCGCCGTTCTTCGAATCCGTCGAGGTGGTCGAGATGCACCACCCCGACAAGGTCGACGCCCCGTCGGGGACGGCGCGGCGTACGGCGGAGCTGGTCGCCCGGGCGCGCGCCGAGGCGGGGCTCGGCCCGGTACCGGACGCGACCACCGACGACCCCGAAGGCGCACGCGGCGCAGACATCCAGGGAGTCGCCGTGCACGCCCTGCGGGTGCGCGGCGTGACCGCCAGCCAGGAGGTCGTGCTCGGGGCCCCGGGAGAGACCCTGAGCGTCCGCCACGACTCGCACGACCGGCAGTCGTTCATGCCGGGCGTGCTCTCGGCCGTCCGCGCGGTGGCGGATCGCCCCGGCCTCACCGTCGGCCTGGACGCCGTCCTCGGCCTCGACTGACCCCCCACCCCCGTGGACGATCCGCGAGTTCTGCAGGTCCCCACCCGACGATCCGCGAGTTCTGCAGGCGCCCCACCCCGACGATCCGCGACTTCTGCAGGTCGTGCACACCGGGCACGCTGCGCCTGTAAGGGAGAGACAAGGCCGTCAGTGGCTGAGACCGAACAGGGCGGCGTATGTCTCCGGACCGACTATGCCGTCGACGTAGAGGCCGAAGGCATTCTGGAATTCTGAGACAGCTGCTGCGGTCTGCGGTCCGTAGCTGCCGTCCACAACGACCGGGTACCCGACCGCATTGAGCTGGACCTGCACTGCTCGCACCTCGGGGACATCCAGTCCGTCGAGCTCGGTCGTCAACCAGATGTGTCCGTCCCGGAAGGCAGATGGACCGTCGGCTGCTGTCGGCGGAGCCGGTGTCGCAGGGGCCGCTGAGGGGGTGTCTCCACCGTCGGAACCATCGGCCGAGCTGTCGGCGGGCCTGCCCAGGCATTCAGCGTAGGTACGCGAGTAGCGACGATCGGTGGAGATGTCCCCGCGGATGCCAGCGACCCGGTGTCCGGTGACCGCGTACATCCGATCGCGGTAGATCACCAAGGAG
>JAQSWV010000119.1 GCA_029266455.1 Nocardioidaceae bacterium
GATAGACACCGGTTCCCGCGAAGCTCAGGGGCTGATCCGACTCATTCACCACCTCGACGTCAAAGCCGACGTAGCGCATCCCCGGCGCCGGCTCGGGCGGGGTGGTCAGCGCCCCGGCGTACGGGTCCTGCATGACATGGACGACGAACGTCCAGTCCGGAGCGGCCACGCTCACCGTGCCCGGCGTAGCGTCCTGCCCCAGCGCCGCCGGCGCCCCGGTCAGGACGAGAAGGAACGCACCAGCCACCAGGAGCGTTGCCACCGACCACAGGATGCGAAGCTGGTTCACGCCACCGTTCTCCTCTCCCGGCTATCAGCCATGAGCTCTAGGCTATCGGCTAACGATGCACTAACGCTCACCGGAGCCGTCGTTCGTGCAGGTTCGAGCTGGCTCGCATCTGAGTAGACCGACACGATGAAGGTGTCATTCTGACCGCTGTGACACCGAGTGGGTGTCATTCTGAGCCCGCAGGCGAAGAATCTCGTGTCCCAGCAACCACCTCGTCAAGCAGCCGAGATGCGTCGTTCCTCAGCATGACACCTTTACTTTGTCGCGGTCCTGAGCCCGTAGGCGGACTTGCACGTGCACTTGCGGAATCTCGTTTCCCACAAACCATCGCACGCGTCGTCGAGATGTTTCGCTTTGCTCAACATGACACGTGTTCCTTGTCCCTGTCATAGCGCTGAGCGCCGCGCCACCGTTCCCTCTTCATTGCTAGAACGCACGACGGCTCGTCGCCGATCGCTCATAGCCAATAGCCGATCGCTGATAGCCGACGGACGCTCCATGCCTCATCGGGCGCTACGCCACCGGTGTCGCGGTGCCCTCGCCGACGGTGAATACGGCGACCATCCCCAGCGCCACGTGCGGCAACCCGGTCTCCGGGTCGAAGACGAAGCAGAGCGCGACGTAGGTTCCCGGCTCCAGGTCGATCTCGGTCAAGGCGGTCAGCCCGGGCGAGAGCCAGCCGATGCCGCCGACCGGCTCGAAGTTGGCGAAGGATGGTCCGCCTCCGGTCGGGGTAGCCTCCTCTGACTCGCCCGCCATCAGCTCCATCACTTGCTCCGCGGTGACCGGCTCGGGCGAGCGCGCCAGGAGGAGCTCGTGGGGCTGCTCCCCGGTGTTGGTGACCTCCCAGAGCTGCCGTCCCGCTGCCACGGTGTCAGGGAACTCGAAGTTGAAGTCGAACAGCCGCACCGTGCCGTCGACGACCGACCTCTCCGCCTCCGGCGTCGCACCCGGGGTGGCCGCGTCGCCGACGACCTCGAACTGCTGGACCGTGTCACCGAGAACGATGTACCGCCCCGGACTGAGATCGACAAGGGCGAGGTTGGTCTGGCCCGGCAGCGTTTCGCCGGGGAATCCGGGGTAGATGGCCTCGAAGAGCCAGGGTGGTGGCGATTCGGCGTCCGGGCCGAGATCGGCCACGACCTGCTCGTCGGTCACATCCTCCGGGTAGCCGAGTGCAGCCAGGGCCGAGCCGGACGCCTCCGGTGTGGAGTCCTGAGCCGCGATCCCTGCGGGACCGCTCAGCAGAAGCGCCAGCATCGCCGCGATCAGCGACAAACGGTGCACTTTGCGTCCCTCAACGTCCGTCACAGGCTGATTACCCAACTCGGCTCTGTTCGTCAGACGTCTGCACGTTATGGGCCAAACGGCCGCCGGCATAGCCCGCCCTCACGGGTCGAGACCGGTGCATGGAGGGGACCACGCTCTGATGAGATGACCGGTTGCCCAGCGATCACTGCGCGGATAGGTCGTGGATCGTGCCACGGCTCTCCAGTCGAGGACGAGATAGTCGGGCACGCCGGTCCTCTAAGCTTGTGATTTAACCCGTAGCAGAGCGGTGGCCGGCCTTCGCCAGGACATCCGGCACGCCAGGCAGCAGCATCGGTAGCCGACGACCCCTGAATGCCGGGAGACGCAGCGGCTGTACACTCCGATGAAAGGTGGCCCGTCATGACCATCGGTGCGGTTGACCGGACCGCGCTGGACCAGCTGCGCAGCCGGTTCACCGGCGACATCATCCTGCCCGACGACCCGGGCTACGATGCGGCCCGGACTCTCTTCAACGCGATGATCGACAAGCGCCCCGAGGTGATCGCCCAGTGCGCGAGCGTCGATGACATCGTGGCGGCGATCCGCTTCGCTCGTGAAAACTCGCTCGAAATCGCGGTCCGTGGTGGGGGGCACAGTGTCGCGGGGAAGGCCCTCACCGACGGCGGACTGGTCATCGATCTGCGCCGGATGAACAGGGTGGTGGTCGACCCCGAGCGACGGACCGCGACCGTGGGAGGTGGTGCCACGATGGGTGATCTGGACCGGGGAACCCAACCCTACGGCCTGGCCACTACGGGTGGCCGCGTATCAACGACCGGGGTGGGCGGTTTCACCCTGGGCGGCGGGTCAGGCTGGCTCGACCGGAAGTTCGGGCTGGCCTGCGACAACCTCCTCGCGGCGGAGCTGGTACTGGCTGATGGCAGGATCGTGCATGCCAGCGAAACGGAGAACCCCGATCTCTTCTGGGCCCTGCACGGCGGTGGGGGCAACTTCGGCGTAGTCACCGCGTTCACGTTCCGCCTGCATCCCCTCTCCGCGGTCACTGCGGCGTTGCTCCTGTGGCAGCCAGAGGCGGGACCAGACATCGCGCGTGCCTACCGTGATTTCATCATGGCGGCGCCGGATGAGGTCGGCGGTGGGCTCATCTACTTCACCGGTCCTGCTGAGGATTTCGTCCCACCCCACCTCGTCGGCCAACTCGTGTGTGCCGTCCTCGTTACCTATGCCGGTCCGGAGGACGACGCCCGGCGTGCAATGGCGCCGATGCTCGAGCTGGGCCACGAGGGGGAGCTCATCGTCGAGGTGCCCTACGCCGAGCTGCAGTCGATGCTCGATGATCCTCCTGGCTACCGGAACTACTGGACGGCCGAGTATCTGGACGCGTTCCCGGACGAGGCCATCGACCGCTTCTGCGCCCGCGCCTACGACATGGTGGTGCCGTCACCGTCGCAGCACGTGCTCTTCCCCCAGCGTGGGGCAGTGGGGCGCGGGTCGGCCGACTACCCGATTCCGTGGCGACGCTCCCCGTGGTGCGTCCACCCCTTCGGGCTGTGGGAAGACCCCGCCGATGACGAGCGCGGCAGGCGTTGGGCGCGAGACATGCGCGCCGATCTCCAGCCCTGGGCAAGCGGCGCGGTGCTCCTGAACTTCATCGGCGACGAAGGTCAGGACCGGGTCATGGCGAGTCTGGGACAGGAGAATTACGAGCGGCTGGCGACGATCAAAGCGCGGTACGATCCGGACAACATCTTCCATCTGAACCACAACATCACGCCGAACGGAGCCGGCTGAGGCGGACGCGAGATGGTCCGACCCGCGGGATGTGGACCGCTCCCTGCTCGTCTCGACCGACGCGCCCAGCCACTATGTTGACCAGCTCTCGGCTCCGGCGGCTCTGGCCTGGTCGCGATCCCGTTGCTAACAGGAACGGGGTTTTGGAGCGTTTGTCGACAACCACTTGGCCGCGGAGCGTGCCAAAACGTGATGTGGACCAGATGCTAATGCGGCAGTGAGCCCGATATGTTCATGGTGGAGCCAGTGCCCCGCCATGCAAGCACCCCGCCAGGGTTAAATTAGAAGCTAAGAGGGTGTCTGAAAAGCCCTCATCGGGTCAATCGAGCGAGCATCAGCCGGATCATGGCCAAGGAGATCCACGCTTCCTCCGTGCATGGCACCTCCTCGTAGTCCTTGCTCAGCCGCCGGTTGCGACTCAGCCAGGCGAAGGTGCGCTCGACCACCCAGTGGCGGGGCAGCACCTGGCCGTGGTTACGCGGGGGTGCACACCAGATAGCGGACCAGTCCCATGACGTCTTCTGGTACGAATCGCCCGACCTGGCCACGCGGCTGACGCTGATCCACGAGGAGGGCAGAACCAGTCGCTGTCCCCGAGTCCTCACGGACGAACGCGGATGATCGTCTTCCCCTTGCGTCGCTCGGTCGGGTTGAAGGCGGCGACGGCATCGTCGAGGGTCGCGACGTTGCCGATGTTCGTCCGCAGTCGTCCGTCCCGCACCCGCTGGACGATCTCACTCAGTTGGGCACGATCGGACTCGACAACGAAGTCGACCGCCAGGCCGTCGGCGGGCCGCGCCTCGGACGGCCCGACGATGGACACCAGTGTTCCTCCGGCTCGAATCAGGCGTGCGGACCGCTTCCCGATGTCGCCGCCGATGACATCGAACACCAGATCGACTTCGCCGACATCTTCCAGGGCGTCGCTGTCGAGGTCGACGAACCCGTTCGCGCCGAAGTCGAGCGCCGTCTGACGGTCGGCAGCGCGTCCGGTGCCGATGACGTAGGCGCCGAACTCACGTGCGAGCTGCGTCACCATCGAACCGACTGCGCCGGCCGCGCCGTGCACGAGGACGCTCTGCCCCGCCCGGAGGCGGCCGTGCTCGACCAGTCCCTGCCACGCGGTCAGGCCCGAGATCGGCAGGCTCGCGCCCACCGTGAAGTCGACGTCGCCCGGCAGCGGCGCGAGGTTGCGTGCTTCGACGGCCGCGTACTCCGCCAGGGTGCCGTCGCGAGTCCAGTCCGTGAGGCCGAACACCCGCTGGCCCACCGACAGCCCCCTCGTGCCATAGCCGAGGGCGGCGACCACTCCGGCCAGCTCGTGCCCGGGGATCGACGGTGTTCGGTCCCGGCCGAGGCGATCGGTCCAGGTCGAAGGCCAACCCAGCTCAGTGTGGACGAATCCCGACGCATGAACCTGAACGACGACGTCGTTTATCGCTGCCTCAGGCTCGGGCCGCTCCACCAGCGTCATCCCAGCCGTTCCCGCGGCCTGATCCGTCACCACAATCGCCTTCATCCGGCACCTCCATCGCCTTCATCCGGCACCTCCCTGTATCCAGTCCT
>JAQSWV010000120.1 GCA_029266455.1 Nocardioidaceae bacterium
GTGCACACGTTGCAACGCGTGCACCGCGCAAGCAACGCACGTGCACGTGGGTTTCGTCACCGGGTGAATATGCGGTGTGACGGGCCGCTCAGCGATGCGGGGTCGATTCAGGTGTCGTCAGGTGTTGCCCACCTGGTGCCCGCCTTCGATATGTTTTCGGTGTTCGGCTCGCTTGCGGTGGTCCTGCTTCTAACTTCTCGGCTCCGTGGCCGCCGCCTGTCCCGGAAGGGGAGTTGTGCATGGGCTGGTAATCGCTAGTGGGAAGGGATCTCGTCTGCGGACGCCGCGGGGGCGGGTCAAGCCGCTGGTGCCGGTGGCCGGTGTCGCGCTGTTGGAGCGTGCCGTTCGGAACCTGGTCGCCGTTGGAGTCGATGAAGTAGTTGTGGCGGTGGGGTATCGGGCCGAGGAGATCGAGCGGTTTTGCGCTGGATTGTCGCCGCGGCTCGGTGTCTCGGTGCGATGCGTACGCAATGATCGGTTCGACGAAGGCAACGGGCTGTCGGTGCTGGCTGCCGAGGAAGCACTGGGAGAAGAGCCGTTCTTGCTGGTCATGGCCGACCACGTGCTCGATCGGTCGATCCTGTGGTCGCTGTTGAGTTCTGAGTTGCCGTCGGGTGGTGCGGTGCTCGCGGTCGATTACTCTGTTGGCGCCGCCGTTGGTGTCGATCTCGACGACGTGACCCGAGTGCGTACCGAAGGTCGGCTGGTGCGTGACATCGGCAAGGGGATCTCCTCGTTCGACGCATTCGACACCGGCGCGTTCTTGTGCACCGGCGGGGTGTTCGATGTGTTGCGCGACGCGGTTGCGGCGGGTGAGACGTCGTTGTCGGCGGGGATGCACCGCCTCGCGGATCAGGGTCGGTTGGAGTGCTGTGATGTGAGCGGCGCCCGTTGGGTGGACGTGGACACCCGCAAGGATCTGCGCATGGCGTCGCGGTGGCTGCTCGCAGGTGGCGGCAAGGAGCGTGACGGGGCGGTGGCCAAGGTCAACCGAGTCCTGTCGGTCCGGGTGATCACACCGCTACTGCTTTCGGTCGCGCCAGGGTTGCGTCCGGACACGGTCACCGTGCTCGCCACCGTTGTGGGGTTGAGTGCAGCGGCGGCTATCCTGGCGGGCTGGTTGTTGGTGGCTGCGCTGGTGGTGCAGTTGGCCAGCATCCTTGATGGCGCCGATGGTGAGATCGCCCGGGTCGCGCACCGCGGGAGCCGGTTCGGAGCGTTTCTCGACCCGATGCTCGACCGGGTTGTGGACGGGTTGGTGTTTTCCGCGGCGGGCGGCCTGGCCGGCTCCGCTGTGGCTGCGTGGCCGTTGCCGGTCGCACTCGGAGTGCTTGCGGCGTTGAGCTGGTGGATCATCGCAGTGCGGATGGTCCGCTCGTGGCGTGCGAGCCGTCTCGAGTGGGCCGACGTCGACGTGGTGATCGTGGATTTTGACGGCACAATCGCCGACTCGATGGGCCCGCTGACCCGGCTTGCGGTGAAGGTGATCCATGAAGAGCTCGGTCTCGGCGTTGACGACGCCCGGTCTGGGTATCTGGCGTCGACCGGAGCAGACTTCGCTACGCAGCTGGGGGAGATCGACCGCTCCGACGGACCAGGGCGAACTCGTGCCGTGCACCGGTTCGAAGTGTCCAAGCCGGAGCTGATGGACGGCGTGGACCCTTTCCCGGACTTGCGGGCCTTCCTCGACGAACTCCAGGCCGCCGGTGTCGAGGTGTGCATCTGCAGCTCGACCCGACTGGAGCTGGTGCGCCAGTGGATCGACCGTCACCGCCTCGGAGAGCACTTCCGATGCGTTCGGTGCTCGACTGGTCGGGGCGTCCGCCCGACCGCTGCCTCGTCGTCGGTGACTCGCGCCGCGATGGTCAGCTGGCGGCCTCGATAGGGATGCGATTCCGAGGGGTGCTGCGGCCAGGAACATCGAATCTCGAGGGCTCGGGGTTCGCGTACGCACCTGACCTGCGGTCGATCAGTAAGGCGGTCGCCACCCGCCGCCGACTGGGTGTCGTCACACTTCCCCACGGTGCAGCGCCGCACCTGGGCGTCCACCACCCGCACACCGCCGCGCCAGCTCATGCTGCGATCGAGGTGCGCGACGACGATCGGGTCCCCACACCGATCGGGAATCACGCAGACGCCACGGCTCCGGCGGTTGCGCGCCGAGTGAACCCGCAGCTGCCTGACAGGACCGATCAGCAGCGCCGCCTCGCTCCTCCGATGGGCGCCACCGACCAGTGACCTGGCTAGTCGTGCCCGACAGGGCGGATCGCGCGCCGTCGTGCTGAGGAGGAGAGAGCTGACACGCCTTTCGTCGGCGAGCGACGACGAAGTAGGCGGCCTCGAAGCGCGATCCGCGCGGAGCGAGCGCCAGCGAGCGGAGCAATCAACACGCGCTTCTACCTGGTGTGGGTCGCGTCGACCCGGCAAGGCTCATCGTTTGCCGCCGGGCAGGTGGCTGGTGTCGTTGAGGGCAACCAGCCTCGGGCCAGCAGTGGACGCGTGGATCGTGGTAATCGCGCAGTTCGCCACATCGATGTGCCGGTACGTCGCCGGGCCGACGCGCAGCGTCCACGCCACCGCGGCCCGCACCACTGCGTCGTGGGTGAACACGACCACCGTCGCGGCATCGGATGAGCGCACGAGATCGTCGAAGGCGTCGACGACCCGGGCATAGAGCGCTTTAAGCGTCTCTCGTCCGTCGAGATCGAGCGTCTCGGGCGCCGCACGCCACACCGACCACTCCAGCGGCCATCGGCGAGCCACTTCGGACTCCGCGAGCCCCTGCCAAGGGCCCTGGTGAAGCTCGCCGAGACGGTCATCGGTCTCCAGATCCACGGATAGGGCGGCAGCGAGGGGCGCTGCGGTGTCACGGGCCCGGGCGAGTGGGCTCGACACGATCCGCACCGGTGCAGGAGAGGCCGCCAGCCGTGCTGCTACGGCGTCGGCGACATCGTGCTGGTCAGGCTCGATCGACTCATCCGCCCATCCCATCACCAGCCCCACACGGTTCGAGCGAGTGCGCCCGTGGCGCACGACGTGGATCACCAGCGATTCACCCATGACCAGATGCTGCCCCACCACCCCACCTTGTCCCGCCTCGACCTCCACCAACTAGGAACCGCGCCGGACCGGGCGGACGGCGTAGCCGAAGACGGAGGCCTCCGCGTGACCATGCGCGAGATGAGACCACACAGTCAAAAGGCTTACGCTGGTTCACCGCGCGGCGATGATCACCTACAACTGGGCGGACGAGACAGGCGCGGAACTCAAGACGGTGCTCGCTCCCGCCGCTATCTCGATCACGTTCCGCTTCAACGGCAGTGTTCGTCGGTAAGCGCTACGACTGGTGGTGAATCTTCTTCTCCGCGCTGATTCGCGGTAACCGTCCGTTCACGCGTGACCCCTATCGTTCGATCAGTGAGCGACTGGATGCGGCGGCTCGCCGCCCACTACGGCCGGTTCTGCAGCGAGTATCCCAAGGATCAGCTGCTGATCGTCTTCGATATCGACGGCACGATCCTGGACATGCGGCACATGGTTCGTCACGTGCTGCTGTCCTTTGACCGGGCCCACGGCTCCGGCTGGTTCCACGGTCTCACCGCCGACGACGTCACCGTCCACGAGAATCAGGTCGACCAGCTGCTGCGGGACATGGCGCTCCCTGCCTCCATCGCCGAGCGGGCGTACTGCTTCTACCTTGAGCAGCGCTGGCAGCCTGAGGCCGTCCTCGCCGCGCATCGCCCGTACCAGGGTGTGCTCGACGTGATCCGGTGGTTCCAGATCCAGCCTGACACGTCCGTCGCACTCAACACCGGGCGCCCCGAGCACCTCCGGTCGCAGACGCTGCAGTCGCTCAACGCGCTGGGCGAGGAGTACCGAGTTGAGTTCTCCTCGGAGCTGCTGCACATGAACCCGCGCACATGGGAACAGGGCGTTGCGCAGACGAAGGTGGCGGCGCTCACCGCGTTCCGTGACGCGGGCTACCGGGTCTTCGCGGTCGTCGACAACGAGCCCGGCAACATCCGAGCCATGGCCGAGGCCGACGCGGCGAGTGAGGTCTTGTTCCTGCATGCGTGCACGCTCTACGAGTCGGCGGGAAAGCCGACGCCGCGTACGGTGTCCGGCGACGCCTACGACATCACCGCACTGGTGTCGGAGCGCGAGGTTCCGCAGCACGTGCAGATGGTGTGGCACGGCGTCAACGACGAGTGGAACCTCCGCCAGTTCCTCGCGTCACGGGTGACGTGGGGCGAGTGCGACCTGCGCGTCGATCCATTCGGGCGGCTGGTGCTCCGTCACGACTCGTTTGAGGACACGCCGTGGCGCGCCGAGGAGCAGCTGCTGCGCCTCCCCGAGCTGGTGGACGCATTCAGTGCGCACGACCGGAGACTCAAGCTTGATCTCAAGCAGCCCCGCCACGACGTGCTGCAGGCCGCGCTCGAGCTCCTCGACGGCCGGCTGCCTGAGGATCGACTGTGGTTCAACGCAACGATCGACTCGCTCGGTGAGGCCGGGTTCCGTGAGCTGGCGGCGAGCTACCCGATGTCGATCCGGCAATGCCCGATCGACTTCCTCGCGCCGCTCGTGCTCAGCGCCCCGAGTCGTGCCGAGGAGCTGCTTGACATGCTGCGCCGCTGGGGCATCAACCGGTTCTCGATCGCTTGGGGGACGCCGCACACCCGCCGGCTCTTCGACCAGCTCCAGCACTGGGGTCACGACATGAACATCTACGCGGTGCCTGACCTGGCGGCATTCCTGCAGGCGGCGCTGCTCCTCCCCCGCTCCCTGACGGCCGACTTCAACTTCCCGCAGTGGCACT
>JAQSWV010000019.1 GCA_029266455.1 Nocardioidaceae bacterium
GATCGGCTTCAGCAGCGCTGACTCCAGCAAGCGGCATAACGACAATTACTAACGGCACTAGGCTTCGTATATGTCGAAGATGCGCCATGACAGTCCTTTCCGCTCAACACCGAGCGACACGCTGAATCGATCAGCGGCGAAATGTTGCACAGCGGCTGAGCGAGTTTCCCGCAGGGAGTCCGACGATGACGAGATCACCAGCGAGACTATGAAACCCTGCGATGGCCGTCCGCTCAGGCGGACGGTGTCAACATGCCAATCTCCGCCACGTCGCCACCCACCGTTGCGATGGAGGTCAGTTATGAAGCCGATGTAATCGGCGCAACCGGAGCAGTTGGGAGCGCTTTGCCCTCGCAAAGTAGTCACATGGCCTGTCGTCAAGGCCCGGTCGAGTACTTCAATGTAGAACTCTGCGAACGCCTTCGCCGCTTTCGGCGACGCCCCCTGCGCCGCCGGCGGCAGCGTGGGCTCGGCAGGCTCGCGAGGCGTAGCAGGATCGCTCGGCTCGGCCGACGAGGACGACTCACCTCTAGCCGTGGAGGGCCCCGGGTCCGCTTCCCCGTCACACCCGGCCGAGGCCAGGAGCAGGCAGGCAGCCAGGAGAGCCACTGCTCTCCGCAGGCTGCGATCACCGCGCATGTCACCCTCCGAGGTTCGGGCGAAGGCTAACGGGCATCCCAAAGCGGGCATAGTGCGCTTATCGGTCTGTGGACAGCGGCGACTCTCGCGTGTCTCATCAGTCTCAGAAGTCGCATCTCCCCCGGAGCAGCGGAGCACAACGCCTTAGGCCGCCCCACCGGCCAGCGGATCAGCCCAACCGTTCCAGGAACCAGCGAGGACCGACTACGTCAGCACCGAGCTCGACCACTCGGCGGCGCAGTTCGCGATCACTGGTGACAAGCGTGACCCTGTCGGCGCCAGCAGATCGGATCTCCCTCACCGCCTCGACAATGCGGTCGTCACCTGAAGCCGGCGCGTGCAGAACCCGCAGGTCTGCCTCATCCAGTGGCTCCAGTCCCGACCGTGCAGCGCCCTCCACCACGAGGACGACCGGCCGCACGGCGCTGGCCGCGACCTGGTCGTACAGGCGCCGGGCGGCTCCCGCGCGGTCCCGCCACCAGCCGTCGGGCCTCGATCCCACCACGTTGGCGACATCGACCACGATGACGCCCGTCAAGCGAGCCCGTTCGGCCGGACGACGATCTTCACGTGCTTCGCCGCACCATCGGGCGCCAGCGAGTCCTCGGCGTGCTCGAGGTCGACGTGCCCGGTGACCAGGCTGTCGAGATCCACGTCGCCGTTCGCAGCCAGCGCGATCGCAGCCGGCCACGTGTTGGCGTACCGGAACGTGCCGGTCAGCGACAGCTCCCGCGTCTGCACCAAGGAGATGGGGAGGGTCATCTCCTCTCCTCCCATGCCGACCAGGACCACCGCGCCACCCCCGCGTACGACCGGGATGCCCGTTGCGACGGCGGGCGCAGCACCCGAGCAGTCGACGAAGGCGTCGACCTCGATCCCGGACTCGGCCGGGGACGCCTCGCGGGGATCAAGCACCGCGGTCGCCCCCAGCTGTCGAGCCAGCGCCAGGCGGTCAGGATCGACATCGCTCACTACCACTTCCGCCGCGCCCATCGCCTTCGCCACCTGCATCACCAGGAGACCAACGGGACCGGCACCCGTGACGAGCAAGCGCGAGCCTGCCGCCGTCCCGGCCTTCCGGTTGGCCCACACCCCGACGCTGAGCGGTTCGATCAGTGCGGCCGCGTCGTCGGACATCGAGTCGGGGACCGGGTACGCGAAGTCGGCTGCCAGAGCCACGTACTCACTGAAGGCTCCATCGACCGGTGGCGTCGCGAAGAACACGATGTCGGGACACAAGTTGTACGCGCCCCGGCGACATTGGCTGCAGTGCCGGCACGGTACGCCGGGCTCGAGGGAGACACGCTGGCCGATGCGTTCGGACGGCACGTCCGCTCCCACGGCGACGATCCGGCCACTGGGCTCGTGACCGAGGATCAAGGGATCGTTGACCACGAAGTCACCGATCCGACCGTGCTCGTAGTAGTGCACGTCGGATCCGCACACGCCGACCGAGGCCACCTGTACGAGCACCTCGTCGGGGCGAGGAGTCGGCACCGGGCGTTCTTCGATGCGAATATCGGTGGGCGCGTGCAGAACGCTGACCCGCATGCTGTCCGGAATGGTGGTCACGGCGCGGGAGCCTAGTGCTGATCCGGCTCGTCCGCGTCGTCCGTCTCAATCGTGGTCTGGTCGCACACCAGGGGCTCCACCAGCTCGAACGACGTCACCGTCGCCTCCACCACCTCGCCCGCCACCAGCTGGTGCTCGGCCGTCACTGCACTCTCGACCTCCGCCCGCGCGAGCGCAGTGATCTCCGCGGCCGGCTCCTCCTCCGCGCAGTCACCATCGAGGTCGCTGAGGTCGGCCTCCGCGGCATAGCTCACGAGGTCGCCGGCGTAGGCCCCGTCGACGCACCAGGCGCCCGCCGGTACGGCTGCCCGTCCGTCAGCAGCGGAGCAGCGGGTCAGCGGACCGATCAGCCTGACGGCCTGTGTGCTCTGAGCCGGGTCAGCCGTGGGCTCGACCGGCTCGCACTCGTCAGGGTCCCCCGAGTCCGGAGTCGACTCTTCAGCCGCGGGATCGCACGGCTCGTCCGGGTCAGTGGGTACCTGCGGGGTCCCACCGGACCCGCCACCGGAACCGCCACCGGACCCGCCACCGGACCCAGCGCCCGAACCGCCGCCGGAACCGCCGCCCGAACCGCCGCCAGTCTCACCGCCAGGCTCACCACCCGACCCACCACCAGACCCGCCACCGGACCCAGCACCGGAGCCCCCGCCCGAACCACTGCCCGAACCGCCGCCAGACTCACCACCCGAACCGCCACCGGAGCCGCCACCGGAACCGCCACCGGAACCGCCACTGGAGCCGCCGCCCGAACCGCTACCAGACCCACCGCCAGACCCGCCACCGGACCCAGCACCCGATGCGCCGCCAGACTCACCACCCGAACCGCCACCGGAACCGCCACCGGACCCACCACCGGAGCCGCCACCCGAGCCGCTGCTGGACCCACCGGCTTGACCGTGACCATTCCCGTTCCCGTGGCCGTTCGCGTGGCCGTTCCCGTTCCCGTTCCCGTGACCGTTCCCGTTCCCGTGACCGTGACCATTGCCCTTGTCGCCCTTGTCGCCCTTGCCGCCCTTGTCGTCCTGGCTCTCCGACTCGACCGGAGCGCTGCTGGCGGGCGGAACGGGGATCGAGTCGAAGTTCCCGCTGGCGTACGCGGCCGCGTAGGCCGTCACGATGTCGACGTACTGGGAGGAGTGGTTGTACCGGAACACCGCCGAGCGCAGCTGGGTCGGGTCGGTGAGGTCACCGCCACCCGCACAGAGATAGACACCGGATGCCAGCGCCGCGTCGTCGATGTCGTTCGGGTTCTTCGTACCGTCGCCGTCGCCGTCGACACCGACGACGGCCCATGTCGTCGGGATGAACTGCATCGGCCCGACCGCGCGGTCCCACACCCTGTCGCCGTCGTACCTGCCGCCGTCGGAGTCCGGGATGGCGGCGATCCCGGGCCCACCGTCAAGCGCGATGCCACGAATGAGCGGGTCTGACACGCCGTCGGCGCCGACCACGGCGCCCCCGTAGCGACCATGGTCGGACTCGACGCGACCGATACCGGCCAGCAGGGTCCACGGCAGCCGGCATCCCGGCTCCACCTCGGCGAGGACGGACTCCGCGTGGCGGTACGCCCGCAGGGCCGGCTGGGGCAGACCATTGGCCGCGACGGCCGCAGCCGTCACCGCCGGTGGCTGCTCGCGCCGGTCGCCGCGCGTGGGGCCCGCCTGCCGCCGCCGGTCGCGACGCTCGGCGCGGTCCTCCGACGCACCGACCATGCGTGACCCGAGGGTCTGTGCACCGGACTGGTCCGGCGTCTCCCCTCTACCGGCGAAGTGCGGAACTATCGCCGGCGGTGCGGTGGGAACGGCAGCAGCGGGATCGAGCGCGGGGGCAGCAGGTGCGGGCGCGGCGGAGGCCCCGAGCACGGATGAGCCGGCGAGCACTGCGACTGCGCCGAGGATCGTGCCGGGAGCGCGCCGCCGGAGCATCCCGGCCGCGCCCTGCATCGCGCCATGCAGACGAAACAACCCGCCACCGTGCCTTCATCGTCGCTGACGCCTGTTATCGCGGTTTCCCGCGCGAGTGCGCAGACCGGTACGACCATTCCACGCCCGCGCCCGGTTCCAGGCAACACCATCTTGGCCTTACTTCACCGTCGAAAGGATGAGTTTGAACATCGTCGGCTGATACCTGGGCCAGTGGGCGCCACAGCGGTCGCACCAGCCACATCGGTCACGTTCCGACGGCTCTGGCTGCGGCTCCACGTGGTCACCCGCTGATACACCTTGACCATGTCCGCACTGCTGAGCCTCACGGCCGACGAGGCGCGCGGCCGCGCCGCGCTGGTGACAGTCCACAGCTATGGCATCGCGGTCGACCTGACCGGGCTGCTCGAGGGCAATGAGCTTCGAGCGACGTCGACGGTGCGGTTCTCGTGCGCTGCGCCGGGAGCCACCACGTTCGCCGACTGCGTGGCCGACGTCGAGTCGGCGACCCTCAACGGCCGGGAGCTCGTCGGCGATGCCCTGCTCGACGGTCGCATCGCGCTCGACCACCTCGACCGCGACAACACGCTGCGGGTGACGTCGGTACAGCGCTCCACCGATCAGCGCACGGCGGTGCACCGGTCCGTCGACCCGGCAGACGGTGAGGTGTACGTCTGGACATCGTTCGAGCCTGACGACGCACGACGCTGCTGGGCGTGCTTCGACCAGCCCGATCTGAAGGCACCACACGTGTTCGCCGTCGACGCCCCCGCCTCCTGGACGGTGCTGAGCAACAGCGGCGACCCCACGGTTGAGGTGATCGACGGCTCGGTGCGGCGCTGGAGCTTTCCAGCCACACCGCCGCTGTCGACGTACGTGGCGGTGGTCAACGCAGGACCGTTCTTCGAGCTGCGCTCGCAGCGCGGTGGTCACGACCTGGGGCTGCTGACCAGGCGGTCTCTCGCGTCCTGCCTGGAGCGGGACGCCGACGAGCTGTTCGCGGTCACCGAGCAGGGGCTCAGGTTCTTCTCGGAGCGATTCGCCATGCCGTTTCCGCAACGCCGCTACGACCAGGTGTTCGTGCCCGGGCTCGGCGGCGCGATGGAGAACTACGGCTGCGTCACCTGGAGCGACGCCTTCGTCTACCGCAACGAGCCCTCGCCGGCCGACCGGGAGCTGCGCGCGACGATCCTGCTGCACGAGATGGCGCACATGTGGTTCGGCGACATCGTCACCATGCGCTGGTGGGACGACCTGTGGCTCAACGAGGCCTTCGCCAACTGGGCCTGCTTCTGGGCGGCGACCGAGGCGACCCAGTTCACCGACGCGTGGGCCGGGTTCCTGGCCCGCTCCAAGCAGGCGGCGTACGCGATCGACCGCGGGCCGACCTCCCACCCCATCCGGCAGCCCGCCAGGGACGTGGCCGAGGCGACGGCCGGCTTCGACGCGATCACGTACGTCAAGGGGTCCAGCGTGCTCAAGCAGCTGGCGGCCTACGTGGGCGAGGACGCCTTCGTCGCCGCCCTGCGTGCGTACTTCGCCGAGCACGCGTGGGGCAACGCCACCCTGGACGACCTGATGGACTCGATCGCTGGCACTACCGGGCATGACCTGTCGGAGTGGACGAGGACCTGGCTGGACACCGCCGGGCACGACACGCTGGCGCTGGAACCCGCAGCCCAGCACACCATGGTCCTGCGTGCTGCCGGACCGGGTGGCGCGCCGCCGCGGCCGCACGTGCTCGACCTCGGGTGCTACGACCGATCCGGCGAGCGGCTGGTGCGCCGCGACCGGATCCCGCTGACCGTGGCGGGACCGGACACCCCCGTCCTGACGAGGGTTCCAGCCCCCGCGCTGCTGCTGCTGAACGACGACGACCTCACCTTCGCGGCCGTGCTCCCGCCCGACGAGCAGCTGTCGGTACTGGTGGCCGAAGCAGGTGCGCTGCCCACGTCGATCGGTCGCACGGTCGCCCTCACCACCGTGTGGGACCTGATGCTCGACGGTCGGCTGCCCGCCAGCGAGTTCGTACGGTGCGCGACGGGGGTCCTGCGCAGCGAGACCGCCGACAGCGTGGTCGAGCCGGGTCTGGACCTCGCCGTCCAGGCCGCGCGGCTGTGGGCGCCCGAGTCCGGGCGCGACCGGCTGATGGCCGAGGTCGCCGACGTCTGCCTGGACCTGGCCGCCGGCTCGGGCGCGCGGCGGGTGGTGGCCCTGCGTGCCCTGGCCCAGACCGCCGTGTCGGAGGAGCAGCTGGACGCGCTGCGCGACCTGGCCGGCGACGACATCGACCTCGGGTGGCGGACGCTGGCCCGACGTGCCGCGCTCGGACGGCTCGATCCCGACGAGGTCCCGCTGCTCAGCCGACGCGACCCCGACCCCGACGCGGGGGTGCGAGCCGTCATCGTCGACGCGGCCCGGCCGGACGCGGAGGCCAAGGCGGCGGCCTGGGCGAGGATCGTCGAGCGCCGAGAGCTGCCGAGCAGCTCCGTGCACGACGCCGGCCGGGCGTTCTGGCAGCCCGGCCAGGCGGAGCTCCTCGCTCCGTACGCGGACCGGTACCTGACCGCGCTGCCCGCGCTGAACGATGCCGGCATGCTCGCGGCCATGGGCATGGTGAGGGCGATGTTCCCCCTCGTCGGGGCGGGCAACGACTTCGTCGACCGGGTCGAGCGGGCCGCCGTCGGGGGCACCCTGAGCCCGGCCATCAGCCGTGGTCTGCAGGAACAGGCGGACCGGCTGCGGCGCATGGTGAGCGCGCGGGGCTGAACCGCCTCACTTCTCGCCGCCGCGCCGCCTCACTCCTCGTCGCCGAAGCGCTCGCGGGTCAGCCGGGTCGCGGTGTCGAGCGCCTGCTGGGCGTCCGGACCGCTCGCCGAGAACTCGACCTGCTGACCGTTCTCCAGCCCGAGCGCGATGACGCTCAGGACGCTGCGGGCGTTCACCCCCTCGTCGCCCGGCCGACCGACCCGGACGTCAGCGTCCAGCGCAGACAGCGCCCGCGCGAGCGCTCCGGCCGGGCGCGCGTGCAGCCCGACCTTGTTGACGAGCGTCTCGGAGGTGCGCAGCCGGTTGTCGGCCCCCGAGTCGGCTGGCGAGTCAGCCCCCGAGTCGGCCCCCGGGACGGCCCCAGGGACGGTGCCCGGGCGGCTGGCCTCCACCGGCGGTACGCCGCCGCCCGCGGACTCGGCGGCGGCGAGCACAGCGGCCAGGTCCCCACCGCCCTGCGCCTCGACCGCAGCCGCGATGGCTCCCTCGACCAACGGGGCCTCAGCGACGCGAACTCGTGCCCTGGCCTCGTCGTCGAGCAGGTCCAGGGCCGTCTCGGTGGTGAGCAGCGCCGAGCCGAGGTCGTACAGGACCACCGCCCCGGCACCGGCGTCGGCCTGCTCCAAGGCGGTGGCCACGCGGTCGAAGCTGGTGCCGATCCCGCCGTCGTCGGTACCGCCTGCCGGCGTGACCGTGACGTCGGGAGCCATCTGGCCCACCAGGTCCCGCACGCCGTCGGCGATGCCGGAGACGTGCGAGACCAGCACGAGCCCGATACGCCCGCCCGCTGTCACGCCGTGCCCGCGTCGGACCCGCAGCGCTCGGACGCCAGATCCGCCAGCACCCGCAGCAGCAGCGCGGTGGACGTGGCACCCGGGTCCTGGTGGCCGGCGCTGCGCTCGCCCAGGTAGCTCGCGCGGCCCTTGCGCGCCACCAGTGGAGTCGTCGCGCGCATCCCCTCCTCGGCGGCGTCGGCAGCAGCGGCGACTAGCGCCGCGACGCCGTCGCCTGCGGCAGCCGCTGCTGCGTCGACGGCCGGTGACCACGCATCGACCATCGTCTTGTCGCCGACCTCGGCCTTGCCGCGACTGACCAGCCCCTCGAGAGCCGCCCGCAGCCCGGTGACCACGTCGTCCGGCCCCAGCGTCTCGCGGTCCTGGACGGCGGTCGACGCCCGCAGGAACGCCGTGCCGTACAGCGGTCCGGCCGCGCCCCCCACCTTCCGGATGAGGGTCGTGGCCACCGTCTTCAGCGCCTCGGCCGGCGACCCCGGAGGATCCGCCTCGAGGGCCTGGACGGCCGCGGTCATGCCCCTGTTCATGTTCTCCCCGTGGTCGGCGTCGCCGATCGCGGCGTCGAGGTCGATGAGCTCCTGTCGGTGGCTGGAGACGACGGCGGCATAGCGGACGACCGCCTCCACCACGTCATCGGTCGTCGCCATCCCCCCCGCGGTGTCGCTCTCGCCGGGCGCCATCCCTCACCGACCCCAGCGCAGCGCAGGCGTGTGCACCGGGGCGTCCCACAGCTCGGTCATCTCGTCGTCGAGCCGCAGCAGCGTCACGGACATGCCCTGCATCTCCAGCGAGGTGATGTAGTTGCCGACGAGCCTGCGCTGCACCGAGATCCCGCGTTCACGCAGGACCTCCTCGGCCCGGGCGTACGCGAGGTAGAGCTCGATCAGCGGCGTACCGCCCATGCCGTTCACGAACAGCAGCACCTGGCTCCCGCTCTCGAACGGCAGGTCCTCGAGGACCGGGTTCAGCAGCCGGTCCACCAGCGCGTCCGCCGGCTCGATGGGCAGCCGTTCGCGGCCGGGCTCGCCATGGATGCCGATCCCCACCTCCACCTCGTCCTCACCCAGCTCGAAGGTCGGCTTGCCGGCGTGCGGGACGGTGCAGGACGTCAACGCCAGGCCCATCGACCGCACGTTGGCGTTCACCCGCTCGCAGAGCGACGTGACCGAGGCCAGGTCGTCTCCGCGCTCGGCTGCGGCGCCGACGATCTTCTCGGCGAGCACCGTGCCGCCCACTCCGCGCCGCCCGGCCGTGTACAGACTGTCCTTGACCGCGACGTCGTCGTTGATGACGACCGCCTCGACCTGGGAGCCCTCGGCCGCGGCGAGCTCGGCCGCCGTCTCGAAGTTCAGCACGTCGCCGGTGTAGTTCTTCACGATGTGCAGCACCCCGGCGCCACCGTCGACCGCCTTGGTGGCCGCCTCGACCTGGTCAGGCGTCGGGGAGGTGAAGACCGCCCCGGGACAGGCGGCGTGCAGCATGCCGTAGCCGACGAAACCGCCGTGCAGGGGCTCATGGCCGGCACCGCCGCCGGAGACCACCGCCACCTTGCCCTCGTCGGGTCCGCCCGCCCGCACGATGTAGTGCGGGTCGAGGTGCACCTCGAGGAGATCGGCGTGCGCCATCGCCATGCCGCGTAGCGACTCCTCGACGACGTTCTCGGGGTCGTTGATGATCTTCTTCACGGGGAGCCTCTCCGTCGGTGTGCCAGGTCGGTTCTTCCTACCCCCTGCGGGCGCGGCGCGCCAACGTGTGGGCGCGGCGGAGCGCCCAGCCAGCGCGGCGGGCTGTCCACAGCACCGACGATCGGTCAGCGCACAGCCGCCGTCAACGACGCTTCCGCAGACCGCTCGCCCGCACGACGGCGCGGCTCACCGCGCGACGCACCGAGTCGGCGCTGCCGATCACGCGTACGTGGTGCTCGGCGCGGGTGACGGCTGTGTAGAACAGCTCCCGGGTGAGCAGCGGGGACTCCGGCGGCGGTAGCAGCACGGTGACGCAGCGGAACTGGCTGCCCTGGGCCTTGTGGATGGTCATGGCGTGCACGGTCTGCACGGCAGGCAGCCGGCTCGGCCCGACGAGCACCGGACCAGCCCCCCGTGAGAAGGCGGCGAGAGCGCCCCGCTGCGGGTGGTCGACGACCACGCCGGTGTCGCCGTTGTACAGGTCCACGTCGGGGTCGTTGCTGGTGACCAGCAGCGGTCGACCGACGTACCACTCGCCCTGCGACGGGTCGGCGACTCCGTCGGCCGCGGCCAGCCACCGTTCGATCTCGGTGGTCCACCGCGCGACTCCGTACGGTCCCCGCCGGTGCGCACACAGCAGCCGGTGGCTGCCCAGCGCGGCCAGCGCCGATGCGGCGTCACCGGTCGACGCGGAGGCGTACAGCTCCCGGGCCGCGTCCACGACGTCGTCCCGCAGCGTCTCCGCCCCCGCCGGCCTGGCGTGGTCGGTGTCGTCGGACTCGACGAAGCTCACGTGCTCGCCCCCGCGCCGCAGCAGCCCGAGGGCCTGGTCGGGCTCGTTGGCGCGGACCGCGTCGGCCAGCGAGCTGATCTCGTTGCCGAACCGGAAGCGATGGTGCAGGCGGACGACACCGTTGCGCAGCTCGTTCACGTTGTTGTCGTCGTCGCCCCGGCTGCCGTCGGCGACCGCTGTGCCGGTCGCCTTCGCCAGCCCCGGCGGTACTGCGGCTCCCGACAGGGGAGGTCGGTGGACCAGGTCTCCGAGCACTGCACCGGCCTCGACCGACGCCAGCTGGTCGGGGTCGCCGACGAGGACGAGCCGTGCGTCGGGCCGGACTGCCTCCAGCAGCCGGGACATCAAGGTGAGCGACACCATCGAGCACTCGTCGACGACGACGACGTCGTAGGGCAGACGGTTGCCGCTGTCGTGCTTGAACCGGCTGTGGCTGCCCGGCTTCCAGCCCAGCAGCCGGTGCAGGGTGGACGCCTTGACGTCGCCGATGCCGACCGAGCTGCCCGGAGCCTCTCTGCCGGCGGAATCGGTCACGGCCTCCTGCAGCCGGGCGGCGGCCTTGCCGGTCGGCGCGGCCAGTGCGATCCGCGGCAGCGGGCCTTGTCCGTCCTGGAGGGTGCGGAGCAGATCGAGCAGCTTGGCCACCGTGGTCGTCTTCCCCGTGCCGGGACCACCGGCGAGCACGGTGACCGACCGGAGCGCCGCCATCTGGGCGGCCAGGCGCTGCCCGGCCGACTGGGGCTCAGGGAACAGGCGGTTCAGGGCCGCGTGCAGAAGCGCCCCGTCGACGGCCAGCTCGGGGCGTCGCAGCCGGTCGTCGAGCTCGCGCCGGACCACCTCCTCCTGCCGCCAGTAGCGGTCGAGGTACAGCAGCCCCTCGACCAGCCGGAGGGGACGGCTCGGGTCCCCGGACGCGCCGACCGCGACCAGGGGGCTGCCCTGCACGGCGCGCTGCCACGCGGCCGGCTCCGGCCATGACAGCAGGTCGACATCGACCGTCGACTCCTCGTCGGGTGCGGCCGTGTCGCGTACCCGGGCGAGCTCGACGCAGACCGAGCCCAGCCGTACGGCGCGCACCGCGAGGGCAGCCGCGAGCAGCACCCGCTCGTCCGACTCGCCGCCGAGGCGGCCGAGCCGCGACGCGACGTGCACGTCCGCCGCCGACAGCACGCCGGCGGCATTGAACTCCGCCAGCAGACCCGACGACCGCAGCGCCAGCCGCGCGTCGAAGGGGTCGACCTCGACCTGGTCGGCCGTCACGTGACCCCACCCGCCAACAGCCTCGACAGCTCCTCGACCAGACCCGGCGGCGGCTGCCAGCCGAACACCCCGCACGGGGACCCGTCGACCACGGGCGTGTCGGGGCCACACATCCCCCGCACGAACAGGTACAGCACCCCGCCGAGCGACACGGCCGGGTCGTAGTCGGGCTGTCGCCAGCCGAGGTAGCGGTGCAGGGCCACGAGGTACAGCAGTGCCTGCAGCGGGTAGTGGGCGGCCAGCATGGCGTCGGCAAGCGCGTGCGGCCGGTAGTGCCAGGCGGTGAGCGGTTCGCCCGCGCCGGGCCAGGCGTCGCCGAGCCAGTTGGTCTTGTAGTCGGCCACGACGTACCGCGGTGCCGCAGCTCCGCTGCTCACGGGCGTTCCGGACAGCCGCAGCACCGCGTCGAGGCTCCCGGTCAGGTAGCCGCGCAGCCGCTGCGGCGGCAGCGCCTCCAGCAGGTCCGGGTAGGGGGCGAACGGGTCGTCGGGCCCGAGATGGCGGCGTAGCGTCTCGGCCATCGCCGTCAGCGTCGCCTCACCAGCCGCCGGCCTGTCCCCGCCCGCCAGCGGCAGCTCGAAGGCGAGCTCGCTCAGCCGGTCGCCCGGGCGGATGTCGGCCAGCCGAACGCCACCGGCGAGCGGGCCAAGCGGCGTCAGCATCGAGGGCAGCAGGGCGGGTCCGAGCACCTCCGGGTCGAGCGCACCTCCGCGCCGTTGCGAGAGCACCACGCGGGCACGCTCGGTCAGCTCGCTGGCCAGGTCGGGGGCGGTCGTGTCCGCATGCTCGAGCAGCTCGTGGACGACGATGCCGAAGGCCGCACCACTCGGGAGGTCGGCCATCGGTGAGGCGACAGCGCGGAGCTCGGACTCGGCCGCAGCACCGGCGGATGCACCGCTCCCGCCCCGGGAGGTCTGGTCCTCGGAGGAGCCCGCTGGCACGGCTTCGTCATCGAGCCGCCGCTCCTCCGGTTCGGCCGTGACCCCTGCCGCGGCCGCTGCGGCGACCTGCTGCTCGTGGACACCTGCCGTCAGCGCCGTGTAGGACAACCGTCGCCACGAGGTGTCGAGGGAACGGGAGAACCGCGCGGCAGACAACTGCGGCGGCCCGCCGGCGGGCGGCTGCCATACCAGCCCGGGCGCAGGATCTGCCGGCTCGGCCACGATCGCGCCGCCGGACCCGGCCGCCAGGCCGGCCAGCCGGTCGCGGGCCTGCTCGTCAGTGGGCACGGGCACCCGCTGCTCCGGTTCGGCGCCCGGTGCCTGGTCTCCGAACAGCAGCCGGTGCAGAGGAGCGAAGTGGGTGTTGCGACCGGTCGGCGCCCACCAGGCGACGACCTGACACCTGGCACGAGTGAGCGCGACATACAGCATGCGTAGGTCCTCGCCAGCGTCTTCCTGGCGGTGGACATGCAGATTGTCCCGGTAGTGCGGGCCGCTGGGACCGCCGATGTCGATGGTGCGGGTGCCGTCACGGTGCAGCCGGAGCAGCTCGGGAGCGTCGTACTTGTGGCTGTCCCAGCCGAAGGGGACGTACACAATGGGGAACTCGAGGCCCTTGCTGCGGTGGTAGGTGACCACCTGCACGGCCTCGGCATCAGACTCGAGGCGCCGCACACGCTCCTCGCTGGGGTCGGTGGCGGCGTCGAGTATCCGGTGCTGCAACCACTCCACCAGCGCAGCGGTGCCGAGCTGGCCCTCAACGGCGGCGACATGGAGCGCCTGGGCGATGTGGCGCAGATCGGTGAGCCGACGTTCGCCCGTGTCTGCCGACAGCATCCGCGCGGTGAGCTCGCCCTCTTCGGTCATCTGCTCGAGCAGCCCAGGAACGCCGCGCCGGGTCAGCACGTCAGCCCAGACGCGCAGCCGCGGGCCGAGTCGGTCGAGCGCCTCTTCACCCGCTTCGGCCAGCGTGCCCGCTGACCAGCCGAGAAAGCAGGTCAGCGCTGCGGTGCGCACTCGGGCGCCGCGAGGCTGCTCCAGCGCCTGAAGCAGGATCAGCCAGTCGCGGGCGATCTCGGTGCTGAACACGTTGGCGGCACCGGCGATCACCGCGGGGACGCCGACCTTGACGAGCGACTCGCGGACCAGTGCCGCCTGGGAGTTGGTGTGCACCAACACGGCGAGGTGACGCGGCGCGACGGGTTCCCCGTGCAGGCGGGCGTCCCGATGCTCCTGGTCGGCGCGCGAGGCCCGGTCGAGATCCAGCCGCGCGCCCCCCGACAGCAGCCGGACCACGTCGCCGGCCAGGTCGGCGGCCACCACCTCCCGGGTGGGCGCGACCGCTGGCGAGCGATCCGGGTCGGTGCCGGTATGGGGGCGGGTGACCACGCGCAGGCGGATCGGCGTGTCCACCTGTGCCCCCGCCAGTCGACGACCATGGTGGGCCGCGTCGACGGGGTGGACGGTGATGCGGGGGTCACCGAGCGATGCCCCTCGAAAGATCTGCTGCAAGCCGCTCAGCAGCAGGTCGTCGCTGCGCCAGTTCCGCCCCAGCGTGGCACGAGTCGTGGCCGCCTCGGTCGCCGCGAGGTACGCGACCACGTCGCCGCCGCGGAAGGCGTAGATCGCCTGCTTCGGATCGCCGATGAGGATCAGGGTCGTGTGCTGATGGAACGCCTTGCACAAGATGTCCCACTGGACCGGGTCGGTGTCCTGGAACTCGTCGACCAGCACGACGCGGTAGCGCGAGCGGACCCGCTGCCGAGCGGCCTCGCCCGTCTCGGAGTCGCTGAGCGCCGCTTGGAGCCGAGACAGCAGGTCGTCGAAGCCGATCAGCCGGCGCTGCCGCATGCGCCGCGCCACCTCCTTACGGGCCGCGCACGCCATGCGGAAGCGCTGGTCGGCGGACGTGCCGGGATCGGCATCGGACGGAGTGAGCTGAGCCTGACTGTCCTGGACCGCCTGCCGGACGGTGCTCAGCGCCTCCGAGTAGCGCAGCGGAGGCTCGGGCGAGCCGGGCCGTCCGAACTTGCGCAGCCACAGGTCCCTGGCCACCTCCTCGATCACGTCGTCGACGCTGTCGACGAACGTGGCGTCGGGCTCGTAGTCGCCGGCCACCCCGAGGCCGCGGAGCATCTGCAGGCAGAACCCGTGAGTGGTCGTCAGGGTCGCGGCGTCGAAGTCAGCCAGCGCTCTTCTCAGTCGTCCGCGTCGCTGAATGACGTTGGCGTCCGTCCCGCCGGCTAGCAGCCGCAGCAGGTCGTCGTCGTGGCTGTCGCCACGCGCGTGCACAGGGTCGGCCAGCCCGTGCTCGGCGGACACCAGCCGCTCGCGAACGCGCTCGCGCAGCTCCTGGGTGGCCATCCGGCCGAAGGTCACCAGCATGAGCTCGTGCAGCTCTGCCCGGCCCTCGGCGACGTAACGGGTGGCCAGAGCAGCGATCGTGAACGTCTTGCCGGTGCCGGCACTGGCCTCCAGCACCGTGGTGCCGCTGGGCAGCGTGCCGCAGATGTCGAAGTCATCCCTCATGGCCTGTCTACCGCCTCGGCGCCGAGCATCGGGAACCAGAGGCGGCACGCAAGAGCCCCGAACCGGCTGGTCTCGGTGCTCCCGTCCGCCAGCTCCGCCGGCGGAGGCGGGCTCTCCAGTAGTCGCTCGAGCGCAGCCCTCTCGCCCCACACCCGCAGGTGATAGCGATCCCTGCCGTCGCCGTAGTCCCCGTCCCACTTGACCCGGGCGGCTTCCAGTGCGCGTGCCTCCGTCGTGCCGCGGAGCCGCAGGCGGGCGTACTCGCACGACGTCGCCACCGGCAGCGGGAGCGGCTCGGCCAGCCCCCGCCGGTACAGGTCGACCAGCTCGCCGAGCACGGTCGTGGCCTGGTGCCCGGACAACCCGCCCATGGTCGAGCGGCAGACGCCCGTGCCACGTGGGGGGCGTCCCAGCGTCGTCGCCTGCCACGAGGTGTCCGGCTCGGCGGCCGCGAGCGCCAGCAGCTGGGCCCATGCCCGCACCCGGTGCTTGGGGCCGAGTCGCGAGTAGACAGATCGCACGAGCCGGTGGCCGTGCACGTCCCCCACGGTGCCGGTGAGCGCCGTGCCCGAGGGCAGTGTCACCGAGATGTCGTGGCTGGTCGGCCTACGGTCGGTGCGGACCTGTGCCGTGGCCGCGACCAGCGGCTCGGCGGACTGCTCGACCGCGGCCAGTGCCCGCACGCCGATGGCGCCCGGAGGGAGCACGCCGCGACGCCACTCCGCCGCACCGCAGCGCTCCGGGTCGTGCCCGGCCAGCCGCGACGTCAGCCACCGGTCGCCGACATTCCACTGCCGCAGCCCTTCGAGGTCGACAGCGAGCGCCTCGTCGAGCTCGTCGCCCTCCTCGGCCACCAGAATGTTCAACCGGCGGCGGAGGAACCCGCGCACGGGGTGCTCGAGGAAGTACAGCAGGTCGTCCAGCTCGACCTGGTCCGCAGCATCAGTACGGTCCGGAATCGGAACCGGCCCGCTCAGGAATGGCTTGTGCGGGTGCCGGGGCTGGGCTGCCGCCCGCGCCCCGGCGAGCGAGGCGCGGTCGAAGCTGAACGGCCCGTCCGCGCCGAGTGCACCTGCGGTGAAGTTGCGGGCGTCGAAGGGCTGCAGCGGGTGCCGGCACACCACCTGGTCACGCGCCCTGCTCCCGTCCGCCGTGCGCACGGTGGCGTCGACCACGTCGAGGATCTCGCCGACCGGCACGGCAGCGGGGCGAGTGACGTTGGTGCGCTCGTCGGCACCGGTGTACAGCACGACCAGGTGCTCGGTCGCGGCGAGGATCGCGTCCAGCAGCAGCTGCCGGTCCTCGCTACGGCGGTCGCGCTCGCCCACGCGCGGGTCGCGGGCAAGTACGTCATCACCGTCGATTCCCGTCGAGCGCGGGAACGCGCCGTCGTCGAGACCGAGCAGGCAGATCACGCGGTGCGGCACCGACCGCATCGGCACCATGGAGCACACGGTCAGGTTGCCGGTGCGGAACCCGGCCCTGGTCGGTCGCCCCTGCAGCCGGTCGGCCAGCAGGGCGCGGACGTCGGCCAGGGACAGCGCGACTGGTTCGTCCCCGGCCGTCTCGGCGACCTCGTCCAGCTGCCTGCGGGCCTGGCTGAGCTGCCAGGCGTCGGCGGTGGAGACCGTGGTCAGCGAGTCCAGGGCCCCGGACAGAGCAGCGAGCCAGTCAGTCAGCGACTGGTCGTCGCGCAGCGAGTCGAGCGTGGCCGTCAGTCGATCCACCAGCTCGGCCAGCCGGCCGGCGAGGTCGATGTCACCCGAGTCGATGTCATCGAGCGGCAGCGCGAGGCCGACCCAGCGCAGGTCGTCCTCGGACATGGCGGCGCCCAGCAGCAGGCGGTCGAGCCCCGCCGCCCAGGTGTTCTGACCGAGGCACTCCAGGCGGTACGGCGCGCGGTGGGCGGCGTCGAGTCCCCAGCGGGTGCCCGATGCAGCCACCCACTCGCGCAGTCGCTCCAGCGACTCGTCGTCGAACCGGAACCGCCGCCGCACCGGCGGGAGCGCGGCCAGGTCGAGTACCTGCGATGCCGTGACCCGGGCGTCGGCCAGCTCGAGAACTCGAGCCAGCGTGGCCAGAACGGGGTTCGTCTGGCGCAGCGACCGGTCGGCCAGGCGGACCCGCAACCGGTGACCGGGGTGCTGGGCCGGGTCGACGTCCTCGGTGGAGCCCAGACCGAAGGTCGCCGAGATCAGCGGGGCGTAGATCTCGATGTCGGGGCACATCACCAGCACATCGCGCGGCTCGAGGGTCGCGTCGGCGGCAAGCAGGCCCAGCAGCACCTCGCGGAGCACCTCCACCTGGCGCGCGCGACCGTGACAGGCGTGGACCTGCAGGCTGCGGTCGCCGGCCGCCAGGAGTGCGCGCCGGTCGGCGGCCTCGCCGAGCGGCACACCCGGCGGTGACGTGTTGCTGCGAAGCGCGTCCTGCAAGCGGCCGAGAAGGGTGTCGGGCGGCTCGGTCAGCGGATGGTAGGCGTGCGAGACGGCTGCCTCGGTGGTCGACAGCACGAGCTGCATCTCCCGGGCGTCGCGGCCGAGCGACGACAGCAGCGGGTGCGACGCGGCGCCGGCCGTCGGGTCGTCGCGCCGGAGCGGCCGCTCGCCGCCCACCTCTGCCACCGCGTTCCACAGCTCGGCCGAGGGGTGCGGCAGCCACAGGTGCACGTCGCGGTGCTCGGCCAGCGCCGCCAGCACTGCCACCTGGTCGGTGGTCAGCCGGGTGGGACCGAACAGCGACACCCGACCCGGCAGTCCACTGCACGACGGGTCGGCACGCAGCGCTGCGCAGGCGGCGTCGAGACGCTCGGCCGGGCTGGGCACCCCGATCCGCTGCCGGAGCCGGCGCCACAGCTCGGGCTGCCAGCTGAGGTCGGCAGGGATCGGTCCGCCGAGACCATCGGAGTCGACGCCGCGGACCCAGTCGCCCAGCATCGCCGGCCGGTGGGCGGCGTAGGCGTCGAACAGGTCGGTGAGGTGGCGCGCAGCGATGAACCGCCGCCCGTGCCCCTGACCGAGGTGCCGGCCGAGCGGCGCGAGCCAGGCCTCGGTGGCCGAGGCGTCGATGACGTCGAGCACCGACCACAGCGCGCGGCCGGCACGCCACGGGTCCGCGGCAGGGTCGACGCCGCTGCCGGCGGCGATCGCATCGGCCACCAGGCGCGACGGCCAGGGGAACACGACGTTGGCGCAGACACCGGCCCCGTCGCTGACCCCGTCGCTGCCCCCGTCGCTGCCCCCGTCGCTGGCCCCGTCGACGCCAGCGCCGAGCCGGTGCGAGAGCCGCTGGGTGAGCCAGCGCTCCACACCGCGGGCGGGCACCGCGACGACGTCCGGTGCGAACACGTCGACCGCGTCGGTGGACAGCACGTCGGCCAATGCCTCCACCAGAGCGTCTGCGCGCTCCGACCGGTGCAGGTGCAGCACCGTCAGCCCTCCGTGCCGAGACGGTCGCGCCTCGCGGGCGGCACCCGGCCCCCGGTCCTCGGCGTTGTCGCGACCCTAACCGGAGTCCCCGACACTGCCCTCGAACCGTGCCGGGCGATGAGCGATGCTGGCCGGGATGGAGCCGGTGACCGCGGTCGTGCGCGACGTCTGGGACCGGGCCATGGCCGTGCAGCCGGCGCCGTCCCCGGGCGTGGTCGCGCTGACCGCCCTGGCGGCCGCGATGCTCGTCCTCGCACCGGGGGCATGGCCGGTGTCCCGACACGTGGTGACCATCGTGCACGAGGGCGCCCACGGGCTGGCCGCCTGGGCGACGGGACGGCAGCTGACCGGCATCCGGCTGCACTCGGACACCTCCGGGGTGACGGTGTCGCGCGGCCGGCCCCGGGGGGCGGGGATGGTGCTGACCGCCGCTGCGGGTTATCTGGGACCCGCCGGCTTGGGGCTGCTGGCCGTGTGGCTGCTCGGGGTGGGCCGCGCTGTCGGACTGCTGTGGGTGCTCCTGCTGTTGCTGACCCTGCTGCTCGTGCAGATCCGCAACTGGTTCGGCCTGTGGTCGGTGCTGGTCAGCGCCGTTGCCGTCTTCGCCGTGTCGTGGTGGTTGCCGCCCGGCTCGCAGTCCGCGTTCGCCTACCTGGTGGCGTGGTTCCTCCTGCTGGCGGCACCGCGGCCGGTGCTCGAGCTGGCCGCGCAGCGCTGGCGCCACGGCGTGTCCGACTCCGACGCCGACCAGCTGGCTCGGCTCACGGGGTTGCCGGCGCCGCTGTGGGTCGGGGTGTTCCTGGTCGGTACCGGCGGCGCACTGTGCCTCGGCGCATGGGTGCTGCTCTCCGCCGCTCTGCGCTGAGCCGGCTGGGTCCCGGACGGACATGGGCTCTGCGCCCGCTGGTCGTCAGCCCTGCTTCGGCACCGCCATCTCGGCCAGCGGCGACCAGTCGTCCTGCGGAACCGTCGCGTTCACGACGGTCGGCGTCGCGGCGAGGTACGCGGGGAGCCGCTGCTGGGCCAGCGTGACGTGCTGCGACTGCACGTGCTCGGCCCCTGCTGCCTCGTCGCGGAAGGCCTCCACCAGCACGTACGTCGCCGGGTCGTCGATGCTGCGTGACCACTCGAACCACAGGCAGCCGGGCTCGCTGCGAGTGGCCTGGGTGAACTCCGCGGACAGATCGGGCCACGCGTCCGCGTGCTCGGGCAGGACCGGGAACTTCGCGGCGATGAGGATCATGGCGGCGATCCTGGCTCAGTGCCGTCGCGGGTGCCAGTCCACGCCGGTGTGCGCTCGGGGCAGGCGCCCTCACCCGTTCTCCCTGGCTGGATGCTCCCTCGGCTGCTCTAGGGTCAGCGGCGTGGGCGCGCGCGAGCTGATCCTGGTCCGGCACGGGGAGAGCCAGGGCAACGTCGCGGCCGCGGATGCCCACGACAAGGACCTGGAGGCCATCGAGATCGACGAGCGCGACGCCGACGTCGAGCTCTCCGGCGGCGGCCGCGACCAGGCCCGCGCGCTCGGCCTGGCGCTGGCCGCCTCGGCCGACGACGAGCGCCCCGACGTGGTGTGGTGCTCGCCGTACGTCCGGGCGCTGCAGACGGCGCGTATCGCGCTGGAAGCGGCCGACCTGGAGCTGCCGGTCCGGGTCGACGAACGGCTCCGCGACCGCGAGCTGGGAGTCCTGGACCGGCTCACGTTCACCGGCGTGCAGGCGAGGCACCCGGAGGAGGCCGAGCTGCGAAAGCGGCTCGGGAAGTTCTACCACCGTCCCTCCGGCGGGGAGTCGTGGGCGGATGTGGCCCTCCGGCTGCGCTCGGTGCTCGCCGACCTCGACCGCGCCGAGGACGGCCGGCGGGTGCTGGTGGTGTGCCACGACGCGGTGGTGATGCTGATCCGCTATGTGTGCGAGCAGATGACCGAGGCCCAGATCCTCGAGACGGAGTCCGAGCCGGTGCGCAACGTGTCGATCACCCGGCTCTCGCGCGCGTCCGACGTCGCGCCCTGGGAGCTGACCGGCTTCAACGACGTGTCTCATCTCGAGAAGGAGCCGACCCCCGTGACCCAGCACCCCGGGCTGCGGCGCACCTGAGCCGTGCCGGAGCGCGGTCCGACCGGCCGGTCAGCTCCGTGCCTGACGCGTCTGGCGCCGGTTCTCCTTCTGGATGGCCTCCACCAGCTCGGACTTGCTCATCCGCGAACGGCCGGGAACGCCGAGCCGTCGGGCCACCTCCTGCAGGTGCGTCTTGGACGCGTTGGCGTCCACGCCCTCGGCCGTGCCGGCGTCGGTATCGCGCCCGCCGGCTGCCTTCGCGTCGGACGGGCCCTTGCCGTCCTTGCGCTCCCAGTGGTCGCCCACCTTCTCGTGGGTGTGCTTGAGCGCGGAGTACGCGGTGCGGTTGGCGCGCTCGCCCTCGCCGTACGTGTCGGCCGCCGAGTCGTGCGCTTTGGCGAACGTGCGCTGTGCCTTCGCGCCCGAGCGCTGCAACGTGCTGGGAAGCTCGTCCTGTCTGGCGGTGCCGTCCTTCTTCGTCTTGGGCATGGTCGTTCCTCTCGTGCGGGCGACGCCCATTGTCCCCGACCTCTCGACGTCACCCCACCCGCCTGCGCTTGGCACCGCGCCTAGTAGGCGCCCGACCAGCGCAGCCGCACGGGACGGCCGTCCGGGTCGTGCACCCAGCGGTAGAACGGCACCGCCCACATCCGGGCAAGGCCACGCACAGGGGCCGGCTCGTGTCGACGCAGCCGGCCCGGCGGGCGCTCGCCCTTGCGTCCGCCGGCATGCCAGGCGTCGAGCGCATCCGCGGCAGCGGTCATGGCCGCCACGCATGCCTCCGGGTCGACGAGGTCGTCGTCGGTACCCGCCTCGCGGTCCAGATGCTCGCGGACCAGTCTCAGCCGGAGGTCCCGGGCGAACGTCCGCGCCCGGGTGCCGTCGTGGCGCGGGTCGGCCGGCTCCCGGTCGTCGGTCTCGGGGTCGAGCACCGCAGCGGTGAGCTCGCTGTCGTGTGTCCACGAGCGGCGGTTGAGGTTGTCGCTTCCGATGGTGGCCCAGGCGTCGTCGACGACGCAGACCTTGGCGTGGACGTAGATCGGTGTCCCGTCGGCGTTCTCGAGGTCGAACAGGTGCACCCGGCCGGCTCCTGCCTCCTGACAGCGGCGTAGGGCGTCGGCCTGGCCGAGCCGGTTCGGCACGCTCGCGAGACGACTCTGCTGGTCGGGGTGGCGGGGCACCACCACGACCAGGTGCAGCGTCGGGTGCTGACGCAGGGCGTCGGCGAAGCGCCGCCCCACATCGGTCGACCACAGGTACTGGTCCTCGATGTACACCAGCCGGGTCGCGCGGCCCACCGCCTTGGAGTAGCCGCGCGCGACGGACCGCTCCCCCTCCGGGGCGAAGCGGTAGCGCGGTCGCAGGCTCGGGTACGTCCGCAGCGCCTGGACGTGGTGGTGGCCGGCTGGCGGCGGTGGAGGCGCCTGCGGGGGCAGCGCGGTGGGAGTCAGCCGCGCGTGCCGAAGCCGGTCGAGGATCCGCGCGACCGGGTTGTTGACGTCGGCGTTGACAGGGTCGTTCCACCGCTCGCGGAAGACCGTCTCCATCGCGGCGACCGCCGGGCCGCGGATCTCGAGCTGCGCGTCGTGCCACGGCGGCGTCGGTCCGTAGGCCGGTGCCATCCGCACGACCTGCGGGTCCCCCCTGTGCTCGGCGTCGTCGCGCCTGCTGTGGCACAGGTCGATGCCGCCCACGAAGGCGACGTCGTGCTCCGGCCTGCCCGGGCAGCGCACCACGACGAGCTTCTGGTGGTGGCTGCCCGAGCGGCGGACGCGCTGGTCGAGCACGATCTGTCCGCCCGAGGCCTCGACCTCCCGGTCGAGTGCACGGTTCTCGTGGGCGCTGAACTGCATCGCGTCGATGTGCGAGCGCCACACCAGGCCGCGCACGCACACTCCGCGGCCGCTCGCGGCGCTGAGCATCTCCGCCACGGTCGGGCCGGCGTCGGTGAGCCGCTCGTCGGGGTCGCCCCGCCAGTCGGTGAAGAAGACCTGGTCCCCGTCGCCGGCTTCTTCCACGCACTGCAGCAGCCGGCGGAAGTACTCGGCACCGTGGATCAGCGGCGTGCAGAGGTTGCCCTCAATCCAGGCAGGCAGCGCGGTGGCGTCGTTGGCACGCTCCTCGGCAGTCAGGAACCACTCCGTGACGTCAGCCCGCACCCGGCTCAGTCAACCATCGGGCCGCAGTGCGGCCGCCGGCGTGGTCGTCACGGCCCGAGAAGAGACGCTATGTGGAGATAGAGGTATTCGGAGCGGGAGGGTTTCTGGATTGGTGGTGCATACAGAAATCATTCTTTCGGTTTATCCAGGCGGTTTGACCAATCGTTCGGGGCAGGTGGAAGCGAATACGCCATGACAGTCACCTACAGAAGGACACGATTTCGATGCGTTTCATGACCAAGACCACGACGAGCTCCAAGACCATCGCCGGCCTCGCCGCGACGGCGCTGCTGGCTCTCCCGCTGGCCGCCTGTGGTTCCGACGACGCGGCGGCCGACCCGGCCGAGGATGCCGCTCCTGAGCCGGTCGCCCAGGTCGACGACCTGACCGGCAAGACCACCGCGGTCCAGCTCGACGCCGGCTTCGTGGACGCTCTCACCAGCCTCAAGCTGACCCCGGGGGTCGTCGGCGATGCCGCGCTGACCGATGGTGCGCTCGTCTTCCCGATCACCGGTGGCGACGTCACCTACTACGAGCCCGGCAGCATCGACCCCTACGTGCAGGGCGAAATCGACCACCAGGGCAGCGGTTTCTCCCTGACCGCCGGCAAGACCACGGTCGACCTGACGAACTTCACCATCGACCCCGGCACGTCGCAGCTGTTCGGTGACGTGGCCGTCAACGGCGAGACCGCGGTCGAGGACGCGTTCCTCTTCCA
This sequence comes from Nocardioidaceae bacterium, assembly GCA_029266455.1. GTDB lineage: Bacteria > Actinomycetota > Actinomycetes > Propionibacteriales > Nocardioidaceae > JACCWP01. Next base: position 23,264 of record JAQSWV010000019.1, read on the forward strand.
GCTCGACGGCCGCACCCTCGAGCCGCTGCAGAGCGGTCCTGGCGGCACCGCCGTGCTGACCGGCACCGAGGTGCTCATCTCCGAGGACGCGGCCCCGCTGCTGAACGACACGTTCGGCACCAAGGCGGTCAAGCCCGGCCTGCTCGTGGGCGTTGCCACGATCACCATCAACACCAAGTGACCAACGGCAGCACCCCCCGCACCACCTGAGATCGAGCTCCACCCGTGGGCGCACCGCACACCAACCGTGCGGTGCGCCCTCGCTCGTTCTCCTCCCGACCCTCTCCTGGTTCTCCCGACTTCTTGTGACTCTCCCCGACCCCGCCCGGTGTGGCCCGCCGACCGGTGCGTGGGAGGCCCGGCTGTGGTGGCTGTCCGGGCCTCCCGCGCACCTTCGCTCCCGATCGACCGTACTCGCGGGTAACATGTCGGCAAGCCGCCGAAAGGGACCCGGATGAGCACTGACGTGACCGCCGAGAGCGCCACCGGTCCCGCCGGGCCGCGGGACCCCGGCGCCGCCGTCGACGGACCAGCCGGCACCCGCCACGTGAGCGAGCGCGAGGCCCGGGAGGTCGCCGAGGCCGCCCGTCCGTCGGACTGGAGCAGGCCGAGCTTCGCCAAGGAGCTCTACCTGGGCCGCTTCGACCTGTCGCTGATCCACCCGCACCCCCGAGCGGACCCCGACGTCCAGGCCCGCGGCGAGGCGTTCCTCACCCGGCTGCGGGCGTACTGCGAGAGTCTCGACGCCGGCCTGGTCGAGCGCGAGGCGCGGATCCCCGACGCCTACCTCGCGGGACTGGCCGAGCTCGGGGTCTTCGGCATGAAGGTCCCTCGCGAGTACGGCGGGTTGGGTCTGTCGATGTCGGACTACGGCAGGGCCCTCATGCTGGTGGGGTCAGTGCACCCGAGCCTGGGTGCGCTGGTGTCGGCGCACCAGTCGATCGGCGTCCCCGAGCCGGTTCGGATGTTCGGTACCGAGGAGCAGAAGCAGCGGTGGCTGCCCCGGTGCGCGAAGGGCGCCATCACCGCGTTCCTGCTCACCGAGCCCGACGTCGGCTCCGACCCCGCCCGGATGGGCGCCACGGCCACGCTCACCGACGACGGGTCGGCGTACCTGCTCGACGGGGTCAAGCTGTGGACCACCAACGGAGTGATCGCCGAGCTCGTGGTCGTGATGGCCCGGGTCCCCGCGCACGCGGGGGGCAGGGGCGGCATCACCGCGTTCGTCGTGGAGTCGGACTCCCCCGGCGTCACCGTCGAGAACCGCAACGCGTTCATGGGACTCCGGGGGCTGGAGAACGGCGTCACCCGCTTCCACCAGGTGCGGGTGCCGGTCGGCAACCGGCTGGGCAAGGAGGGACAGGGGCTCAAGATCGCCCTCAGCACGCTGAACACCGGCCGTCTGTCCATCCCCGCCATGTGCGCGGCCGGCAGCAAGTGGTGCCTCAAGATCGCCCGCGAGTGGTCGGCGCAGCGGGTGCAGTGGGGCCGTCCCGTGGGCGCCCACGGCGCGGTCGCCGGCAAGGTGTCGTTCATCGCCGCCACCACCTTCGGCCTCGAGGCGGTGCTCGAGATGTCGGCACAGCTGGCTGACGCCGGCACCAAGGACATCCGGATCGAGGCGGCGCTGGCCAAGCTGTGGTCGAGCGAGATGGCCTGGGTCGTCGCCGATGAGCTCGTGCAGATCCGCGGCGGCCGGGGCTACGAGACCGCAGACTCACTGCAGGCACGCGGCGAACGGGCCGTGGCGGCCGAGCAGGTCCTGCGCGACCTCCGCATCAACCGGATCTTCGAAGGGTCGACGGAGATCATGCACCTGCTGATCGCCCGCGAGGCGGTCGACGCGCACCTGACTGCCGCCGGCGCGCTCGCCGAGGCCGACGCCGCCATGTCCAGCAAGGCCAGGGCAGCGGTGGGTGCCAGCGGCTTCTACGCCCGGTGGCTGCCACAGCTGGTCACCGGCAAGGGCGCGGTCCCGACCTCGTACCGCGAGTTCGGGCGGCTGGCCAGGCACCTGCGCTTCGTGGAGCGCTCGTCCCGCAGGCTGGCGCGCCAGACCTTCTATGGGATGAGCCGGTGGCAGGCCGGCCTCGAGCACCGACAGGGCTTCCTGGCGCGCATCGTCGACATCGGCGCCGAGCTGTTCGCCATGGCGGCGACCTGCTCGCGGGCCGAGATGCTGCGGGTCGACGCCGAGTTCACCGGGCAGCCGGAGCACGGAAAGGCGGCCTACGACCTGGCCGACGCCTTCTGCGAGCAGTCCCGGCTGCGAGTGGCCGAGCTTTTCCACCGGCTCTGGCACAACACCGACGACCTCGACCGCACGGTGGCCCGGCAGACCCTGGAGGGCGCGTACACGTTCCTCGAGCACGGCGTCCTCGACCCCTCCGAGGGCACGGGTCCGTGGATCGCCGCGTGGGAGCCTGGCGAGTCCGCGGCGACCAGCGTGGCCCGGCGCTACCGCTGAGGGCGTCGACGACCACCTGCCCGTCAGCTCAGCACCAGACGTACCGGACATACCGGTTCGAGTCTCTGGACCGTTCGGTCATTCAGCACGCCACCGTGGGGGAGTCAGCGGGCGGGGCGGTTTAACGTCGAGTGTCGTGCGCCAGGTGCGGCCGCAGGTGCAGCAGCTCGGGGGACGGCATGCGCAGCAGGGACGGCCGTGACCTCCGGCTGCCACGGTGGTGGCCCGCATGGGGGCGACGACGCCGGCGGCCCGCAGATCCCGGCCTGGTGTGGGAGCTGCAGCGCAGCGAGCGCGCGACCGTCTGGACGCTGTGCATCCTGCTCGTGCTGAGCGTGGCGTCCTCGGCGTACCTCATCCTCGTCAGCCAGGTGCGGGTGGTCGAACTCACCGAGATGACCCAGCAGTCACGACTGTCGAATGCCGCCATGCTCGACCAGGAGACCAGTCTCCGCGGCTGGCTCGCCACGCGCGACCCGCAGTTCCTGCAGCCGTACCGGGAGGGGGCGCGCGAATGGGACGCGGCAAGCGGTGCCTTGCTCGAGTCGCTGGTGCGGCCGGACGTCAACGAGAACATCGTCACCATGCTGCTGACCCACCAGGAATGGGAGGAGTGGGCCACGCAGGCCCGCGCCATGAAAGCCAGCCCCGCCGACCGCAGCAGCGGCAGGTTGAGCGCCTTCCTGCTCGAGGGCAAGGAGCTGTTCGACGACTACCGGAGCGCACAGGAGCCGACCACCGAGTACTTCTCCGCCCAGCGCGACGACGCGATCACGGACCAGCGCAACGCCCTCATCCTGGTCATGGTGGCGACCCTCGGTCTGCTGCTCGTCGCCGCGTCGCTCGCCTTGCAGCGCGGACGACGCCTCCGCCGTACGGTCACAGCCCCGCTGGACCGTCTGTCGACGACCATCGGGTCGCTGCGCTCGGGTGACCTGTCCGCCCGGACGTCGGCGAGCGGTGTGGTCGAGCTCGACTCCATCGGCGCTGCCCTCGGCGATCTCGCCACCGAGCTGCAGGCGGCCGGTGACGAGGCCGTGGCTCGCGAGGCCCGGCTGTTGCGGCTGGCCACCCGCTTCGAGACCGTGGTCCGGGTCGGACGCGAGATCTCCGCCAGCCTCAGCACGCGGTACGTCTCCGAGTCGGTGACGGCCGCAGCGGCCGACCTGCTGGGAGCGCCCGCGACACTGTGGGTCCGTGACGACACCGGGATCTTCCGCGCGACGCGGCGCAGTGACGACCCGCGCGGCGCCGTGCCACCGTCGACGCTGGTGGCCTCGACGCTGGTGGGAGACGTCGCCGCCGATGCGCGCTCAGCGGTGAGCGGCCCGACCCGTGCGTACCCGATGGTTCTCGCCGGGCGCGTGATCGGCGTGCTCGAGGCGAACGTGGACGACGTCGATGCCGACGCCGAGCAGGTGCTCGAGGCGCTGATGGCCACGGCAGCGGCGGCGCTGGAGTCCGCCCGCCTGCACGGATCGATCCGCGAGCTGGCGGACATCGACCCCCTCACGCAGCTGTCCAACCGGCGCCGGCTCGAGAGCGACATGGAGACGGAGTGGGACCGCAGCCGTCGGTACGGGCGCCCGATGAGCTTCGTCATGCTCGATCTCGACCACTTCAAGATGCTGAACGACGAGTACGGCCACCTTGTCGGAGACACCGTGCTGCGGGCGGCGGCCACAGCAGTCAACGGGGTGCTCCGCAGCAGTGACACGGCCTACCGCTACGGCGGCGAGGAGATCGCGCTGATCCTTCGCGAGACGGGTCCCGACGACGCCGCCATCGTCGCGGAGCGACTGCGCGCCGCGGTCGCCAGCCTCACCGTCGACGGGACCGCAGCCACGGTCACCGCCTCGCTCGGCGTGGCCAGCGCCAGCGACGACATGGCCCACCAGACGGAGCTGGTGTCGTGCGCCGACGCGGCTCTCTACGACGCCAAGAGCGGCGGGCGCAACCGCGTCATGCACTGGTCCGCGCCGGTGGCGACCGTCGCCGGGTGAGGCGGGTCCCTACTCCCCCTGACGTCATACCTCGCGAGGCGTATCGCCGGCGCGTCCGATGACGTTGGCAGGGGCACGGGCTCAGTCGCCGTAGACGGCCGCGCACCAGGCCAGGTACGCCTCGTCGACCGCCGGGGACGGACTCGGTGCCGTCTCCACCGGAGTCGCCGACGGCGTCAGCTCGGCACCGGTTCCGTGCGCAGCCAGCAGGGCGGCGCCGGTGGCGGCGGCACTGCCGAGCTGGACCCAGTGCACCGACGCGCCGACGCAGTCGGCCATCAGCTGCCGCACCACCGGGTCGCGACCTCCGCCCCCGACCAGAAGCACCCGCCGTGCGTCGGCGCCCAGCAGCTCGTAGGCACGCCGTACCAGGAACACCTGCGCGTCGATCGCGGCCCGGGCGCGCTCCTCGACCCGGGCGCGTCCGGACCGTCCCAGCCAGCGCGGGCCGCGCAGCCACTCGCGTGGCGCGAGCCGACCGCGTTCGCCGGCCACGAAGGGCGCGAAGACGATCCCGTCCCCGGCGGTGGATGCCCTCTGCGCGGCGGCGACCAGCTCCGGCCAGGACAGGCCCAGCTCGGCGCGGGCCCAGTCCAGGGCGAGGCCGGCGTTCTGCACCGCGACCATCGCGTAGTGGCCACCGCCCGCATCAGCCCACACATGGTGCTGCGGCAGTCCGCCGGCGGGGTCAGGCGGGGGCGAGGCAGGGGCGATGACCTGGGCACCGGTGCCGAGGTTGATCACCACGTCGCCGGGCCGCCAGCCGCCGATGCTGTGCTCCAGCGCGTACAGCGAGGCGGGAGTGTCACCGGCTCCGGCGACCACGGGCGCTTCCCCGTCTGCCGGCCCCGCCCACCGCCCCACCACCGTGTCCGACGGCACCACGGCCGGAGTGAGCGTGCGCGCGGCTCCCGTGAGCGCCAGTGCGTCCGGCGACCAGGCACCCGCCGGTACGTCCCACAGCAGGGTCGCCGAGGCGTCGCTCGGGTCGGTCACGGTGTCGGGGACGGACTCACCGGTGAGCCCGCGCCGCACCCAGTCCTTGGGCAGCCAGACGCGCTCGGCAGCGACCAGGGTGTCCGCCTCGTGCTGGCCCAGCCAGCCGAGCACGGGCCCCGTCATCCCCGGTGAGAACGGGCTGCCGAGTCGCGCCTGCACCGGGGGAGGGAGCGCCGCCCAGCGCGGCTCCTGGTCGGCGGCCCGCCCGTCCGGCCACAGCACGGCCGGGCCGACGGGCGCGCCCATCCCGTCCACCAGCACCGTGCCGTGCATCTGCCCGGTGACGCCGATGCCTGCAGGAGCGCCTTTCCCGCGCTCCGCCAGCACGGCGTCGAGCCCGGTGCGCACCTCGTCCAGCCAGTCCTGCGGATCGGCCTCGGCCCTGTCGTCGAGCGGCCGGTGCACCGGCAGTGGCTTCTCGACGCTCCCCGCGACCGCGCCGTCGGAGTGCAGCGCGAGGATCTTCAACGCGCTCGTCCCCACGTCGACTCCGACCCAGACGGGGGCCCGCGCGTTCCGCGGGGTCACGTCGGCTCCCCGACGGTCGGCTCGCGGGCAGGAACTCTCTGCTCCAGCTCCGGCTTCTGCTCCAGCTCCGGCTTCTGCTCCGGCTCCGGCTTCTGCTCCGGCTCCGGTGCCGCTGACCGGCTGAACTCCGCCCGGACGCCCAGCAGCCGCACCGGCCGCCTGTCCTCGAACCGGTCCAGGGCTGCGAGCGCGGCGGCCTCGATGACGGCGGCATCGCTGGTCGCCTGCCCGAGCGGTTGTCCGTGCGTACTGGTGAAGAACGGCGCGTGCCGCACCTTGACCACCACGCGTACGACCGGACGCTGCTCGGCCACGACGTCGTCGACGACCCGCCGCGCCAGCACGGCGACCTCGCGGCGGACGTCGTCCCAGTCGACGAGATCGGTCTGGAAGGTGGTCTCCCGGCTGCGCGAGCGGGCGACGTACGGGGTCCCGACGACCGGCGAGCGGTCGCGGCCGTTCGCGAGGCGCACCAGCCACGGTCCCGTGGCGGGACCGAAAGCTGCGGCCATCGCCTCGCGGTCGGCTGCCGCCAGCTGCCGGACGGTGTCGATCCCGAGCGCGGCCAGCTTCTTGGCGGTCTTGCGGCCGATGCCCCACAGCGCGTCGGTGGGGCGGTCGCCCAGAACGTCGAACCAGGACGCGGTCGTGAGGCGGAAGACGCCCGCCGGCTTGCCCATGTCGGTGGCCAGCTTGGCCTGCAGCCGGTTGTCCCCGATGCCGATCGAGCAGTCCAGCGCCGTCGCCGCCCTCACCCGGCGCTGGACGTCACGGGCGTACGCCTCCGGGTCGTCGGTCTCGACGGCAAGGAACGCCTCGTCCCACCCCAGCACCTCGACGACCGCGTCCAGCTCGCGCAACACGGCCATGACCGCGGCGGACACGGCGTCGTACGCCGGCTTGTCCACCGGCAGGAACACCGCGTCCGGGCACCGGCGGGCGGCCAGCCGCAGCGGGAGGCCGGAGTGCACGCCGTGGGCGCGAGCCTCGTAGGACGCGGTGCTCACCACCCCGCGCTTGGTCGGGTCGCCGTCGCCGCCCACCACGACCGGCAGTCCGCGCAGCTCGGGTCGGCGCAGCACCTCGACCGCCGCGAGGAACTGGTCGAGATCGACGTGGAGGACCCAACCGGCCACACCTCAGTCTGTCGTGCCACTCACAGGCGCGGACGGGACGGTGCGACCTACTGGGTCCAGGGACCGCAGCCCTTGGTCTGGAACACGTCGCCGGCGCTCATCGTCAGGTACTGCGGTGTGAGCCCGCGCCCTGACAGGATCACGTCGGCGCCCCCGCCGGCACCGCTCAGGTATGCCCAGCGGCAGTCCGGCCCGCCGGGGGCGAAGTAGTCGCCGGGCAGCATGTCGGTGTCCACGATGAAGGTGCCGTTGGCCCCGAAGTCCTCCATCGCCGCCCGCTCCTGCATCTGCGCGCGCGCGGCGGCGATGTCGTCGGCGCGGGTGTCGAGAGCACGCTCCCGCTTGTCGAGGCCGGTCTCGCGGGCGTCGAGGTCCTTGGTCCGGGTGGCCAGCGCCTTGCGGGTGGCCTGGTTGGTCTCGGTGCGCACGAGCTTGTCGGAGCGGTAGTCGTCGACCACCGCCTGCAGCTTGTCGGCACGCTCGTCGAGGCGGTTGCGCTCGGTCGTCGCCTTCGCCAGCTCGGCCTGCACCTGCTCGAGGGTGTGCTGGGTGGTCGCCGACTCGGTGGCCAGCTCGCGGTACTCGTCGGAGTCGGTGGCGCCGCCACAGCCCGACAGCGCGACTGCTGCGACCACACCTGCCACCACGCCTGCGACCAGGTACCTCGTCTTCATTGCCGTCCTCGGGTAGGGACCGGCACAGACGCCGACCCCCTACAGCGTGGGCCACGCCCGGTACGAATCCGGCACAACTGCCGTCGACTCAGCGGTTCGGACCCGGGAGATCGTCCGTACGGCCACTGTCTCGTGCCGGTACGCCGGGTATGTCACCGTCATCGGCACTCGGCGAGCCCCGCCCTGGCCTTGCGCGTGAGGACGCGGAGCGCGGCGGCGTCCATCCTTCGCGCGAACCCCGCCGACGCCTCGGCGCGCCGCTGCAACGCGCGGACCATCGCAGCGGCCTGCTCGGGAACCACGGTGAGCACCATGTCTCCCCCGGCGGCGACGAACCGCACCGCCCGCCGGCCGACCGGCACATTGGCCACGCTCTGGGCCATGCCGAGGTCGTCGCTGATCGCCACGCCCCGGTAGCCGAGCCGGTCGCGCAGCATCGTGTCGACGATCGCGGGCGAGAACGCGGCGATCGCGTCGGGGTCGATCCGGGTGTACGTCGCGGTGCTCAGCATCACGTACGCCGAGCCGGCGCGCATGCCCGCCACGAACGGCCGCAGAAACGGGTCGGACTCGGTGGTCACGGTGTCGACAACGCCGGCCGACGTGTCGGTGTTGCCGCTCGCCCTGCCGAGACCCGGGAAGTGCTTGATGCTGGTCGCGACATCCGCGGCTTGCATGCCGCGGACGAACGCCGCCCCCGCGGCCGCCACCACCTTGGGAGTGCTCCCGAACTGGCGGTCGTAGGCACCGATGGGCTCGTTCACCGTGCCGGGAGGCACCACGTCGACGACCGGTGCCAGGTCGAGCGTCACGCCCGCCCGGGCCAGCTCGCGGCCCCAGCCGCGGGCGGCCCGGCGCAGCTCGGCCGGCGCCAGCTGCCCCTGGTCGAGCGCGGTCGGGATGGGGCTGAAGCCGGGACCCGACAACGCCTGCACCTGCCCGCCCTCCTGGTCGACGCTGACCTCGAGCCGGACTGCGGACTCAGTCGACGCCGCCAACCCCTGCAGCTTCCGGGTCAGCTTCCGGACCTCCGTCAGCGACACCCCGGTTCGGCCGGTGAGAATGACGCCGCCGATGCCTCTGGTCGCTATCGCCTCGACGGCCACCTCGGGCACATCCGCGCTGTCCGCCGGCACCCCGATCATCACCAGCTGCCCGGCGCGGGCCTGCCGGTCCATGCCGGACAGCTGCTGCCGCGCACAGGTGAGCGCGGCGCCGGCCTGGTTCCGCGGGCGGTCGGGCGCCGTGGTCGTCGGTGGCGGGGTCGATGTCGCGGTGGGCGGCTTGTCGCGGTCACGGGGCCCGTCCCGTGAGGGCTCAGAACGAGAGGGGCCGGTGCCGGCGCCGTCCGCCGCCGACTGCTCGGCGGACTCGCCCGCCGTGCACGCCGTCAGCACGAGACACAGGCCACCCAGCGTGACTCGGGCGGGCAAGGACCACACCGGCTCACCTTAGGCAGCCGAGCCGGGCCGGGCGAGCACCGCACCCCACCCCGCGCACCCCATCGACGATCCGCGACTTGTGCAGGCTCCCGCGACTACGAGCACCGCACCCCATCGAGCACCGCCCCCATCGACGATCCGCGACTTGTGCAGGCTCCCGCGACTACGAACGACAGATGGTCCTGAGCCCCGCCCACCGGAACCAAGGGCCGAGCGGCCCGTGCGGACGCTGAGACACCCTGGCCGCCAGTCGCTGATAGGCGGGCGGTCCGCCCCGCGTGCAGCGTCCGATGTCCTTTGCTCGCAGCTTGATGCGGCCGAGCTCGGCGTAATAGCCCCCGTCCGGGTGGTAGATCGGGGTCTTGCCCCTGGCCACCGTGACCTTGCGGCCCCAGTGCCTCCAGTCGAGACTCTTCGCCATCCCGGACGGCACGCCGCCATTGAAGATGACCCGTGGGTGCCTCTCGCCGAACCCCCTGTCGTACGGGAACAGGTTCTTCTGGCCGAGCACCGGTGTGCGGCGCTCGGCCGACGGCTGGTGGCTCGTACCGTCCACGCCGCCTGCGGCAGGAGCAGTTGCGGCCAGGCTGAGACCACCCAGCAGCAGCGCCATCAGCGCTCCTGCGGTCAGCGCTGCTCGGATTCTTCGCGTCATCTCTGCTCCCGTTCAGGATCGGTCGAGATCCAAGGCGCGGAGTCTAATTCGTTCCTTCTTCCGGCCGACGACAAATGGCGATTCCAATCGTGCTGACCCGTCGACCGTCTTGGTGCGCACCAGACGACGGAGGCCATCTGCCTGGCTGCGCAATCCTTGAACGTGGGGTATCGGCTGCTGACCGTGTTCGACCAGCCCTCGTTGCTCGCTGCCCTCTGGTCAGACCGGCCAGTGGTACGGCAGGTCGGGCGGCGTCTCGGGAAAGTACTGCCGGTAGTACTCCTCGTCCTTCCGCAGCAGGTTCGACCGGTGCGACTGGTGCAGCGCGTCCGATCCCCACCACTCCGGGCGGGCGACAGTGTGCGGAACAACCCCTTGCGGATCGGCCAGGCCGGCGGCCGTGGCGATCGCGCGGACCTTCGGCGCGACGGTGTCGCGGTGCCCCCGGCGCTCCCACTCCGCGCAGACCTCCAGCGTGTAGCCGACGAGCGCGTCGGCGTGACCCCGCCACATCCGTACCGCCGGATGGTTGACCCACCCCTTCGGCACGTACCTCTCCACCGGCCCACTGGTCGCACCGGGCGGCCACGGAGCCCGTAGCCCGGTCAGCACGGACAGGATCTGCAGGCACTCCACCCGCTGCTTCCCCAACCGCCGGCTGTCGAGCACCGCCGCACTGCGCGCATCGTCCGGGTAGGGGAGAAAGGACTGCACGTCACGTGGTACCCCGCAGCGGCTCGCTTACTACTACTACTACTACTACCTGCCCGGCCTCGGCCCGCCGCGCGGGCGGTCAGCTCGGCCGGCGGAGACCAGGCCTGTCTGGTCTTGCGTTGTGCCCCGCGACGGCCACGACCGCTCGGCGGACGGTGATCGTCGAATGATCTGGGTTGCCATCCCGAAGGGAAACCGCCATATGCCGGTCAGTGAGGGTGCAGGTGTGCCACCCTTTCCCCCCGGGGGCCGTGAGTTCCGATGAATAGGTTGGAAAAAATACTGTGGGAAGAACAGATCGCCGAATGGTTTCGGCAGGACTCGTGACGAAGGGCCTTACGGCCGTTACGGGCGCCCTAGCGGTGGCCATGCTGGCGCCGGGCGCTGCCGTTGCCTCGGTCAGTGTCACACCGGACGACACCGCAGCAGTGGCGGGGGAGGTCTACGGTATGGCGCTGACTGATGGCCGAGCTGTGGTCGGGGGGTTGTTCACCGGCGTTGGCGGTCAGGCCCGCAGCAACGTCGCTGCCATCAGGGCGGACGGCAAGGTGGACAGGCAGTTCAACCCCGGTACTGATGGACAGGTACGGGCGGTCGCTGCCTCGGAAGACGGCAGTGTCATCTTCCTGGGAGGCAATTTCTCTGAGGCCGGAGGGGCGCCGAGGGCCAACCTTGCTGCCGTGGACGCTGTCACCGGCGTGGCACTCGCCAGCTGGCAGGCAGACACTGGGGGGCTGAACCCGGACGTCAACTCTCTCGCGGTGCAGGGCAACCGCTTGTACGTGGGCGGACGTTTCGCCCGGATCGATGGCACGGGCAGTAAGCGACTGGTTGCTATTGACACCGTGACTGGCGACTTGGTCCCAGGCTTCGAGCCGGCGCCGGACAACAAGGTGACCGAAGTCGTCGTGTCTCCCGACGGTGCAACGGTCTACGCCGGCGGCGCCTTCTCGACGCTCGGTGGCCAGTCGCGATACCGGGCAGGTGCAGTGCACGCGAGCACCGGCGCAGCAACCGACTTCGCACCCACCGGCAGCGGTGGTAACGCCGTCACCATTGGGCTGAGCCCAGATGGTGAACGCCTCTTCGTTGGCACCCAGAACAACACCTTGTTCGCCTACGAACCCACAGTCTCCAACAATCCTGTTTGGTCGATCAAGACCAGCGGCGACACCCAGGCGATCGCCGTGTCTGACGATGAGATGTGGATTGGCGGACACTTCTCACAGATCGTGACGGGCAAGATCCCTCGCCCCTTCATCGCGTCACTCGACCCCGTCGATGGATCCGTCAACGACTGGAACCCGAAATGCGCTGGCCCCAAGATGGGAGTATGGGCGCTGGTGCACGACGGCACACACCTCCACGCCGGCGGACTCTTCTCCAGCTTCGACACCGTCAAGCAGCGTGCCTATGCTCGCTTCACCGAGGTCCCCTGATCCCTCGACGTCTTGCGCGCCGAACGAGTCGGCATGGGACGTAGCAGCGTGAACTCTTGCCGATGGTGATGGCTCTCTCGCTCGGCAGCAGAATCCCTGTGCCCGGGGGACGAGAATGGCGCCGGTCATTCAGGCGCCCGCCGACAGGAGTTCGGGGCTGCCAGTACCTATTCCTGGTGAGCCATGACCTGCCCCCAACTGGCAGCCGCTGCCTGTCCGGGCGCCAGCCGGCGCCACACCGGCCGGCGCTGTCCGTGCCGCGCTCTACCGTCAGGCCCAGACCCGCTTCCTAGGGAAAGGCACGCCACGATGGACTGGAAGCTCGAGCTCGTGATCATCCCCGTCTCCGACGTCGACCGCGCCAAGGCCTTCTACGTCGATCAGGTGGGCTTCAACGCCGACCACGACCAGGTGGTGACCGACGACCTGCGCTTCGTCCAGCTGACGCCGCCTGGATCCGCGTGCTCGATCGCTTTCGGCCTTGGCCTGACGGACGCGGAGCCCGGGTCGGTGAGGGGCTTGCAGGTCGTCGTCGACGACGCGCAGGCCGCTCACGACCACCTGGTGGCCGCGGGGGTCGAGGTCGGAGACGTCGAACACCTCGCCTGGGGATCATTCGTGTACTTCACCGACCCCGACGGAAACGCCTGGAGCGTGCAGGAGCTGCCCGAGCGGATGCGGTAGCAGCCGCCGTGGCGCGGATGATCCATGGCCTCGCGGAGGTTCAGCCCCCGGATCACTGGCCGCTGTGCGACGTACGTACCCGACACCAGCCGGCACGCACGTGGTGTGCCGGCACTCATTCCGCAGGCTCCCCCGCGCGTGGCTCCACCCCCGCGTCTGCTTCGGCGCCTGACTCGGCGCTCCCGTCGGCCTCAGCCGGAGCTTCGTCCTGAGGCTCCTCGGCCGGCGGAGCCGTCGTCGGGGGCTCCGTGGTCGGCTCCTCCTCCTCCTCCTCGGGCGGCGCGGTGGTCGTCGGCTCGGTCTCGGTGGGCTCCGACTCCGGGGGCGTACTCGTCGTCTCGTCCGTGGGAGTCGGCTCCGTCGGCTCGGTGGAGTCGGGCTTCGTCGGTTCGGTCTTCTCCGGTTCCGCACTGCCGCCGAACGACGTCCGCGGCCCGTCCTTGCTCGAGCCGCCCGTGTAGGAGGAGACGGAGTGTCCGGAGACCAGCTCGAAGGTGAGGATCGCGCCCATCGCCAGCACGAATATCCCGGCGGCGGCCACGGCGATGCGTTTCCAGTTCAGTTTGCTGAAGACCTCGCGCCAGTTCGTCCCCCCAGTGGCCTCCTCCTCCGCCTCACGGACCTCCTCGTCGGCCAGGTCGCCCTGGTCCGGGGGCAGCCTCATCTCGGCGGTCGAGGTCGCCCCCGGTCGGGTGCGGCCACGCGTTCGCGCCACCTTCTTGGCGACCACGGCGGCGGCTGCGACGCGCTCCTTGCTGGCAGCCAGGTAGTACGTGTACACGGAGTTGCCAACGGTGACGACCACGCTTCCGATGGCGGCGCCGATGATCGTGCCGGCCACTCCCACGGTGGACAGCAGCACGGCGGACGACACCGCGGCCAACGCGCCACCGGCCGCCTGTATCCAGTTGATATCCAGCCGTCTCGGCTCGTCGGCTTGCTCAGTCATCTGATCCGCTATCTCCAGGTATGCCCACTGTGTTCGAGGCTAGATGACGTACGGCACGGCACCCGTGTGGGCGCGCACGGGTGCTCATGACGTCGGGTATCTCGAGCGTGACACACCAGCAGCGGAGAGCCGAATTCTTGAGGTCACTCGTGACGAGACTCACCCACAGGCACGCAGATCATGCTCGGCACGGGTGCGATCAGTGTCCCCTGAGCCGCCTCAGCACAGCCGAGCCACCGACCTCCTCGACGAACGCAGGGTCGCCGCAGACCACCAGCTGGTCGCGGGCGCGGGACAGGCCGACATAAAGCCGCTCCCTCGACCGCTCGCCCACCGTTCGCTCGTTCAGCGCCAGCACGACCGCGCGCCGCTCCAGCCCCTTGAAGCTCAGCACATGCCCGTAGAACACCTGCTCGTCGTCCCAGAACGACTCCCAGTACGCCTCCGACCCGGCGGCCTGACGGGCAGCCTGCTCGGGGTGCCGGCTGCCCGTGGCCAGCAGCGCGACATCCTGCGGCCGCCAGCCGGCGTCGAGCAGGGCATCCGCCTCGTCGTCGGCGCAGGCCAACGCGTCAGCGGTGAGACACTCGACCAAGCGCACCGCGGGACCATCGCCGCCGAGCAGGCGCATGCGCATCGTCGCGAGCGTGTTGAAGGACTCGGCGATCTGCACCGTGTTGCGGAGGTTGTGGTCGAGCACCACCGGCAGCAGCACGTCTGGGACGCCGCCGTACCTGGAGAACACCCGCTGCCCCTCGTCGGAGAACGCGTACAGGCCACCGGAGTCCGCGTCTTTGAGCGCCGCGAACAGGGCCGGCCACCACTGGTCGGCGAAGTCCTGAGCCTCGTCCACGACGATTGCGTCGAACCGGTGCCCCACCTCCTGGTCGGAGGCAAGCGTCACCATCTGCTCGGGCAGGCGGCGCTCCCAGTAGTCGGTGTCGTCGTCGCTTCCGGCCTCTGCACCCCACGCGGCACCCAGCCCGTGGAACGTGCCCACGTACGCCGGGACGTCCCTGCGGTGGGAGAAGGCACCCACCCGACGCTCCAGGAACGCTGCGAGGCCGCGGGAGTAGCACAGCAGAGCGACCCGCTGCCCGTCGCGGGAGAGACGACGCGCCTGCTCGACCGCCAGCCAGGTCTTGCCGCTACCGGCGCCGCCTCGCACCTCGACGCGAGGCAGCAGCCGGATGGCGTCGAGGATGACGGTCTGCTCCCGGGTGAGCCGGTCGGCGACGTCCTCGCGCTCCGCCGCGTCACCGATCAGGTCACGCTGCGGGCGACTCCGACCGCGCAGGATCTCGACGATCGTGGCGACGTCGTCGGTGGCCACCCGTCGGTTGTGCGTCTCCTGCTCGACCCCGATCGAGCGCAGCCGCTGGACGAGCTCAGGCAAGTCGTTTCTGCCCACCACCGCCCATCGCGGGCAGTCGGGCAACGCGAAGTCGTCGGCCACCGACAGGTACGGGAACACGACCGCATGACCCCAACGCACCCGCCCGCGACTCCCCCAGCGGTTGTCGCCCTCGAGGTAGTCGCGGAGCGCGTACATCGCCGTCCGCGCCTGTCCGACCGGGTCGATGCTGACGTCCTTGCCGTAGAGCTGCTGACGCCAGGACGTGCCGTCGTGGCGTACCCCGCTGCCCTTGACCTCCACCACCACGACACCCGCCCCGGGCATCACGACGGCGATGTCGATCTCGACGTCCTTGCTGTGGTTGGTGACGCGCTCGTTGGCGATCAGCAGGTCGTCAGGCCCCAGGTCTGCGCGCAGCCGCTCCCAGACCAGGCGCTCACTCGCGTTGACGAGCTTCGGCTCCCCCGGCCACAGCACCGGCACGGGTCAGGCGCCGATCTCGGCCGGGTACGGCGTACTGCCGTCGTACATCGCGGCGAGCAGAACGCCCAGGTCGTCTGCGGTGCTCGCGACCGCCATGCAGGCCAGGGACAGAGACGTCGCGTTCACCTGGTCGGCCTCGACGCTGGTCTCGACGACGACCAGACCGCCTCGCCAGTAGGCCCGTCCCTCCACAAGGTGCGAGTTTGCCTCGTTGAGCTCGCGCAGCAGCCGCGCCGACTGCTTGACCCCGGACGCTGCGTGCGCGAAGACCTCGACCCGCCAGCGCGGATACGGCCGGACCGCGACCCAGCAGGCGGCCGTACCCCGCCGGAACGGCCAGTCACCGTCGTCGTCCCTGTACGCATGGCCGTCCCACAGCTCACGAAGGAGCGAGTCGACGTATGCCGAGAACCAATCGAACTGCATCCGGCTGACCCCGTTCTGCACCCGTCTTCGGCTGCAGTACGCAGTCTTCCGCACGCCACCGACAGTCAACAGGGCGTGTGACCGTCCCCTGAATGAGCCTCGACGTCGTCGATGAGCATCCGCCCGCCGTACTCGACGAAGGTGTAGTCCAGGGACCACTCCGTGCAGCCTTCACCGTCCGGGCCGAATCGGGGTGCCTGCACACTGACGAAGGTCACCCATGCCTGAGCCCGGGAGGGCGTACCGGTCACGTCGCGGATGACGGCGCCGAAGTCGAAGCTCGTCGCCAGGCTCTCTGCCAGGTCGCTGGGGTCTGGAATGGCGGGATACGTGGGCGCGAACTGCTCGACGACGGTGTAGTAGTCGCCGGCGTTGATGCCGTTGTAGTAAGCCGCCAGAGTGTCCTGGATCGGCAGCGTCACCGGCCCCTCGGGCGGAACCAGCTGCGGGCGAACCGTGAGCTGCGTGGGGCCCTCGGTCTCCGCGCAGTCCGGGGCGGCCGGTGCAGGCATGCTGGCCGGCGCGGCCAGCGACGGCGCCGCGGTCGAGATCTGCACGGCATAGCCGATGCCCTGTGAGCGCAGGCGCAACGCATCGACGACGCCGACGACCTCACCGCCCGTCGTGACGAGCGGCCCGCCCGAGTTCCCGGGATTGATGGCGGTGTCGGTCTGCAAGAGGCCGGTGCGGGAGCGGCCGTCGATCCGGATCGTGCGGTCGAGGCCGGAGACCACGCCGATCGTCAGCGTCTTCGGCTCGTCGAGCGGGAAGCCGATGGCCGCCACCGTGGTCCCGGGAGTCGGATCGGCGTCGGCCAGGCTGAACACGTGACCGCGGATTGGGCCGTCCACCCGGAGAACCGCGAGGTCGGTGACCGGGTCGATGCCCACGACCTGCGCCGGTCTGGGACCTGACGGCACGTCGACTGCTACTGCGCCCGCGCCTTCGACGACGTGTGCCGCGGTCGCGATGGTTCGAGGGCCGAGCAGGAAGCCCGTGCCGATGCCATCGCCCTCGCACGTGGACGCCAGGATGCGCAGCACGCCCGACTCGACGTCGGAGTACGTGTCCGCGAAGTCGGTGGGCGTCCCACCGGGGTCCTCGTCGGTCGGCGAGCCCGATGCCGGCGCGTCGCCTTGTGGAGCCTTGTTGTTGCCGTCTCCGCCCTTGGCCCGACCGGCCGACGCATCCGGTGCGCTGTCGCGGGTCAGCCAGAGCGCTGTTCCGCCGATCGACAGACCGGCGACCAGGAGCATCGCCATGGCGACGACAAGCCAGGTGAGGCCGGCGCTACGCCGCCGCTGCGGTTCCGGCTGCTGATGCCACGGCGGCTGCGGTGGGAACTGGGGACCACGTGGTGGGGCGGCCAGCAGAAGCCCGCACCGTGAGCACTGCTGCGCGTCCGCTGACAACGGGGTGCCGCACCGCGGGCACGTTGTCATGACCGCCCCCTCCACCCTGCATGTGCTGCTCGACCACGGAATTGTCACATCTCGGCGCGCTGTGATCTATGGAATGGCCTGCGCGCGCCGGGCACGATCGGGAGGTCTTCAAGGCGGTGGGCCTCGCCGCCTGAGGCCCCGTGGCGAGTGGTATCAGTGCCACGTCCAGTGATTCCGCGGAATCACTTTTCCCTGAGCGCACGGCCATCCGTCTCCGGCCGCTCACGCCCGGGGAGGCCGCTGGACCGGCTGAGACCGCGCCCGATGCCTGCTGAGGAAGATCGGGCAGCCGGTGAGCGGGCTCGGAGGTCGCGGCTTCGGCCAACCGCACCGCGACCGGGCCGACGTCGACCGGCTGGATGCGCCAGCTCCGCGGCATGGGCGCGATGGGCAACGCCGTCATCCGGCGGAACTGAGCGTCGCAGAACTCGTGGACCTGCGCGCTGCTGCGCAGGCTCAGCGGGTCGAGCCGATCAAGGACCCGGAGTCCGGCGGTCCTCGGTCACCGCATTTCCACCGTCGACGACCAGCAGCTCGCCGGTGACGTACGAGGCCTCCCTGCTGGCCAGGAAGCCGACGGCGGCCGCGACTTCGTCAGGGCGGCCCGACCGGCCGACCGGGGAGGCCAGCCCCATCCGATGCTCCTCCTTCGAGACTGACGGCGTGCCGATCCATCCCGGCGCGACAGCGTTGACGGTGACACCCCGGGGAGCGACCTCGACGGCCAGCGCCCGGGTGAGGCCGACCATCCCGGCCTTCGCGGCGTGGTAGGCGGCGTCGTCGGGGAAGGCCGTGAGCGGCCCGGATGTCGAGGCCACATTGACGATCCGGCCGTCGCCCGCGGCGAGCATGGCAGGCAGCACGAGCCGGCTCATCGTCACAGCGGTGAGCAGGTTGCGATCCAGACTGTGCCGCCAGTGGTCCGGCGTGAGGTCGAGGAACCCGCCGCCGGAGTCGGGATCCGACACCGACGTCATTCCGGCGTTGTTGACGAGCACCCCCAGTGAGCCCCATCGACTGGTGACCGCGTCCACGAGCGTCCGCGCCTGCTCGAGGTCGGTGAGGTCGGCTGCGTGCGCCATCGCCAGCGCGCCCGACCGCTCCAGCTCCGCGGCACGCTCGTGACACCGGTCGGTGGTCGACGTGAGGGCGACCTGTGCCCCCATGGCGGCGAGCAGGCGGGCGATGGCGAAGCCGATACCGTCCGGTCCACCACTGCCGGTGACCAGCGCGACGTGGCCATCGAGGCGGAAGGGCATGGCCAGACTCTGGCAGGGTCCGAGGCTCAGGCCCGGCCGCCGGCGATCCGCTCGGCCACCACGCCCTCCACCACCCGCTGCTGCGCACGGTGGAGAGCGTCCAGCCGCCTGTCGACAGGCAGCTCGCCGATCAGCGCGGCGACCTGGTCCACCACGTCCCTGGTCCGCACCCTCGACGCGCGCGGCGGCTTGCTCGGAGCCTCGTAGTCGGGGTTGGCCGTCCACATCGCGTCGGTCAGCATCGGCGCCGCCGTGGGAGCCGCCCGTGGCGGCAGGGTCACGGCCATCTCGTCGTACGCGATCGCGGCGGACAGCTCAGCAGGGTCGAGCTGCAGAGCGTGCGCGAGCCGGCCGAGCGACTTGTGCGACGGCAGCCGGTAGCCGGTCTCCAGCTGGGAGACGTACGGGTACGACAACCCGCTGGCGGCGACCACGTCGCGCCGGCTCAGGCCCAGCTCGCGGCGACGCGTCGCGATCCGGCGACCGAGCTCCTCGGCCCGCGGGTCCTTGGAGCCGGCGGTGTCTCGAGATGCGGCCATTATGCTCCTCGCATTTGCATTCTCCATGCCATGTGCATTATGCTCCGACCATACCAGCCCGCCACGCCACGCACCTAGGGGTAGCCATGAAGCTCGATGCCTTGCTCGCTGTCGACGTCCTCGCACTCGAGACCGACGACACGCTGTCCACACTGGTCCAGCTCACCGCTCCCCCGGCACCTCACGCCGCGGCTCCCCGCACGCCGAGCACG
>JAQSWV010000020.1 GCA_029266455.1 Nocardioidaceae bacterium
CGGTTCAGAGCCTTCCGACGGTTCGACCTCTGCTGACGCCGACCCGACCACCGGGTCGTCCGGCTCATCCACCGGCCAGTCGTCGCAGGCCGAGTTCAGGACGGACGTGTCGTCGGACCGCACCGGTGCCGATGCGGCACTGCTCATGCTCGGGTGGATGCTGCTGGCCGCCGGGGTGGTGCTGCTCGTGCTGGGCCGGCTGCGCCGCAGGCGTACCGACTGGGACTACCAGCGCTGAGCGCGGTACCGGCAGCTCAGCCAGGAGGCCTCAGGTCACCGGGTTCCGAGGCGAACCGGGCCTTGAGCCCGTCGAGCTCCGTCCACAGCACCGCCGGCAGCCGTTCGCCGATCGACTCGAACCACTCGGCGATCATCGGGAGCTCGGCACGCCACTCCTCGGGGTCGACTGCGATCGCCCGGCGCACGGCCGCGTCGTCCGCGTCGAGCCCCTCGAGGTCGAGGCTCTCGAGAGTGGGGACGTACCCGATCGGAGTCTCGTCGGCCTCGGCTGTTCCCTCGATGCGCTCGATCGCCCACTTGAGCACCCGGCTGTTCTCCCGGAACCCGGGCCACAGGAAGCCACCGTCGTCGTCACGGCGGAACCAGTTGACGTAGAAGATGCGCGGCAGCTTGGCCGCGTCGTGCGTCTTGCCGGTCTCGAGCCAGTGCGCCAGGTAGTCGGCGGCGTTGTAGCCGATGAACGGCAGCATCGCCATCGGGTCGCGTCGGACGACCCCCACCTCGCCGCTGGCCGCCGCGGTGGTCTCCGACGACAGGGTCGCGCCCATGAACGTGCCGTGCACCCAGTCCCGGGCCTCGGTGATGAGCGGAATCGTGGTCTTGCGACGGCCGCCGAAGAAGATGGCGGAGATCGGCACGCCGTTCGGATCCTCGTACTCGGGGGCGAGCGTGGGGATCTGACGGATCGGGGTGCAGAAGCGGCTGTTGGGGTGCGCGGCCGGGTCGTCGCTGTTCGGCGTCCAGTCCTGTCCTGTCCAGTCGGTGAGGTGCGCCGGCGGCTGCTCGGTCATGCCCTCCCACCAGACGTCGCCGTCATCGGTGAGAGCGACGTTGGTGAAGACCGAGTTCCCGGCCTCGATCGTCCGCATGGCCGTGGGATTCGTCTTCCAACCCGTGCCGGGTGCGACGCCGAACAGCCCGAACTCAGGGTTGATCGCGTACAGCCGCCCGTCGTCACCGAACCGCATCCACGCGATGTCGTCGCCGACTGTCTCGGCCTTCCAGCCGTCCAGGGTGGGCTCCAGCATCGCGAGGTTCGTCTTGCCGCACGCGCTGGGGAAGCAGGCGGCGATGAAGTGCACCCGCCCCTCCGGCGAGGTGAGCTTGAGGAGCAGCATGTGCTCGGCAAGCCAGCCCTCGTCGCGGGCGATGGCCGATGCGATGCGCAGGGCGTAGCACTTCTTGCCCAGCAACGAGTTGCCGCCGTATCCGGAGCCGTAGCTCCAGATGGTCCGTGTCTCGGGGAAGTGGGAGATGTACTTGGTGTCGTTGCACGGCCATGGCACGTCCTGCTCGCCGTCGGCGAGCGGCGCGCCCACCGAGTGCAGCGCGGCCACGAACGGCGCGTCAGTGGCCTCCATCTTGTCGAGAACGCTGCCTCCCATCCGGGCCATCACCCGCATGCTGCACACGACGTACGTCGAGTCGGTGATCTCGACCCCATACTTCGGCTCGGGTGCCTCCAGATGGCCCATGACGAACGGCAGCACGTACATCGTGCGCCCGCGCATCGAGCCGCGGTACAGCTCGGTCATGGTCGCGGTCATCTCCGCCGGGTCCATCCAGTTGTTCGTGGGACCCGCGTCCGCCTGGTCCCGGCTGCAGATGAACGTGCGGTCCTCCACCCGGGCCACGTCGGCGGGATCGGTACGTGCCCAGTAGGAGTTCGGCTTCTTGGCGTCGTCGAGCCGCACGAAGACGCCTTGGTCCACCAGCTGACCGGCGAGCGCGGCCCACTCCTCGTCCGACCCGTCACACCAGTGCACCCGGTCAGGCGTCGTGAGCTCGGCCACCTCGTCCACCCATGCCTGCAGTCCCGCGTGGCTGGATCGGTACCCGGAGCTCGCGGGGCTCTCGGTCGTCTCGGCGGTCATCGGCAGGGTCGTCCTTTCGCGCGCCACGGTGCCTACCGGCACCGGGCGGCCGGCGGCCCGACGGCTCGTTGGGGTGAGGCGCCTCCACCCCGGAGGTGGTCCCAGCCATTCCGGAGGTGATCCGTCCACCGTAACGCACGCTCGGCGACCAGTTGGGCGGAGTTGCGAGGGACGCCCCGGTCTGCGGCGAGCCGCTCCCACCCTGCCCGTCAAGCCGTGCCGGCCGCCGGGTCTAGCTGGACGGTGCAGCGAGGACCTGCCGCGCGGTCTGCCGGACCAGGTCGGCGATCCACATCTTGTCGCCCTCGACGGGGAACCGGTAGGTGGGGCCGTGAGCATGCATGGCGCCGAGTGCCCGGCCCTGGGGGTCGCGGACCAGTGCCGCCACCGACGAGATGCCGTCGGCGAACTCCTCGTGCACCCAGCAGAACCCGTCGCGGCGGACCTGTGCGAGCCGCTCCCGGATCTGACCGGGCTGAACCATGGTGTGCTCGGTGTACGCGGTCAGCGGCCGGGACAGGTACTGGTCGAGCTCTCGCTGTGACCACTCGGCCATCAGGCACACCCCGGGAGCACCCACGTGCGCGGGAAACACCTCGCCGGTGTAGTCCCGTACCTGCACGGCGTTGGGGCTCTCGACCTGGGTCAGGACGCGCACGGCGCTGCCGCTGGCGATGCCGAAGCCGGTGGACTCACCCAGCTGCATGGCCAACCGCTCGAGGTGCGGCTGCACGATGGCGCTCAGGTGCAGCGTGGCGTCCACCGGGCGGCACAGCTGCGGAAGTCGCGGACCGATCTGGTAGTCGGACCCACCGTCGACGCGTTCGACGGCGCCGAGATCCTCCAGAGTGCTCAACATCCGGGCGACCGTGGACTTCGGCAGGTCCACGCGATCGGCGATGTCCGTCACCCCGGACGCGCCGGCTGACACCGCGTCGAGTATCGCGAAGGCTCGTTCAACGGACTGGACGGTCGGCATGGCACTCCGCGGTGAGGGCTGTCATGGTGGGCATAGGACCACGATGCGGAACAGTACAGGGGTATCGCGACCACTCAAAGACCGAAGGACCGGCACATGACACGTTCCCAGGCCGAGTCGTCGACCGACGCGGTCATCATCGGCGCTGGCGCCATCGGCACCGCCATCGCCCACGAGCTGGCCCGGCGCGGCGTGCGCACGACGAGCATCGACGCCTTGCCGGCGGCCGGCTACGGCTCGACCAGCAGCTCCAGTGCCATCGTCCGCTTCAGCTACTCGACGTTCGCCGGTGTGGCGATGGCGTGGGAGGGCATGCACTACTGGCTCGACTGGGCGACGTACGTGGGAGCGGGCGACGAGAGCGGGCTGGCCAGGTTCGTGCAGTCCGGGATGGTGCTGCTCAAAGAGCCGGGGGGGCACCACGAGCGCTGTGTCCCGCTGTTCGACCAGGTGGGCGTGCCGTACGAGGAGTGGGACGTCGACGAGCTGCGACGCAGGATGCCCGCGCTCGACCCCAGCATGTTCGGTCCACCGGCCTCGCTCGACGACGACGCGTTCTGGGCCGACCCGCAGGATGAGCTGCCGGGTGCGATCTGGACGCCTGGCGCGGGCTATGTCAATGACCCGCAGCTGGCCAGCCACAATCTTCAGCGCGCGGCGCAGCGGCGGGGGGCACGCTTCCGGTTCTCCACCACCGTGACCTCGATCGAGACCGCTGCCGGCCGCGTGCGGGGTGTGCGCCTGTCGGACGGCTCGACGATCGAGGCGCCCGTCGTGGTCAACGTCGCCGGACCGCACTCGGGAGCCGTCAACGCCCTGGCCGGTCTCGAGGACACCATGCGGATCGGCACCCGGCCGCTGCGACACGAGGTGCACCAGGTGCCCGGCCCACCCGGCGCCGAGGGCGTGAGCTGCCCGGTGGCCGACGGCGACACCGGCGTCTACCTGCGTCCGGAGGTGGGTGCCCAGCTGCTCGTCGGCTCGCTCGATCCTGCCTGCGACGGCCACGAGTGGGTCGACGACCCCGACGAGTTCAACCGCCGGGTCACCGCGGCACAGTTCGAGCGTCAGGTCCTGCGTGCCGCGCGGCGCATCCCGGCGCTGACCGTGCCCAACGAGCACAGAGGGCTTGCTGCCCTCTACGACGTGTCAGACGACTGGATCCCTGTCTACGACCGTACGGACCTCGACGGGTTCTACGTCGCGATCGGCACCTCGGGGAACCAGTTCAAGAACGCCGGCATCGCGGGGCACTGCATGGCCGAGCTGATCGGCGCGGTGCAGGGCGGGCGGGACCATGACAGCGACCCGCTGGTCGTCACAGGGCCGTACACCGGCCTGCCCATCGACATGGCCGTCTTCTCCCGCAACCGCCCGCTGCATCCGGGCAGCTCCTTCTCCGTCCACGGCTGACCACGGCCCCCTGCGGGCGCCGGCCGGAACCGTGCTGCTGCCGCAGAACCCGGGCATCGTGCGGACCGGTGAAGACGGACACTCCGCCCCAAAGTCGGCTCTCGACATGCTCGGCGTTCCGAGATAGCGTCTCACTCAGCAGAACTGTCCCGTCTAATGGAACTTCGCGGGATGCGGGCACAGCGTATGCGTTACCGGGGAGAGCTCAATGGGCGAGCAAGAGCCAGACCTGTCGGCATCGGCCGAGGACGACCTGGATCTGGCCGGTCTGATGGACGACGAGCTGGTCGAGCAGATGCACGTCGATCTCTACGACGGCCTGGCCGACGAGATCGTCGAGGGCACGCGGATCCTCCTGGACCGCGGGTGGAGCCCGCAGCAGGTGCTGAACGAAGCGCTGGTCGAGGGCATGCGCATCGTGGGCGTGGACTTCCGGGACGGGATCCTCTTCGTCCCCGAGGTGTTGCTGGCAGCCAACGCGATGAAGGCCGGCATGGTGGTCCTGCGGCCGCTGCTGATCGAGACCGGCGCCGAGCGGATCGGAAAGGTCGTCATCGGCACCGTCAAGGGCGACATCCACGACATCGGCAAGAACCTGGTCGGGATGATGCTCGAGGGTGCCGGCTTCGAGGTGATCGACATCGGCATCAACAACGACGTCCAGGCATACCTCGACGCGCTCGACGAGCACCAGCCGGACATCCTCGGGATGTCCGCCCTGCTCACCACGACGATGCCCTACATGAAGGTCGTGATCGACGAGCTCAACGAGCGCCAGCTGCGCGACCGGTACATCGTGCTCGTTGGCGGAGCGCCCCTCAACGAGGAGTTCGGTCAGGCGATCGGCGCCGACGCCTACTGCCGCGACGCGGCCGTGACCGCCGAGACGGCGCAACACCTGATCCGGGCACGCCGTGACCTCGCAACCGTCGCCGTCGGCTGAGCGCGCGGCCGGCGCTGCCCGCAGGGTGCTGGTCGTGGCCTGTGGTGCGCTGGCCCGCGAGCTCAAGGCCGTCATCGATGCCAACGCGCTCGGCCACCTCGAGCTGCAGTACCTGCCGGCCGGGCTGCACAACACCCCTGCCTTGATTCCCGGTGCTGTCGACGAGTGGCTCGCCGCCGCACAGGGGCGCTACGCCGAGATGTACGTGGGGTACGGCGACTGCGGTACCGGCGGAAGGCTCGACGCCGTCCTCGAGCGCTACGGAGCACACCGCCTGCCCGGCGCCCACTGCTACGAGTTCTTCACCGGGCTCGATGCGTTCGCGCAGCTCCACGACGCCGAGCCGACCACCTTCTATCTCACAGACTTCCTGGTCCGGCAGTTCGACCGGCTGGTCTGGCGCGGACTCGGGCTGGACCGCTGGCCGCAGCTGCGCGACGACTACTTCGGCAACTACACCCGAGTCGTCTATCTGTCCCAGTTCCCCACCGGACGCCTGGTGGCCGAGGCACAGCAGGCCGCCGACCGGCTGGGGCTGCGGTTCGAGCACCGTCCTGTCGGCACCGGGGTCGTGGAACCGCTGCTGCTGTCGATCGGCCGGACCCCGGACCGGGTCCACTGATGGCGGTCAGGCGCACTCCGAGCGTCGCCGAACCGGAGCTGACGGTCATCTCGTGGCGGAGCATCCCGGCCCAGGTCGTGGCCAGGTACGGCATCGAGACCGTGCGGGCAGAGCTGCCGGGCAGGTTCCTGGCAGCCATCGATCGCGCCGCCATGCGCGAAGGGCTCACCGGGTCGGACGCATACCTGGAGCAGTGGCAGCGGCACACCCGGACGTGCGGCACCGACCTGAGGGCCGAGGTGGACGCCGAGGTCGCTGCTCTCGAGGCCCGTCATTCCATGGCAGACCTGAACACACTCGTCGACGCCGCGGGATGGGACCAGCGGTGACCGGCGTCACTCCGCATACCGTTCTCAGCTCGGCCACCCGCGAGGTCGTCATCGGGCCCGACCGCCCGTTCGTGGTCATCGGCGAACGCATCAACCCCACCGGCCGCTCGCAGCTTGCCGAGGAGATGAGAGCGGGGGACTACAGCCGGGTGCGCGCCGACGCCGTGGCGCAGGTGGAGGCGGGGGCGGCCGTCCTGGACGTCAACGCGGGCATCCCGCTCGCCGATGAGCCGGCCATCCTCGCTGAGGCGGTCCGCCAGGTGCAGTCACTGGTCAGCGTCCCGTTGTCCATCGACTCCTCCATCGTGGCCGCACTCGAGGCAGGACTGGCCGCGTACGAGGGCAAGCCGCTGGTCAACTCGGTGACCGCCGAAGAGGAGCGGCTCGAGAGCGTGCTCCCCCTGGTGTCCAGGTACGGCGCCGCCGTCGTGGCGATCACGAACGACGAGGACGGCATCTCCGAAGATCCCGACCTGCGCTTCGCGCTGGCCCGTCGCATCGTCGAGCGGGCCTCCGACCACGGCATCCCGCGCGCCGACATCGTCGTGGATCCGCTGGTGATGCCGATCGGGGCCATCGGCCAGGCGGGCCGCCAGGTCATGACCCTGGTCCGTCGGCTCAGCAGCGAGCTCGGCGTCAACACGACCTGCGGGGCCTCCAACATCAGCTTCGGACTCCCGAACCGGGTAGGCATCAACGCGGCGTTCCTCACCATGGCGAGCGGCGCCGGGCTGACCTCGGCGATCACCAACCCGCTCGAGGCGCACATCCGCCAGGCGGTGCTGGCAGCCGACGTGCTGACCGGAAACGACGCGCACTGCGCGGCGTGGATCCGAAGCAACCGGCCGCCCGGGAGCGAGGATGGCAGCGGTCGCAGCCGGCGCGCTGCGGGCCGTCGGAGGGCCGCGAGTGGTTGAGACTGCGGACGTCCTGTTCACGCCGTCCGGCCGCCGGGGACGGGTCTCGGTGGGTACGACTGTCCTGGACGCGGCGCGGAGCCTGAACGTCGATCTCGACTCGGTGTGTGGCGGGCGGGGTATCTGCGGCCGGTGCCAGGTCGAGGTCGGGGAGCGGCCGGGGGTGCCGGCGGAAGCCGACCGGTTGAGCCCACCGGACGGTAAGGAGACGACGTACTCCGGCCGCCGGCCGCTGGCGGACGGCCGCAGGATGGGCTGCGCCGCGCAGATACGGCGCGATGTCGTGATCCGCGTGCCTGCGGACTCACAGGTGCACCGTCAGGTGGTGCGTAAGGCCGTCGGCCGCCCGACCGTGCCGGTGGATCCGCTGGTGCAGCTGCGCTACGTCGAGCTGCCGGAGCCGACGCTCGCGGACTCGTTCGGCGAGCTCCAGCGGCTGCGAACTGCGCTGAACGAGCAGTGGGAGCTGGTGGATGTGCAGGTCGAGCCGAGCGCCTTGGTGTCGCTGCAGCCGGCTCTCGATGCCGGCAACCGAGCGGTCACTGTGGCACTGCGTGACGGGCACCGGGTGGTCGCGGTCTGGCCGGGGTTGTGCGACTCCGTCCACGGAGTGGCGTTCGACGTCGGGTCGACCACGCTGGCCGGTCACCTGTGCGACCTCGGCTCAGGCGCCGTGCTGGCGACGTCCGGCCGGATGAACCCGCAGATGGGTTACGGCGAGGACCTGATGAGCAGGGTCTCCTATGTGCTGATGAACCCGGAGGGAGCCGAGCGCCTTACCGCCGCGGTGCGCGCGGCCCTTGCGGCCATGGTGACCGAGATGTGCGACGAGGCCGGTGTCGATCCCGGGTCGGTTCTCGAGGTGACGCTCGTCGGGAACCCGGTCATGCACCACCTGGTGCTCGGGTTCGACCCGCGCCATCTCGGCACGGCGCCGTTCGTCCTCGCCACCACCGAGGCCGTCTCGACCGGTGCCCGCGAGCTCGGTCTCGACGTCCATCCGGGCGCCCGGGCGTACGCTCCGCCCTGCGTGGCCGGCCACGTCGGGGCCGATGCTGCGGCCATGGTGCTCGCGGAAGGCCCGCACCGCGGCCGGGCGCTCACCCTGCTGGTCGATGTCGGCACCAATGCCGAGATCGTCCTGGGCAACGACCGGCGTCTGCTGGCTGCGTCGTCACCGACCGGACCCGCCTTCGAGGGTGCCCAGATCTCGGGAGGCCAGCGGGCGGCCCCCGGGGCGGTCGAGCGAGTGCGCATCGACCGCGAGACCCTCGAGCCGCGGGTCAAGGTCGTGGGCTGCGACCTGTGGTCCGACGATGACGGCTTCGCGCGCGCCGTGCGGCGGACCGGCGTCACCGGCATCTGCGGCTCAGGAATCCTCGAGGCGGTCGCCGAGCTGTTCCTGGCCGGCGTCGTGACCGCGGACGGGCGGCTGGTGCGGCCGGCAGGCCAGGACTCACCGCACATCGTCGAGAGCGGCCGGACGCTGGCCTACCGGGTCTGGGACGACCCCGTCCTCGAGGTGACGCAGCCGGACGTGCGCGCCATCCAGCTGGCGAAGGCGGCGCTGCAGGCGGGCTGCCGGCTGCTCATGGAGCGGTTCGGCGTCACGACGGTCGACCGGATCCGGCTGGCCGGCGCCTTCGGCAGTCACCTGGATCCGATGTACGCCATGGTGCTGGGACTCCTGCCCGACTGCGACCTCGACGACGTGGGTGCGGCCGGCAACTCCGCCGGGGCGGGCGCGCTCATGGTGCTGCTGTCGTCTGCGGCGCGCAGGGAGATCGAGCAGGTGACCGCCCGCATCGACAAGGTCGAGACCGCGATCGAACCCACCTTCCAGGAGCATTTCGTCGCGGCGATGGCGTTCCCGCACTCGTCCCTCCCCTACTCCCGGCTGGCAGAGCGGGTGCTGCTCCCGGCAGCGCCGGCCACCGTGGGCCAGCGTCGCACCAGGAGGTCCGTCCGATGAGTGTCCACGACACCGGCAGGCGGGCCGCCCGTCGTCGCCCGCGAGCAGCTGCGCCGATCGGTCCGAGGCAACCGCCCTGGCGGACGCTCCGTCGCGGGATGGAGCCGGTGCGCGCGGTCTCGGACGACCAGCTCGAGGCCATCAACGAGGCATCGCTGCGGTTGCTGGCCGAGACCGGCATCGACTTCCTGCATCCACGCGCGCGGCAGATGTGGGCTGACGCCGGCGCCAGCGTCGATGGTGACCGGGTACGCCTCGACCCGGCGCTGGTGACCTCCTTGGTCGAGCACGCCCCGTCCCGGTTCAGGCTGCACGCCAGGAACCCTGCGCACGACGTCGAGATCGGCGGGGACGCAGTCGTGTTCTCCGCGGTCGCGAGCGCGCCGTACGTCAGCGACGGGGCGGCGGGCCGGCGCCAGGGCAACGAGCGGGACTTCACCGACCTCGTACGACTCAGCCAGTCGCTCAACGCGATCCACGTCCACGGCGGCTACCCCGTGGAGCCGGTCGACATCCACGCGTCGGTACGACACCTGCACGCGACACGCATCCTCCTGACCCAGACCGACAAGGTGCCCGGCGCCTACAGCCTCGGCCGGGAGCGCAACCTCGACTGCCTGGAGATGGTGCGCATCGCCCGGCAGCTCGACGGCGACACGCTCGAACGAGAGCCGTCGATGCACACCGTCATCAACGCCAGTTCACCGTTGCGCTTCGATCACCCCATGCTGGAGGGGATCCGGCAGTTCTCCGCGCGCAACCAGGTCGTGATCGTGACCCCCTTCACACTGGCGGGTGCGATGGCGCCGGTGACCGTCGCGGGCGCACTGGCCCAGCAGAACGCCGAGGCGCTGGCCGGCATCGCCTTCACGCAGCTCGTCCGACCCGGCGCCCCCGTCGTCTACGGCGGGTTCACGTCCAACGTCGACATGCGGTCCGGCTCGCCGGCGTTCGGCACTCCTGAGTTCATGAAGGCTGCGCTGATCGGCGGGCAGCTCGCCCGCCGGGCCGGGGTGCCCTACCGGTCGTCGAACGTGTGCACGGCCAATGCGGTCGACGCCCAGTCCGCCTACGAGAGCGTCTTCTCGCTGTGGGGCGCCGTCATGGGCGGGGCGAACATCGTCTTCCACGGTGCGGGGTGGCTGGAAGGTGGTCTGCGCGCGTCGTTCGAGAAGATGGTGATCGATGCCGACCTGCTGCAGATGGTCGCCGCATTCCTTGAACCCGTCGTCGTCGACGACGAGTCGCTCGCCCTGGAGGCGATCGCCGAGGTGGGGCCGGGCGGCCACTTCTTCGGGGTGCAGCACACCCAGGACCGGTTCCGGGACGCCTTCTTCTCGCCCATGGTGTCCGACTGGCGGAACTTCGAGTCCTGGGAGGAGGCGGGCGGTCCCACGGCGCTCGACCATGCGTCCCGACTGGTCGGCGAGCTCCGGGACGGTTTCGAGCCACCGCCGCTCGCGCCGGACGTCGCCGCCGAGCTGGACGAGTTCGTTGACCGACGCGTCGCCGAGGGCGGCGCGCCCACCGACTTCTAGGAGCAGCATCGGATGAGATCGAGCGCCCAGGTCGTCGTGATCGGCGGCGGCGTGGTCGGAGCCAGCGTCCTCTACCACCTCACCAAGGCCGGGGTACGGGATGCGGTGCTCCTGGAGCGCGGCGAGCTGACCTGTGGCTCGACCTGGCACGCAGCCGGCGGCATGCACACGCTGAACGGTGATCCCAACGTCGCAGCGCTGCAGAAGTACACCGTGGAGCTCTACCGCGAGATCGAGCGCGTGTCGGGGATCGACTGCGGTATCCACCTCAGCGGCGGTCTCCTGCTTGCCGAGGACGCCGAACGGCTGGACTGGTTGCGCATGGCCCAGGCACGGGGCCGCTATCTCGGTATTCCCACCGAGCTGATCACCCCGGCGGAGGCCAAGCAGGTGCTGCCCTACCTCGACGAACGGTTCTTCGTCGGCGCGTTGTACGACCCGCTGGAAGGACACGTCGACCCGTCCGGGGTCACCCGTGCGTACGCGCGTTCGGCGCAGCTGGGCGGCGCCGCGGTCGTGCAGCAGACCAGAGTCGAGGCGATCGCCCGGGGCGTCGATGGAACCTGGGAGCTCGACTGCGGCGAGGCCGGCGTGATCCGGTGCGAGCACTTCGTCAACGCGGGCGGACTGTGGGCCCGTGAGGTGGGGCGGATGGTCGGCGTCGAGCTGCCGGTCCTGGCCATGGAGCACCACTACCTGATCACCGAACCCGTGCCCGGGCTGGCGGAATGGAACTCCTCCTCCGGCCGCGAGGGCCTGCACGCCATGGACTTCGCCGGCGAGGTCTACATGCGCCAGGAGGGTGACGGTCTGCTGCTCGGCACGTATGAGCGCGACGGCGTTCCCTGGTCGCCGCACACGACGCCGTGGGACTTCGGTCCACAGCTGCTCCCGCCTGACCTCGAGCGCATCGCGGCGAACCTCGACGTCGCCTTCGAGCACTTCCCTGTGTTCCAGGAGGTCGGCATCCGGCGGGTGGTCAACGGGCCATTCACCTTCGCCCCGGACGGCAACCCGCTGGTGGGGCCGGTCCGTGGCCAGCATGGTCATTGGGTGGCGTGCGGGGTGATGGCCGGGCTCAGCCAGGGCGGCGGCGTCGGGCTCGCGCTCGCCAACTGGATCACGCAGGGCGACCCGGGGTTCGACGTGTGGGGCATGGACGTAGCCCGTTTCGGTGACTGGGCCACCCCCGCGTACACCGAGGCCAAGGTGCGCGAGAACTACGGTCGGCGCTTCCGGATCGCCTACCCCAACGAGCAGCTACCCGCCGGACGCCCGCTGCTCACCGCACCCGTGCACACGCGCCTCGACCAGGCCGGGGCGGTGTGGGGGGCGGCCTTCGGACTCGAGCAGCCGTTGTGGTTCCAGCGCGAGGGCGCCGAGCGGCTGGAGACGCCGACGCTGCGGCGGTCGAACGCATGGGGTCCGGTGGCCGACGAGTGCCACGCGGTTCGCGAGGGGGTGGGCCTCAGCGAGACGACGGGCTTCGCCAAGCACGAGTTCGGCGGACCCGGGGCCCGCGATTTCCTCAATGGTCTGCTGACCAACCGCATCCCTCCACGGGGGCGGATCGCACTCGCGCCGATGCTGAACGAGAACGGCCGCCTGATCGGGGACTTCACCGTCGCCGCCGTGCCCGGTGACGCCCACGATGCCCGTGGCGAGGAGCGGTTCCTCCTGTTCGGCTCAGGTCCCGCCGAGCGCTACCACCAGCGGTGGTTCGACGATCACCTGCCGAGCGACGGCAGTGTGACGTACCGCAGCCTGGGCTCCAGGCTGTGTGGCCTGGCCATCGCCGGCCCCGCGGCGCGCGAGCTGCTGGCCGGGCTGACGTCCTCGGACATCTCGGCCCAGGCGTTCGGCTTCCTCGACATCTGCCGTATGGATGTCGACATGGTGCCCGCACTGTGCGCACGCATCTCGTTCACGGGCGACCTCGGCTACGAGCTGTGGGTCGAACCCGGCTATCAGGCGCGGCTCTACGACGTGCTGGTCCGTGCCGGGGGTGACTACGGGCTCCGGCTCTTCGGGGCGCACGCGCTGAACTCGCTGCGGCTGGAGAAGTCGTACGGGTCATGGGCGACGGAGTACCGCCCTGTCTACGACCCGTACGAAGCAGGGTTGGGAATGTTCGTCAAGCCGGACAAGGGCGACTTCGTGGGTCGCGAGGCAGCCGAGAAGGTGCGTACGAGTGGCCCCGCGCGCCGACTGGTGACCTTCACCGTCGACGCGGACGACGCCGATGTCACGGGCGACGAGCCGATCTGGCACGGCTCCGAGGTGGTCGGATGGGTGACCTCCGGTGGGTTCGCGCACACCGTGGGGAAGTCGGTTGCCCTCGGCTACGTGCCGGCCGAGCTGGCTGAGGCGGACGAGGACTTCGCGGTCGAGGTCGTCGGCGCCCGGCGGAGTGCCCAACGTCTCGACGCCTGCTTGTTCGACCCCAGCGGCGCGCGGATGCGGGGCTGAGCGGACAGGTCACCTAAGGGAGCGGGTGTGCTCGAGAAGGCCGGTATCGTTGAGGTGGTCCACCTACACTGGCGAGCGCGGTCGGCACCGTCAGCCCACCGCTCGCGGGGTGCTACCGTGCTCGATCTGACCTCGCCGAACGCGCCAGGTCAGGACATGGACACCGGCGCTCGTAGCTCAACGGATAGAGCATCTGACTACGGATCAGAAGGTTGGGGGTTCGAATCCCTCCGAGCGCACCACACCTGACATGCGGCTTCGCTGTCTGAGGCAAGGGTCCCGATGACGACCCAGGTCCCTCCAGGTCCGCCCTGCGCCGATCATGATTGCGCCGATCATGATTGCGCCGATCATGAGTCGTCCTGAGCTGCCCAGGCATGGTGCGGCGGCTGTGGCGAGAGGAAGGCCTCAGCTGGCGCGACGAGTACAACCAGTACCGAATCCCACTCCGCCCTCGGCTTGCTCACACCCCACCAGTACGCCAGCCGATGGCAGACCAACCCACCCGGACAATCCGGGGCGGTTCACGTTGCCGTACTCGGAGAGTCCCTCGACAACGCGAGCTCCTTCCTGTCAGCGATCGTCGGCCGATGCGGTCGCGGTAGCAGCGTGGCTGCGCGGCGGCACGACCCTGAGCAGGGCTATTCGGCCAGGATGATCTGCCGCAGTTGCGCGGCCTTGGACTCCGACCATTCTGGTGGCCGCAGAACTGCTGCCCACCCGTCCACGTGTTCGCCGGTGTAAACGTGTCCGTGACCCGGGGGGGTGGAGAAGGAGAGCGCAAGGTCTGCGGACACTTGCCAGAAGGTGACGAATGGGATCCATACCATCTCGTCGAGGACATCGCGGCCCCGTGGCTCAGCCAGCCAGTCAGGCTCATTCAATAGCAGGCCTGGGCTCCACCAAGTGATCGGATCGGACGCGTGCTGCATGTAGAGCACCCGGGTGCCTCGCCAGGGACTTCCGGCCGGAGGAATGCCGTTGCGAGGGCGTCCGCTGAACCTGATGGTCCGGCCCTCGCTGTAGACCGGCTCAACTTCGGGACTGCCGGCGTCCCGGTCTTCGACGAAGCCGCGATACAACGGGTTGAAGCTCGGCGGACCCACGAACAAAGCTCCGCTGGTCCGGTTGGCCAGGTCTCGCTCGCCACTGAACGCGTTCTCGCCACCGAAGGATCCCAAGCTTTCTCCGTACACCAGCAACTCGGGTCGATCGTCAGCAGGTAGTCGGGCCCAGCGACCATAGACTGCGTCGAAAAGGTCCCGTCCAGCCTCGCGCGCCGCCTCCTGGTCGACCAAGTATGAAAGCCATGAAGGCAGGTGAGAGTACTGGGTTCCGACGATTGCTGAGTCACCGGCGGTTAAGTACTCGAAGGTGTCAACTGAGCTTGGCTCAACGATCCCGGTACCCGTTGTGGTCACGACCAGCAGGTACGAACGGTCGAAGGCACCTGTGCGGTCGAGCTCCGCTACAGCGAGCTCTGCTCGGATCTCTGGGTCATCCGACGAGGCATGGCCGATGTATGCGCGAACTGGCTCGATCGCCGGACCATCAGTGAATGCAGCAATTTCGCTCGCCGTCGGGCCAGTACCCGTGAAGATGCGTCCCTGTCGACCCAGGGACTCCCAAGACACGAGTGAAGCAGGCCCGCCGGACCTCAAAGCGCTGGTCGGTTGTTCGGCACCACCCGTGGTTCGGGAGTCCAGCAGCGCGAAGCTCCGATCCGCCGACGCCACCAGGGCATCCTTGATGACTCCACTGAACAGCAGAGCGGTCGAGGTAGTCAGCAGGATCAGCGCCGTGACGCGTGCGGCTCGGGCACCCATCAGTCGCACCAGACCCGCAGCCAGCCAAAGATACAGCCAGTGAATGGCCCGGCCGACTGCAACAGCCACAATGAAGATGACTACTGCCACCAGTGGGATAAGAAAGTAACTGGCGAGCGACGGCGCAGGTACGTCAACGAGCCTCCGCATCTCCTGTTGCCATCGCTCACTCAGTACCACGGCGATAAGCAGCGCCGGCACAGCGACGATCCAATAAAGTCGCCACGCCCAGGGCGCTGGCTGCCGCGGCTCACGGTCAGCAAGCTCGCGCCATAGCCAGGCTGCAGCCACACCAATGCCGTAGCCCACCACAGCGCTCAGTCCGCTGACAGCCCCTTGAAAGGGAGGGGGACGTGGCAGCAACGACGGTGTGAGAGACAAGCAGAGGAATATCAAGGCTACCCACGCGCCGGGTAGCCCATACCGGAACCACGAACGGATACGTGCGGCTATGCGGCGCTGAATGGTGCGGCCACCCCCGGGCACTTGCGTGTCCGTCACCTTGTCGGTCTCCGTGAGCGCCGCGCGGTCATCCGTCAGCCTCCAAGGGACTCTCGGCACAATTCCTTCTATTGGGCCGAGCCGGCCACCTGAGACGTTGCGGTGCGTCCCTCCGCGCGCCGTACCCAGACCGCGAGTGCGCAAAGGGCAATGCCCCACACGAGCGCGGTAAGGCCTAGGACCCAAGTGATCCCGATCACCGCAATGCCCGGATTGGCGACGAACAAGGTTCCCAGCACCAGGTCGACCGCAGCACTGCCGAGCATGGCTGCCCGGAATTCCACGACACCGACCACTGCGGCTAAGGCCTCAATCAGTCCGCGGGCGATAAGCCATACCCCGAGCACCCAGGTGAGGGCGACCGCGCTTAGCCCGGGTTGAAAGATCACGAGGAACGCCACCGCCAGGGACAGCACTCCCGCCAGCACCAACGACCAACGAGCTGGCGAATTGGGTGCCTTGAAAGATTGCACCAAGGAGCCCGCTCCATCGATCAACGCCCAGAACCCCCAAAGGATCGCCAGGGCGACGACCGTCGACAGCGGGGCCGCCATCGCGACTACTCCGAACATCAACGCAATCACGCCTCGCAGCGCGAAGTAGGTCCAGCTACGGTCCAGCACTGAGATGGGCACAAACGACTCCGGCCGATGGAGTTCACCGGACGCCGGATGGCGCCAGGAGGCCTGGCCGCCACCCTAGAGGCGTTGACATCCGAATGAAACCCTGTTGCATAGGTTTGGGTGGCTGTGAACCGGATTCGGTCCCTTGAATGGGTCGGTTGACAATCACGCGGCTTGCTCCTGGGTGGCAAGTGTGGCATCCGAGTGTGCAGCGCGCGCTGGTCCTGGCCGGCGATCCACTCGCCCAGCGCGACCTCCTCGCCGCAGCCGCACCGACACGGCTTGTGGCCGATGTCAGCGTCGAAGTAGGTGATCAGGTTGCGAACGCCTTGCACCGGTGACGGTTTCCCGACGTACTCGTCGAAGACAGGATGTCCAGCTGTGAGCACCCTCCCCTCGATGGCCACCCGAACAGACTCGCTGACGAGCTGCAACAGGCCGTTGATCTTCAGCTCCAAGTCCGGTCGATGGAGTTGGTCAACGGAGAGATGCCGGTCTTCGTTGGATTGGACGACCCTGGCATATTCGTCCACGAGTTAGTCAGGGCGGCTAATGCCAAGCGCGGATTCGCCATCCAGCGAAGGGCCGTGCGCCGCGGCGAAGGCACTTCACGCGACGGTGACGGTTCCCGAGTCAGGAGTGGGGAGGTCGCAATCCCGAAGCCTGGTGACGCACGCGTCGCACATCGGGAGATGAGGACCCAGTCCACCGGATCCAACCGCCGTGACTACTTCGTGGAGGTGTGGGTGCGCAAGGGCAGATATCTCATCAATGCCGGAGCACAGACTGACCGGGAAAATCCAGCGCTCAAACCCGTTCTGAGCCTGGCTGGCGTTGATCTGCGCAAGTCGGATAGGCCAGTGAATGTCCCTTCGGCTCCTACTGTCTCACCCGAGGCTGAGTATCCACCGATGGGGACCGCGTGAGGTGACCCTCCGAGCCAGGCTGCCGAGCGGGCTGAAGAAGCCCCCACGGGCATGTGGGGGTCCGTAACCAGGCACATGCCGATGCTCACGCAGGTGGCGGTGACCAGGCCGCTCATCGCGGCTGACCAACACCGACTGACCTCTTGCCGTGGACGTAGCCGAGCTCCTCGCGAGCCGGGCGCGCTCAGCTGCGGAGCCATTGTCGGATCTGTCCGATGAGTGGATTATGCGTGGATACTTGACGGAGGGTGCCCGCGATGACCCCACCACCGAACGCCCGCACCGTGCCCATCATGTTCGCCACGATCGTGGCAGTGGTCGTCGGCAGCGTCGGGCTGATCTGGCTCGTTGCCCATCCCACCGCGTCTGAGTCCGACGAGCCCGGCGCCGCCCAGGAACGCGCCGACCCCGCGCACGATGAGGCCCGCGGCTGCTCATGACCAGGCCCAGCACGGCGTCGGGGAGGACGCGGCCGGCGCCGGACCCACGCTTGCGGGCTGTCAGCAGCTGGTCACCCAGCGGGCTCAGGTGGTTCTCTTCGCCGACACCACGCTGGACCAGTGGAGGTTGCACATCAAGGCGATGAACCAGCTGCTGGCGGGCGAGATCACGGCGGAGGAGGCGACGGAGTTCTGGACGGAGTCCGAGCGGGGAGCCAAGCGCAACATCTCGCACTTCCGTCACTCGATCCACGGCCTGTCCAACGACGACTGCCGGGTGCAGGACTGTCGCGCCGCCCGCGCCTTCCATGACGCCATCGCAGTGGCCCGACCGACGGCCCGCACCTGGTTGCAGCACATGCGGGACATGGACGCTCTGATGGCCGGGAAGATCACGCTCGAACAGGCCGCCGAGTCGTGGACCCAGCTCCGGAAGATGGGTGAGCGCCAGCTCGCGCGCTATGACCGGGAGAACCGCCAGGCCCTGCGAGCACGCTGCTGACGCACGGTGGCAGTCCGACCACCGGTCCGCCGGAAGCCGACCCTCCGGCGCGGCGCCGTCAGGCAGGGTCAGCGTCCGCCGGAGGCCTCCAGCGCCCGGATCAGGGTCGCCGCGTCGTACGACCCCGTGTGCCTCTCCTCGCCGACGAAGAAGGTCGGCGTGCCCGCCGCGCCGCTGGCCTCCGCGTCGATGAGGTCCTGGTGCACCCGCTTGGCCCAACGGCCGCCGACGAGGTCCTCGGCGAACGTGGAGACGTCGAGCCCGAGCGTCCACGCATGCCGCAGCAGGTCTCGAAGCTCCAGATCGTCCTGGTTGCGGAACAGGTGGTCGTGCATCTCCCAGAACTTGCCCTGCGCGGCGGCGGCCTCGCTGGCCTCGGCCGCCGTCGAGGCGTGGGGGTGCACATCCTCGAGCGGGAGGTGACGGAACACGTACCGGAGCCGGTCGCCGAAGTAGTCGCGCACTTCCTCGATGGAGCCGGTCGCCCGGCTGCAGAACGGGCACTCGAAGTCGCCGTACTCCACGAGGGTCAGCGGCGCGTCGACCGATCCGCGGATGTGGTCGCGGACCGGGTCGACCGGGAGCGCCAGCCGCGTGGGTGGTCCGGCCGGCTCCCGCCCGAGTGCAGCGGCGCCCCGGAAGATCGCCCAGCCGAGCACGGCGGCGAGGACCGAGGCGGTCAGGACGCCCACCCGGGCCTGGTCCTGAAGCGCCGGGTCGTCCAGCGCCAGATCGACGATGAACAACGAGATGGTGAAGCCGATACCGGAAAGCGCGGCACCACCGACGACCTGGTTGAGCGGCAGGCCCGGTGGCAGTGTGGCGAGGCGCAGCCGGACCGTCAGCACGGTGGCAACGGTGATGCCGACCAGCTTGCCGAGCACCAGACCGGCGATGATCCCCCACGTCAGCCGGGACGAGAGCGCGGCGTCCAGGGTGCTGCCCGTGAGGTGGACCCCGGCGTTTGCCAGGGCGAAGACGGGGATGATCACGTACGTCGTCCACGGCTCGTACAACCGCTGCAGCCGCTCGTTGACCGATACCGCCCTGACCACCCCCTCGCGGGCCGCATGGGCCGACTCCGGTGTCGGCGACTGCCGGAACCGGCGCGTGAGGCGCTCCGCCTCCTCGACCTGGTCGCGACGGGGCGCGTGCACGGGCATCAGCAAGGCGATGACGACCCCGGCGATCGTCGGATGCACTCCGGACTCGTAGGTCGCCAGCCAGACGCCGACCGCGACCACGAGATAGGCCGGGCCGCGCCACACCTCGAGACGCCGCAGCTTGACGATCACGAACAGCCCGAGCAGTGCCAGGGCCAGGGGCAGGAGGCGCAGGTCCTCGGTGTAGAAGAGCGCGATGATGGTCAAGGCGCCGACGTCGTCGGCCACCGCCATCGTGAGAAGGAACAGGCGCACCGGGGCCGAGAACCGC
Organism: Nocardioidaceae bacterium; assembly: GCA_029266455.1. Taxonomy (GTDB): domain Bacteria; phylum Actinomycetota; class Actinomycetes; order Propionibacteriales; family Nocardioidaceae; genus JACCWP01. Next base: position 19,549 of record JAQSWV010000020.1, read on the forward strand.
GGCCCGGCCACAGCCAGCACGCCCAGCAGGAAGGCGGTGTCGGTCGAGATGACCACACCCCATGCCCGGGCCGCCTCACCGGTGGGGTTCAGGGCGAGGAAGACCAGAGCGGGTACGGCGAGACCCGCGACGGACGCGACGAGCGGCACCCGGGCACGCTCGGCATCGGTCAGCCCGCCCATCTCCAGCTCGCGGCGCAGCTCGAGCCCGATGACGAAGAAGAAGAACACCATCAGGCCGTCGTTGACCCAGTGCTGCAGGTCCAATGCCAGCTCGTCGCCCCCGATTCGGAGGGCGAGCTCGGTGTGCCAGAAGTCGTCGTAGGTGTCGCCCAGGGGCGAGTTCGCCCAGAGCAGGGCAAGCACGGTGGCCCCGAGCAGCAGCGCGGCGGCCGCCGCATCCCAGCCCAGGAAGCGACGCAGCGGCGTGACCGCTGGGTCGGTCACCGTGGCCACTCGGCCAAGTATGTCGAGGGCTGTCGCCCCGCTGAACCGCAGGGCGTCCCCGGCGCCGTCGGCGCGTGGGCACACTCCGCTGTCGGGCCGTCATCAGGTCGTAACCCCGCCCGGCCACAATGGCGGGCATGGCCTTCCTCCTGCGTGTCGAGCTGCCCGACGTGCCGGGGTCGCTGGGAGCGCTGGCGGCTGCGCTGGGTACGACCGGCGCAGACATCCACGCGATCGAGATCGTGGAGCACCGGTCGGCGCGTCCGGGCGGCGCCGCCATGGCGGTCGACGACGTGCTGCTCGAGCTACCGCGGCACGTGCTCCCGGACTCGCTGGTCTCGGCCTGTCACCAGCTCGACGGGGTACGCGTGGTGTGGATCTCGCGGTACAACGCCGGCGCGAGCCTTCGGCTCGACCTCGAGGCTGTGGAAGCGATGACGCAGGAGCCGAGGAACGCCGTGGCCAGGCTGGTCGACATGGTCCCTCAGACGTTCCGGTGTGACTGGTCGCTGGCCTTGGGGCCCGGCCCGGCCGGCGGGGCGGGGGTGCTGCAGGCGTCCTCGGCCGCTCCCGACCTCCCCGAGGACGCCGACCGCTGGCTGGTGTCGGTCCGCGGGCCCTGCCGGTTGACCGAGCACCCTGCCTGGGACGGCACCGTCCTCGCGGCGGCGCCGCTGGGTACCTCCGTGGTCATGTTCGGCAGGCGCGGCGGACCCGACGTGCTCGACTCCGAGCTGGCCAGGTTCGGGCACCTGTGCGCGTTGGCGGCTGCGATCGGCGAGACGGCGGCCTGACGCCGCCTTCTGCCGAACCCTCGCACCCTGACCGGACCGCTCGCTCAGCCGACGGTGTGCCGCCCGAAGGACCGGCCCAGTCTCGTCACGTTCGCCTCGAGCCGCGGGATGCTGGTGGCCAGCTGCTTGCGCAGGAGCCGTTCCACCAGGGCCGAGGTGGTGAGTGGACGCGCGAGCATGGCCGCCGCGACGCCCTTGGGCACGTAGACGCGACGAGCCCTGCCGGCGATGCCGTCTGCGACCGCCCTGGCACAGTTCTCGACCGACGTCGTGGTGCCGGCCGGCCAGGGCATCCGTCGCCGGCCCGCGGCGAAGTCGGGCAGGTCGTCCTCGGTACCGCGCACCATGTCGGAGTCGACCCAGCCGGGATGGCAGACACCCACCCCGACGCCGAGGTGCGCTACCTCTTGGCGTGTGGCCAGGGCCAGCGCCTCCACGCCGGCCTTCGACGCGGCGTACGGCGCCAGCCCGCCCATCGGGGCGAACGCGGCCAGCGACGACATCACCAGCGCGTAGCCCCGCGTGTTCTCCAGGTGGGGGAGCGTGGCATGCAAGGTCCGGAACACACCCGTCAGGTTGACGTCGACGACCCGTGCGAAGGCGGCGGGGTCAAGCTGCCGGACCGTGCCGTAGGAGGCGATCCCCGCGTTGGCGAGGACGGCGTCGAGGCGACCGTGCCGGTGGACCGCCGCGGCCACGGCGTCGTCGAGTGCGCCCTGGTCCCTGACATCGGCCTCGGCCCAGGTGTGGCCGGCTCCGAGCTCCGTGGCCAAGGCCGCCAGCGTCCCCGCCTCCAGACCCACCAGCGCGACTCGGGCTCCCCGGTGGGCCAGCTCGCGGGCCGTCGCGGCGCCGATGCCGCGGGCAGCTCCGGTGACCAGCACGACGCGGTCTCGTACCGAGTCGGCAGCCATGCCTGCGGACCCTACCCGCGCTCATCGCAGGGTTGGCCGTGGAGCGGTCGCACGCTTCCCGTGTGGGCGCGGCTTGCTGGACCGGCCGGAGGGGCCCCGGGTGAGAGGCTTCCCGGCATGAGCGAGCGCGCAGTCTCCGAGACCTTCGACCCCGCCGCATGGCGGCCGGTGCCAGGCTTCGACGACCTGACCGACCTGACCTACCACCGCGCTGTCGACCAGGGCACCGTACGGATCGCCTTCGACCGCCCCGAGGTCCGCAACGCCTTTCGGCCACACACCGTCGACGAGCTGCTGTCAGTCCTCGAACACGCACGGTCGAGCGGTGACGTGGGCTGCGTTCTCCTGACCGGCAACGGCCCGTCCCCGCGTGACGGCGGCTGGGCCTTCTGCTCCGGCGGTGACCAGCGCATCCGCGGTCGCGCCGGTTATCAGTACGCCGACGGCGAGACCGCGTCGACCGTGGACAGGGCCAAGCCGGCCAGGCTGCACATCCTCGACTGCCAGCGGCTGATCCGCTTCATGCCGAAGGTCGTCGTTTGCGTCGTTCCGGGCTGGGCCGCGGGGGGTGGTCACAGCCTGCACGTGGTGTCCGATCTGACCCTGGCATCGGCGGAGCACGCCCGCTTCAAGCAGACCGACGCAGATGTGGCCAGCTTCGACGGCGGCTTCGGGTCGGCCTACCTGGCCCGCCAGGTGGGTCAGAAGCGCGCTCGCGAGATCTTCTTCCTCGGTCGCACCTACAGCGCCGAGGAGGCGTACCGGATGGGGATGGTCAATGCCGTCGTGCCGCATGCAGAGCTCGAGGCGGCCGCCCTGCAGTGGGCGCGCGAGATCAACGGGAAGAGCCCGACGGCGCAGCGGATGCTGAAGTTCGCGTTCAATCTGGCCGACGACGGGCTGGTGGGCCAGCAGCTGTTCGCCGGCGAGGCCACCCGGCTCGCGTACATGACCGACGAGGCGGCGGAGGGCCGGGACGCGTTCCTCGACAAGCGCGATCCCGACTGGTCGGCGTACCCCCACTACTACTGAATGAGCTCGATCCCGGCTGCCGGGCGGCTCCTGGTGTCATCCACCACCTCCACCACCCCCGGCGCTGCCGGCGCCCCTGGCGACCCGGCGACCCGGCGGCCCAGCGAGCCGGCGAGCCGGCGACGTGGTCTGCCATGCTTCGTCCATGAGCCTCGATCCGGTGGCCACCAACCCGGACCACTACCAGGTGGTGTTCGAGAACGAGCGGGTCCGCGTGCTCATGTACACCGACCGACCAGGCGACGAGACGACCCCGCACGCGCACCCCGACAGCGTCATGTACACGCTGAGCGCCTTTCGCCGACGCCTCGTCGCGGGTGAGGTGCAGCGAGACGTGGAGCTGGCAGCGGGCGTCGTCGGGTGGCTGCCGGCTCAGCGGCACTACGGGGTCAACATCGGGGAGACGCCGACGCAGGTCCTGTTCGTCGAGCTGAAGGAGCCCGCCGCGCCGGATGCGCCGGACGATCCCCGGGCCCTCGGACCTCGTTCATCAGCAGAGCAGTAGCCAGGGGCGCCGACCAGACTCGTCCGCGACACCCGGCGCTGCCGAGGGGAGGCGGGCGCCGCCGGTGGCCTAGGGTTCGGTCTCGTGAGAATCGCCGTGGTCGTGGAGACGCAGCGGGGGGAGAACCGCGTCGCCCTCGTACCAGACGGTGTCCGCAAGCTGGTGGCGCTGGGGTACGAGGTCGCTGTCGAACCGGGCGCGGGGCGCCGGGCCGAGATCGACGACGCTGACTTCGCTGACGCCGGCGCCGCAGTGTCCGAGGCCGCGCTGGACGGTGCAGAGGTGGTTGCCTCCGTGCAGCCGCTGTCGCGCGACCGCATCCGCTCCCTCAGCCCGGGCGCCTCGACCGTCTCCTTCCTTCCGGCCTCCACCGCACTCGACGCCATCCGCGACATGCGCGACTGCGGGCTGACGGCCTTCTCGCTCGAGCTGGTGCCGCGCATCTCGCGGGCGCAGTCCATGGACGCCCTGAGCTCACAGGCGCTGGTGGCCGGCTACCGCTGCGCCATCGTGGCGGCCGGGATGCTGCGACGCTTCTTCCCGCTCAACATGACCGCCGCCGGCACCGTCCCCCCCGCGGAGGTGGTCGTCCTCGGGGCCGGCGTCGCGGGACTGCAGGCCATCGCGACCTCGAAGCGCCTCGGGGCCGTGGTCAGGGCGTACGACGTCCGGGCGGCCGCGGCCGAGGAGATCAGGTCCATGGGGGCACAGGCGATCGAGCTGGAGCTCGAGACGCTGGAGGGCACCGGTGGGTACGCGCGCGAGATGACCGAGGACCGGGCGCAACGGCAACGGGACCTGCTGGCGCCCTACATCGCCGCCGCAGACGCGCTCATCACCACCGCCGCCGTCCCCGGGCGCCGTGCGCCGATGCTGGTGACGCGCGAGATGGTCGAGGGCATGGGCAACGGCTCCGTGGTCGTCGACCTGGCCGCCGATACCGGGGGGAACGTCGAGGGCTCCGAGCCCGGTGAGACCGTCCGGATAGGTCGTGCCCTGGTGTGGGGTGGACGTAACGTGCCGAGCGCGATGCCCGCCCCCGCCAGCAGGCTGCTGTCCACCAACATCGTCAACCTGCTCACGTTGATGACCGACACGAGCGACGACGCGGGCGGGGCGCAGTTCGCCCCTGACCACGACGACGAGGTGGTGACCGGCTCGTGTGTCATCCGCGCCGGCGAGGTGCAGCACGAGCCGACGCGCGCGCTGCTGGAAGGCGGGGCCCCATGACCGGTTGCGCGACGGAGGAGACCGCATGAGCGAGGACGTCGTCTGGCTGACCATCTTCGTGCTCAGCGTCTTCGTCGGCATCGAGGTGATCTCCAAGGTCTCGTCGACCCTCCACACGCCACTGATGTCGGGGGCCAACGCCATCCACGGCGTGATCCTGATCGGCGCGGTGCTGGTCACCGGGGCCGCGGACTCCGGCCTGGCGTTGGCGGTGGGCCTGGTCGCAGTGATCCTCGCCACGATCAACATGGTCGGTGGCTTCGTGGTCACCGACCGGATGCTGCAGATGTTCGGCGGGCGACGGGCACCACAGCGGAAGGACCAGCAGTGATGCCCGTCTGGGTGCAGCTCGGCTACCTGGTCGCGGCGGTCTGCTTCATCGTCGCGCTCAAGGGTCTGTCCGGCCCTGGTACCGCGCGGCGAGGCAACCTGGTCGGAGCAGCGGGCGCGGTGCTCGCCTCCGTCATCGTGTTCTTCGAGCGGGACCTTGACCACGTGGTGCCGATCCTGATCGCGATCGCGGTGGGCACCGTCGCCGGCGTGGTGGGCGCACAGCGAGTACAGATGACCCAGATGCCGCAGCTGGTGGCGCTGTTCAACGGCGTCGGGGGCGGGGCAGCGGCCCTCGTGGCGGTGCTCGAGCTGCACGAGTTCGTCGAAGAGGCCGAGACCGGCGTCAACCTGACGGAGTTCGACCTGGTCGCGACCGCGTTCACGGTGCTGATCGGATCGGTGAGCTTCGCCGGGTCGCTCGTGACCTTCGCCAAGCTGCAGGAGCTGATGACCACCCGGCCGGTGGTCTTCCCGGGCCTGGCGGTCGCCTTCGGCGGCTGTCTGCTGGCGGGACTGGTGCTGTCCGTGGTGGTGGTCGTGGAGCCCGCGCTGTGGATCGGGGTCCTGCTCGGGGTGCTGGGCCTCACGCTCGGAGCGCTGCTGGTGCTGCCCGTGGGGGGCGCTGACGTCCCGATCGTCATCTCGTTGCTGAACGCCTCCACCGGGCTGGCCGTTGCCGCCAGCGGGTACATCCTGGGCAACACGCTGTTGCTCGTGGCGGGCACGCTGGTCGGCGCCTCGGGAACGCTGCTCACGCGCATGATGGCCGCCGCGATGGGGCGGTCGCTGACCAACACGCTGTTCGGCGCGCTGAAGGGCGGCTCCACGCTGGGCGCCGGCGCGGTGAGCGACCGGCCGGTCAGATCTGCCGGTCCGGACGACGTCGCGATCCTGCTGGGATACGCGAACCGGGTGATCATCGTCCCCGGCTACGGGCTCGCAGTGGCCCAGGCCCAGCACTCGTTGCGCGAGCTCGTCGATGTGCTGGGTGAGCGCGGCATCCAGGTGGACTACGCGATCCACCCCGTCGCCGGACGGATGCCCGGGCACATGAATGTACTGCTCGCCGAGGCGCAGGTGCCGTACGAGCAGCTCAAGGAGATGGACGAGATCAACGGGGACTTCAAGCAGACCGACGTCGTACTCGTGGTCGGCGCCAACGACGTCGTGAACCCCGCCGCCAAGACGACACCTGGCGCACCCATCTACGGCATGCCGATCCTCAACGTGGACCAGGCCGAGCAGGTCGTGTTCATGAAGCGCTCCATGCGCCCCGGCTTCGCCGGCATCGAGAACGAGCTGCTGTTCGACCCGAAAACCACGCTGCTGTTCGGTGACGCCAAGCAGACGATGAGCAAGCTGCTGAACGCGGTCAAGACGCTCTGAGCAGGTGCTCCGGCGGAACGTCATACAACGCGCCGCCAGTACGCCCCCGGCTGGATGACGTCCCGGCGCTGTGGGCTTCCCTGGGTCAGACGACCCCGTAGAGGCGGTCGCCCGCGTCACCGAGACCGGGAACGATGTAGCCACGGTCGTCGAGCCGCTCGTCCAGGCCCGCAGTGACCAGGACGAACGGCACGGACAGCCCGGCGACATCACGTTCGACCCGGGCGATGCCCTCGGGGGCGGCCAGCAGACAGATGGCCGTGACCTGGTCAGCGCCGCGCCGCACGAGGAACTCGATCGCCGCGGACAGCGTGCCCCCGGTCGCGAGCATCGGGTCGAGCAGGTAGCACTGCCTCCCGGACAGGTCGTCGGGCAACCGCTCGGCGTAGGTCGACGCACGAAGGGTGGCCTCGTCGCGGATCATGCCGAGGAAACCGACCTCGGCAGTAGGCAGCAGCCGCTGCATGCCCTCCAGCATGCCCAGTCCGGCGCGCAGGATCGGCACGACCAGTGGCTTCGGCGCTGACAGTTGCCGCCCCTGTGCCTCGGCGACCGGGGTTCGCACCGTGACCTGCTGTGTCCGCACTTCCCGCATCGCCTCGTACGCCAGCAGCGTCACCAGTTCGTCGGCCAGCCGGCGGAACGTCGGGGAGTCCGTCCGCTCGTCCCGCAGCAGCGTCAGCTTGTGCGCGATGAGCGGATGGTCGGCAACGTGGATGTGCATAGGCGGAAACGTAGCCCTACCCAGCAGCGACACCGTCTGCCACCATCGGCAGGATGAACGAGGACAGCGTCGACTTCGCGCTGGTCGCCTACCGCGAGGAAGGCGCGTGGCAGGTGCAGCCGCTGCCGCAGCGCGTCGCGGCCGGTGAGCTCGATGCACTCGTGCAGGCCCTGCGGCCCTGGCCCAGCGAGAGCGGGTCGCTCGGGCTGGTCTCGATCGACGAGGACTTCTTCCTGCTCGTACGGGTCCAAGGCCGCGACGTACGCGTGGTGCTGTCCGACGTCACGGCCGCTGCCGACTGGCCGCTGGCCGCCTCGGTGATGGACCTGCTCCACCTCCCCGAGCCCTCGGACGACGAGGACCCGCAGCCGGCCGGGCAGATGGACATCGTCGCCGACCTCGGCGTCTCGGCGATGGATCTCGCGCTGCTGTGTGACGACGCCGACCTCTACCCCGACGAGATCCTCAGTGACGTCGCCCACCGCATGGGCTTCGGCGCCGAGTTCGAGGGCGCTCTCGAGGGGGCCTCGGTCTGAGCGTCTCCGGCGACGCGCGCTGGCAGACGCCCATGGGGGTGGCGCTGGCCGAGGCCCGCGACGCCCTGCTCTCGGCGGACGTGCCAGTGGGCGCCGTGGTCCTCGGGCCGGCCGGGGACGTGCTCGCGTCGGCGCACAACACCCGCGAGCTCGACGGGGACCCCACGGCTCACGCCGAGCTGCTCGCCGTGCGCGGCGCGGCCGCTGCCCGGGGGACCTGGCGGCTGACCGGCTGCACGCTGGTCGTCACCCTCGAGCCCTGCACGATGTGCGCCGGCGCAGTCGTGCTGTCGCGGCTCGAGCGGGTGGTGTTCGGTGCCTACGACGACAAGGCGGGCGCGGTCGGCTCTCTATGGGACGTGGTCCGGGACCGGCGGCTGAACCACCGACCGGAGGTCGTGGCCGGCGTCCGTGCGGCCGAGTCCTCGGAGCTGCTGCGCGCGTTCTTCGACACCCACCGGGGCGACTGAGCGGGGTGACGGCTCCGGTAGCCTGCTCCGCGGTGGCGTGTCCGAGCGGCCGAAGGAGCACGCCTCGAAAGCGTGTGAGGGTTTGCGCCCTCCGTGGGTTCAAATCCCACCGCCACCGCCAACAGACTTGGGGGCATCGGCGCAGGAAAGCGCCCTGCCTGGTGTCGCCGACGTGGGTGCGAGCCGAGCGCAACCAGGTGGTCGCGCAACCCTCTTGTCGGGCGCAGTCCCTCGGCGCGGAGCCGCGGGCGGCAACGGTGCGCACGCCGGTCGGCTCGGCCGGTCAGCAACCTCGTTCCCGTGCATCGGAGCCCGACAAGTCCCTGGGCTCTTCGGGCATCTTCCGGCTGTACTGGCAGAACTCAGCGACGCTCTGCAGGCGCCCTCCGTGGCGACCGACGGGGTACTGCCATGCCGGCAGACCGTGGGCGGCCATGAGGCCCGCATCAGTGAGACGCACCCACGACCCGCACTCGCACAGCACCGACACGGTCCCCTTCGCACTCGTGCGCCGACTCCAGGGCCGGCTGGGCACCCACTCGCGGCGCGGCCTGATGGGCACGTCCGGGCGGGTGTCTCCCCACTGCCGCAACCGCTGCAGATGAGCAGCGCACAGATCGTCAGCGACACGGCTTCCGACAACGGGTCGGCCGCACCCGTCGACCGAGCAAACGCTTGTCATGTGGCCTCCAGTGCGGATCGGTCGTCGCCAACGCGCAACCGTCCAGACCGGGAGCCCCCCTTTGCTGCGGCAGATCAGCGTCGCTTTCGCCCATTATGTCCGCGAAAGTGACATAACGACGAGAAACGCGACATTGCCGGCGGGCAGCAATTCCTGGGCTGATTCGCCGCAGCAGGCTCCCGCCACGACGGTCGCTTCATGCTGCGTCGACAAGGACGCAACGTACGGACGCCACCGCGACGCGCCAGCCGCCGGAGCAATCCCTCTAGGCTGTCCTCTCGGACGGAGCGGCGAGAGGCTCGGCGGTGCGCGACGACTTCGAGTTCCTCGGCCTCGTGGGTGCCGGAGTGCTGCTGGCCGCGATCCTCGCCGTCCAGGTGTCGACGCGCGCCGGTCTGCCCAGCCTGCTGGTCTACCTCGGTATCGGGGTGGTCCTCGGCGAGTCGGTGATAGGTGTCCAGTTCGACGACGCAGACCTCGCGTACGTACTGGCCTTCGCCGCATTGGTCCTGATCCTGGCGGAGGGCGGTCTCACCACTGACTGGGACGAGATTCGACCAGCGATGCCGCTCGGGGTGCTGCTGAGCACGGTCGGGGTCGGCACCGGCATCGGCGTCATGGCGCTGTTCGGCCACTACTTATTGGGTCTGGACTGGGAGCTAGCGGTGCTTCTCGGCGCCGTCACGGCTCCCACCGACTCGGCTGCCGTGTTCTCGGTGCTCCGACGGGTACCGCTGACCGCGTCGGTCCGGGGCTCCCTGGAGGCAGAGTCAGGACTGAACGACGCGCCCACGCTGCTGCTGGTCACTGCCGTGAGCACCGGAGCTGCTGACGATCACTCCTGGTACGTCCTGCTGGCCATCATCGTGGGTGAGCTGCTGCTCGGCGGAGCCATCGGGTTCGTCCTGGGTCGAGGCGGCGCCTACCTACTCGGTCGGGTGGCGCTGCCGGCGTCGGGTCTGTACCCGATCGCGATCCTCGCCGTGTGCGTCGTGGCGTGGAGCGGCGCCTCGGTGCTGCACGGCAGCGGCTTCGCCGCCGTCTACATCGCTGCCCTGACCCTGGGCAATGCCGAGCTGCCGCACCGGCGCGCCACCCGGTCGTTCGCGGAGGGGGTGGGCTGGCTGGCCCAGATCGGGCTCTTCGTGATGCTCGGCCTACTGATGTCTCCCGATCGGCTCACCTGGTGGCACGTCGGGGCGGGCTTGCTCGCTGGGGCGGTGCTCACGCTGGTGGCACGACCGCTGTCGGTGGGGGTGTGTGCCATTCCGCTTCGCGTGCCGTTGCGAGAGCAGGCCTTCCTCTCGTGGGCGGGGCTGCGGGGGGCGGTGCCCATCATCCTTGCGACCGTGCCGCTCGCCGAGAACGTGCCCGGGGCGGAGGACTTGTTCGACCTCGTGGTGGTGCTTGTCGTCGTCTACACCCTGGTACAGGGCCCGACCCTCGCGTACGCGGCCGATCTGTTCGGCGTCTCGTCGACAGGCGCTGCGCGGGACCTCGATGTGGAGGCCGCGCCGCTGGAGCGGATCGACGCCGACCTGCTGCACATGACGGTGCAGGAGGGCTCTCGGATGCACGGTGTCGAGGTGAGCGAGCTGCGCCTGCCCACGGGGGCGTCGATCTCGCTCGTGGTGCGGCACGGCACCGCGCAGGTGCCGTCCGACCGGACTCGTCTCCAACGCGGGGATGAGCTCCTGGTTGTCGCCCCGCGGCAGGTCCGCCACGACACCGAGGAGCGACTGCGGGCGATCGCCCGCCACGGTCGCCTGGCCGGGTGGCAGACGCGCGGCCGACGGTCCGGCTGAGTCAGTCACGGTCCTTCTTGCGTGGTGCCCGCGGGAGGCAGACCGCCAGGTCCTCACGCACGCGGACGGCTCGCGGGGCCGGTCGCGTCAGACCGCGATAGCCGTTGCCGACCACCACGTCGATGCCGTCGTCACCGAGGTTCGGCTTGCGCTGCACCGGCACCTTGCCCTGGAACTGCGCCCGCACGAGCCGGACATCGGCGGCGGAGCGGTCACGGTCGAGGATGGTGATCTTCCCGACGTCGATCCGCCGGGGAGCGTTGGTCGCGGTGCCACGCCGGAAGCCCCGGTTCGTCAGCTTGTCCATGGTCGAGGAGGCGAGGTCGGGACGGCTGCCGGCGTTGTACACGTTCACGACGACCTGGTCCCTTCGCAGGTCGCTCCCTGCCTTGACGGTGCGGTTCACGCACGTGTCCGACCTGCCCGCGAACGGGTTGTCGAACGGCTCTTGCAGCTGGGTCCAGCCGTACCAGCCGCCACCGATCACGATCGCCAGCAGCACGACGAGGGTGATCGGCGTCCGCAGGCTCACGGCTGGAGCTCCGGGTCGGCAGTCAGAGCGTGGATGCGTGCGTGCAGCAGGTGGCGTTGTTGCAGCGCTGCCCGCAGCGCTCGGTGCACGCCATCTTCGAGGTACAGCTCGTTCTGCCACTGCACCACGTGCGCGAAAAGGTCGCCGTAGAACGTGGACTCGGCGTCGAGCAGGGTCGCCAGGTCAAGCGTGCGTTTGGTCGTCACCAGCTGGTCCAGCCGGACCTGCTGGGGCGCCAGCTCGGCCCACTGACGCTGGGCCAGACCGTGATCGGGATACGGCCGACCTTCGCCGACCCGCTTGAAGATCACCGGGGAAGTGTAGGAGAGCACGGAGGAACCGCCGGAAGGAACCCGGCTGGCAGCGGCGGAGGATAGGGGATTCGAACCCCTGAGGGCGTTAACCCAACACGCTTTCCAAGCGTGCGCACTAGGCCACTATGCGAATCCTCCGCCGAGCAGGGTATCGGGCGCGCCGTCCGCGGCCGGGTCCGGTGCCCGGTCGGCCGGAGTCGCTCGCTGGGTACAGTGGCAGCAGCCCCTCGCGTGGCGGCATCCCGCCCAACTCCCCCAGGGCCGGAAGGCAGCAAGGGTCAGCAGGCTCTGCCGGGTGCGCGAGGGGTCTCTGCTGCCCGGGAGCCGCCCGGTGCTGCCGGCTGCGCCGGCTCCTGGCCTGACGGACAGTCCGTCACCGCGACTAGGGTTCGCGGTGTGGACGCGCCCCTTGCCCTGTACCGCCGCTACCGCCCCGAGCGGTTCGCCGACGTGCTGGGGCAGGACCACGTCACGGGGCCGCTGCGCCAGGCACTGGCCGGAAACCGGGTGCACCACGCGTACCTGTTCTCCGGACCCCGCGGGTGCGGAAAGACGACCAGCGCCCGCATCCTCGCCCGCGCGCTGAACTGCGAGCAGGCGCCGGTGGCCGAGCCGTGCGGCGAGTGTCAGAGCTGTCGCGACCTCGCACGTGACGGTCCCGGGAGCCTCGACGTCATCGAGATCGACGCGGCCAGCCACGGCGGGGTCGACGATGCCCGCGAGCTGCGCGAACGGGCGTCCTTCGGGCCGATGTCCAGCAGGTACAAGGTGTACATCGTCGACGAGGCGCACATGGTGACCCCGCAAGGCTTCAACGCCCTGCTCAAGGTGGTCGAGGAGCCGCCGCCGCACGTGAAGTTCGTCTTCGCGACCACCGAGCCCGACCGGGTACTGCCGACCATCCGCTCCCGCACCCACCACTACCCGTTTCGGCTGTTGCCCCCGCGGCTCCTCACCGACTACCTGGCCGAGATCTGCGACCGCGAGGGCATCGCGGTCGAGCCTGCCGCCCTGCCGCTCGTGGTCCGTGCAGGAGGCGGCTCAGCCCGCGACACCCTCAGCGTGCTCGACCAGCTGATCGGCGGGGCGGGCGACGAGGGCTTGACCTACCCGCTTGCCACCGGCCTGCTGGGGTTCACGCCGGAGTCACTCCTCGACGAGGTGATCGACGCCTTCGCGGCCGAGGACGGCGCAGCGGTCTTCCAGGTCGTGGACAGAGTCGTCGAGGGGGGTCGGGAGCCACGCAGGTTCGTCGAGGACCTGCTGGGCCGGCTTCGTGACCTCATCGTGCTGGCTCACGTTCCCGCCGCGGCACGCGACGGCCTGCTCGACGTCAGCCCCGAGCAGGGCGAGCGGCTGGCGGGCCAGGCGGCCCGATTCGGTGCCGCCGACCTGGTGCGTGCCGCCGAGGTGGTCGCGACCGCACTCGGGGAGATCCGGGGCGCCACCGCGCCGCGATTGCTGCTGGAGCTGATGTGCGCCCGGGTGCTGCTGCCTGCCACCGACGACGACGTGGCAGGGGTCCAGGCCAGGCTGGATCGCATCGAGCGCCGGCTGGCAATTGCCGGCTCCCAGGCAGGAGCCGCGCACGCCGCAGCCTCCGCGCAGCCAGTGGAGGCCGCGCACCCCGCCTCCACCGCGGAGCCTGAAGCCGACAAGACCCTGCGGCGACGAGACCCCCGGCCGGCCTCGTCGGCCGACCGACCCGACCACTCCGAGTCCCCGGCGGCCACGTTGCCGGCGGAGCCGATCACAGGCGCCGCCCCCGAGTCGGCCGCCGAGCCGTCTGCTCTCACCTCGGGCCCGCCACCTGAGTCCTCCGCCGGCGCACGCCTTGGCTCACCCGACGCGTCCGCAGTCGCTCCCCCGGCGGTTCCGGCTGAGGGTGCGCCGCTGGGGCTCATCGACGTACGACGGGCCTGGCCCGACGTCGTCGAGCGCACGAAGTCGGCGCGCCGGCTGGCCTGGTCGCTGCTGAGCCAGAGCGCCCAGGTGCACGCGCTCGACGGACGGACGTTGACAGTCGCCTTCGTCAACGCCGGCAGCCGCGAGTCCTTCGCTCGCAACGGCTGCGACGAGGTGCTCCGCCAGGTGCTGATCGACGTTCTGGGTGTCGACTGGCGGGTCGAGTCCATCGTCGATCCCTCCGCGTCGGCAGCGTCACCGGCCGCCGGGCCAGCCGGTCCTCCTCAGGCGTCGACGCCGCCTGACCAGGAGCGCGCGGCACGGCAGCCGGTGGAGTCGGGTGCTGCCTCCACCACGGCGGCGTCAGCCGCAGCGACGTCCTCACCGGCGACGTCCTCGACGGCGACGTCCTCGACGGCTGCGGCCTCGACGAGTGCGGCCTCGACGATGGGGGCCCCGTCTGCCGCTACGGCCACCTCGGACGGAGCCCACGTCGACGACCCGGACATGGAGGTCGACGGCGATACCCAGGAGCTGCTGACCCGCGAGCTCGGCGCGCAGGTCATCGAGGAGATCCCGCATCAGCCGTAGGCTCGGCATCCCGGCCGCGTCAGTCGGCCTACTCGATCCCACCGAGGAGCTCTTGTGTTCGAAGGCGGTAACCCCGACATGTCCGCCCTCCTCGCCCAGGCGCAGCGCCTGCAGGAGGAGCTGGTGACGGCGCAGGCCGAGCTCGCGGAGGCACGGGTGCAGGGATCAGCGGCCAGCGGGCTTGTCACAGCCACCGTCTCCGGCACCGGCGAGCTCCTGGCCGTCAGCATCAAACCGGAGGCCTGCGACCCCGACGACGCCGAGACGCTCGGCGACATGGTGGTCGCGGCCGTACGGGACGCGACGGACCAGGCAGGCGCGCTCGCGGCGGAGCAGATGAACCCACTGGCCGGCGGGCTGGGCGCCCTGGGCGCACCCGGAAACCCTCCTGACACCGAGGGCGGGAGCCCCTCGGGCTTCTCGCTCCCGCGCTGACGGTCCCTCGTGTACGAAGGCGTCGTCCAAGACCTCATCGACGAGCTGGGGCGGCTGCCCGGTATCGGCCCGAAGGGCGCTCAGCGCATCGCCTTCTACCTGCTCGAGGCCGACCCGGTGGACGTCAAGCGGCTGGCGCACGTGCTCGTGGAGGTCAAGGACAAGGTCCGCTTCTGCTCGGTGTGCGGCAACGTCGCCGAGGACGAGCAGTGCCGGATCTGCCGCGACCCGCGTCGTGACCTGCAGGTGCTGTGCGTGGTGGAGGAGTCGAAGGACGTCGTGGCGATCGAGCGCACGCGCGAGTTCCGCGGGCGCTATCACGTGCTGGGTGGCGCGATCTCGCCCATCGAGGGCATCGGACCGGAGCAGCTGCGGGTTCGTGAGCTGATGCAGCGGCTTGCCGACGGCGTGGTCATCGAGGTCATCCTGGCCACCGACCCCAACCTCGAGGGCGAGGCCACAGCCACCTATCTGACCAGGCTGCTCAAACCCTTAGGCTTGCGGGTGACGCGGCTGGCGAGCGGCCTGCCGGTCGGAGGCGACCTGGAGTATGCCGACGAGGTGACCCTGGGACGCGCATTCGAGGGGAGGCGTTCGGTCGATGACTGATTCGACGCCGGGCAACCGGCTGAATCTACCCAACTCGGACGCCTGGACGAGGGTGGACAGCGACCTGGAGGACCTGGCTCAGGGGGTGGCCGACCAGGTGGCCAGCTTCCTGCTCGCCGTGCGTGCCATCGCCCGCAGCGGCGAACCGGGCACGGCGATTCCGCTGCTGCTCCTCGAGGTCAGCCAGCTGCTGCTGGCGGGTGCGAGGCTCGGCGTGATGACTGATCTCGTCCCCAGCGAGCAGTACGAGCCTGAGCCCGGCCCCGACCCCGACCTCGATCGCATCCGCGAGGCGCTGGCCGTGTTGCTCGGCCCTGCCGACGAGTACGTCGAGGTGTTCGACCCCTACGCCGACCCACCCGAGCTCGTACCGGGCCGGATCTCCGACGACGTCGCTGCCATCGCCGGGAGGCTGGCGCACGGGCTCGCCCACCACCGTGGCGGCCGCGTCGACGAGGCGCTGTGGTGGTGGCAGTTCTCGTATGTGTCGTCGTGGGGCTCCGAGGCCAGTGCGGTGCTGCGGGCGCTGCAGTCGGTGGTTGCGCACGACCGGCTGGACGCCGACATCCCCGACACCACCGAGCTGGAGCGGATCGCCGTCGCCGAGCAGATCGCGGCTCAGCCGACCGGCTGAGCCGAGTGTCCACCGGGCGGTGAGGGTCCGGTGGCCCCCGCGTCCGCCGGTAGACTCGGCCGCCGTCCGACACCCGCACCCGAGCCACCGGAGGAGCCGTGGGCATCGTCGTCCAGAAGTACGGCGGTTCCTCGGTCGCCGACGCCACCGGCATCAAACGGGTGGCGCAGCGGATCGTCGCCACCCGCAAGGAGGGTCACGAGGTGGTCGTCGTGGTGTCCGCCATGGGTGACACCACCGACGAGCTGATCGACCTGGCGCACGAGGTGTCGCCGCTGCCGCCCGGCCGCGAGCTGGACATGCTGCTCACCGCGGGCGAGCGGATCTCGATGGCGGTGCTCGCGATGGCCATCGGCAACCTCGGCCACGAGGCACAGTCGTTCACCGGGTCGCAGGCAGGGGTGATCACCGACTCGGTGCACGGCAAGGCCAAGATCATCGACGTCACCCCGGGACGGATCGAGCGCGCACTCGCGCAGGGCGCGATCGCCATCGTGGCCGGTTTCCAGGGCGTGTCCCAGGAGGGCAAGGACATCACCACGCTCGGGCGCGGGGGCTCCGACACCACGGCGGTGGCGTTGGCCGCCGCTATGGGCGCCGACGTCTGTGAGATCTACACCGACGTGGACGGCGTGTTCACCGCGGATCCACGGATCGTGCCCACCGCGCGCAGGATCCCGTACCTGTCGGCCGAGGAGATGCTCGAGATGGCCGCCTGCGGGGCGAAGATCCTGCACCTGCGGTGCGTGGAGTACGCCCGCCGCCACGACGTGCCGATCCACGTGCGGTCCAGCTTCTCCACCAAGACCGGCACGTGGGTGCGCAACCGCCGACTCGGCGCCATCGACGCCGTCGGTGTCCCCGGTCGCGCCCCGGTCCATCCGGCCGGCAGCTTTCCTGCACATCCCGATCCCGCCAGCGAGGACATCACCGTGGAGCAGCCGATCATCTCCGGCGTCGCGCACGACCGGAGCGAGGCAAAGATCACCGTCGTCGGCGTCCCCGACAAGGTCGGGGAGGCCGCCCGCATCTTCGACGCCCTCGCGACCGCGCAGATCAACATCGACATGATCGTGCAGAACATCTCCGCCGCGGCCACCGGCCGCACCGACATCTCCTTCACGCTCCCGCGCGACGACGGCCAGACGGCGATGACCGCGCTCGCCCGGCTGCGCGACGAGGTGGGCTACGACCAGCTCCTCTATGACGACCGGATCGGCAAGGTCTCGCTGATCGGCGCCGGGATGCGTACGCATCCCGGCATCAGCGCGAAGTTCTTCACCGCACTGGCGGCAGCCGGGGTCAACATCGAGATGATCTCCACCTCCGAGATCCGGATCTCGGTGATCGTGGCCGAGGTCCAGGTCGACGACGCCGTGACGTCGGCCCACGCGGCCTTCGACCTGGACTCCGACGAGGTCGAGGCCGTCGTCTACGGCGGGACTGGCCGATGAGCGCCCACGGTGAGCGGCAGGGCCTGCGGGTCGGCGTGGTCGGCGCCACCGGGCAGGTCGGCGCCGTGATGCGTCGACTGCTGGCCGAGCGTGGCTTCCCGGTGGCCGAGATGCGCTACTTCGCCTCGGCCCGGTCCGCGGGGTCGACGCTGCCGTGGGGCGATCGGCAGGTGACCGTCGAGGACACCGCCACCGCCGACCCCTCCGGGCTGGACATCGCGTTGTTCTCGGCCGGCGCCTCCACCTCCCGTCAGCAGGCTCCACGCTTCGCCGCGGCGGGGGTCACCGTCATCGACAACTCATCGGCCTGGCGGCGCGATCCCGACGTGCCGCTGGTGGTCAGCGAGGTCAACCCCGAGGCGGTCCGCCACATCCCGCGAGGGATCATCGCCAACCCCAACTGCACGACCATGGCGGCGATGCCCGTGCTCAAGCCGTTGCACGACGAGGCAGGCCTGGTCCGGCTGGTGGCGTCGACGTACCAAGCGGTCTCGGGCAGCGGCCTCGCGGGCGTCGACGAGCTCGACAAGCAGGTGCGTCAGGTCGCCGACCGCGCCTCCGAGCTGACCTCCGACGGTGCTGCGCTGGAGTTTCCCGCCCCGAGCAAGTACGTCGCACCGATCGCGTTCAACGTGTTGGCGATGGCGGGCTCGGTGGTCGACGACGGCTCCTACGAGACCGACGAGGAGCAGAAGCTGCGAAACGAGAGCCGCAAGATCCTCGACATCCCCGACCTGCTGGTCTCCGGCACGTGTGTGCGGGTTCCGGTCTTCACCGGACACTCGCTGTCGATCAACGCCGAGTTCGTCCGACCGTTGTCGGTCGCGCGCGCACTCGAGCTGCTGCGGTCGGCGCCGGGCGTCGAGCTGCGCGACGTCCCGACTCCCCTGGCAGCGGCGGGCAGGGATCCGAGCCTTGTCGGCCGGATCCGCCAGGACCAGGGCGTCCCCGACGGGCGTGGGTTGGCGCTGTTCGTCTCCGGCGACAACCTGCGAAAGGGCGCGGCGCTCAACACCATCCAGATCGCCGAGTTGGTCGCCGCTTCGCGTTGACCGTGCGGCACGAAGCGCGACAGGGTCCGGGCGCGGCTGCGCCCGCGGCCGACACCTGAGCCTCAGTGTGGTCGGCCGGTCACGGCCAGCCCCGCGCCCAGACCGATGAGCGACACCCCGCCCGCGCCGCGGACCAGTGCGATGCGGGCCGGCGAACGCGCGAACCACTCGCTGGCGGTGCCCGCCGACACGGCCCAGACCGCATCGCTGGCCAGCGCGATGGCCAGCACGACCAGACCGAGGACGAGCATCTGCAGCGGGACACGGCCAGCCGTGGGATCGACGAAGCCGGGCAGTGCCACCGCAAGGAACACGATCATCTTCGGGTTGGTGACACCGACCACGAACCCTTCGCGCAGCACCCGGCGGGTGCCGGTGGTGACCGGGTGGCGCAGGTCGGGTGCGCGCCGGTGCCGGAGTGCCAGCACCCCGAGCCAGACGAGGTACGCGGCGCCGACCACCTTGACCACGGTGAAGACCTCGGCCGACCGGGCCACGACTGCTCCGACCCCGAGGGCCACGGCCAGAACCTGGACGTACAGCCCGGCGGCGTTGCCCACCACGGTGAGGAGCGCGCCGCGACGTCCGACGGTCAGGGCGCGGCTCACGGTGAACACGACGCTCGGACCCGGTATGGCGATCAGGACGGTCGTCGCGACGATGAAGGCAAGCAGATGCCCGGTGGGCAGCACCGGCCCAGGCTAGCCAGCCCGACCGTGTCCCGTCACACCGTTAGTCGCTGGCGGCGAAGGCGGCGAACGCGTCCAGCGACTCGGGATTGGCCAGGGCTCCCTTGGCGGCAGCCTCGTCGGCCGAGACCCCACGCAGGATCCGCTTGACCGGCACCTCGAGCTTCTTGCCCGAGAGCGTGTGCGGGATGGCCGGCACGGCGTGCACTGAGTCGGGCACGTGTCGCGGTGACAGATTCGTCCGCAGCTCACGGGTGATCGCCGCGACCAGCTCGTCGCCGAAGTCCGTCCCTTCGGAGGGCACGACGAACAGCAGCAGGCTCCCGCTCCCCCCGTGCGAGTCCTCGAGATGGACGACGAGGCTGTCGGCGACCTCCGGCATCGCCTCCACCACGGAGTAGAACTCCGCAGTGCCGAGCCGCACACCACCGCGGTTCAGCGTGGCGTCGCTGCGTCCCGACAGCACACAGGAGCCGTCCGCCTCGATCGTGATCCAGTCGCCGTGGCGCCACACACCCGGGTAGTCCTCGAAGTACGCCGCGCGATACCGGGACCCGTCGTCGTCGTGCCAGAAGCCGACCGGCATCGAGGGCATGGGCGCGGTGACCACCAACTCGCCCTGCTTGCCGATCACCGGCGATCCGGACGCGTCGTACGACTCCACCTTGCACCCCAGGCAGATGCCGGCGATGCGGCCGGCCCGCACCGGCAGCAGCGGGTTGCCGCCGACGAAACCGGTGCACACGTCGGTCCCTCCGGACACGCTGGACAGCAGGACGTCCTCGGAGATCGCGGAGTACACGTAGTCGAAGCCCTCGGGCGGCAGCGGCGCCCCGGTGGAACCCATGCCGCGCAGGGCGGACAGGTCGGCCAGCTCCCCCGGCTCCAGCCCGTTCTTTCGACAGGCCAGCAGATAGGGGGCGCTCGTGCCGAAGTAGGTGAGCCCGACCTCCTCGCTCATCCGCCACAGGGCGGACAGGTCGGGCCAGGCGGGGTTCCCGTCGAACATGACGACCGTCGAGCCGACCCCGAGGCCGGAGACGAGGTAGTTCCACATCATCCACCCCGTGGTGGAGAACCAGAAGAAGCGGTCGCGGGCTCCCAGGTCCAGCTGCAGCCCGAGCGCCTTGACGTGCTCCAGCGTGATGCCCCCGTGGCTGTGCACGATCGCCTTGGGCAGTCCCGTCGTCCCCGACGAGTAGAGAATGTAAAGCGGATGGTCGAACGGGACACGGTCGTAGGACATTTCTGCCGGCTCGGCCAGCAGGTCCGCCCACGACAGGGCGTCAGCCGGAGGTGCTGAGTCGGGGTCCAGGTAGGGAAGGTGCACCGTGTGCCGCAGACCCGACAAGGACCGCCGGATCGCCGCAACCTCGCTGCTGCGGTCGATCGGCTTGTCACCGTAGCGATAGCCGTCGACAGCGACGAGCACCGCCGGTGCGATCTGGCCCCATCGGTCCACCACGCTGCGGGTGCCGAACTCCGGTGCGCAGGACGAGAAGACGGCGCCGAGGCTGGCCGTCGCGAGCAGCAGGACGAGGGTCTCGGGAACGTTGGGCAGGTAGGCGGCCACCCGATCGCCGGGGCCGACTCCGAGCCGGACCAGGCCGGCTCGAGCCCGCGCCACCTGGTCGCGCAGATCGTCCGCGGTCAGCTCGACGGGGTCGCGGCTCTGTGAGCGGCCCACGACCACCACGTCGTCGTCGGACCGGCCGGGCAGGGCCAGCATTGCCTCGGCGTAGTTGAGCCGCAGGTGGGGGAACCAGGAAGCACCCGGCATGGTCGCGTCCGCCAGGGCCGGGTCGAGCCGACCCTCGTGCGGGACGTCGAAGTAGTCGACCACCGTGCGCCAGAAGGCCCCCAGCTCGTCGACCGACCACTGCCACAGGGCCGGGTAGTCGTCGAAGCTCCGCCCGGCCGCTGCCTCGGCCCGGTGCATGAACGCGCCCATGCGGGTCGTGTCGCGGGCATCCGCGGGCGGCGACCAGAGCAGGCGGTCGTCCTGGGAGGGGTGATCCTGCATGCGGGTCAGTCTGCCGCACACCGGTCCGCCGCGGCGCCGGAGAGCTGGACGTGTCGTCGTCCGTACCGACGTGCCGCCCGCGGCGGTCGGGACCCCCGGCCGGACATGCCAGCCGGGGGTCCGCGTTCCCAGAGTCGGGCTGACAGGATTTGAACCTGCGGCCTCTTCGTCCCGAACGAAGCGCGCTACCAAGCTGCGCCACAGCCCGATCGGGCCCGGTCAGCCTAACCGACGCGAGCAACTGGTCCGACTCGGGATTGACCCTCGTCGGACACCAGCGTCAGGAGTGTTGCCTCGGGTCGGCAGCTGAGCCGCACCGGTGCATATGGCGATGTGCCGAGGCCTGCCGAGACGTGCAGCCAGGAGCTCCGGCCCGCGGAGCTGTGCCGGTGCAGCCCGCGGGCACGATGTCGGTCGAGGTCGCAGTTGGTGACCAGTGCGCCGTAGCCCGGCACTCTCAGCTGGCCGCCATGAGTGTGGCCGGCCAGGATGAGGGCATAGCCGTCGGAGGTGAACCGGTCGAGCACCCGCAGGTACGGCGCGTGCGCCACCGCCACGGCCAGGTCGGCGTCCTCTGGTGCCGGCCCCGAGACGGCTTCCAGGTCGTCGAACGACAGGTGCGGGTCGTCCACCCCGATCAGTGCGAGCTCCAGTCCGGCCACGGACAGCCGGACCCGCCGGTTGGACAAGTCACGCCAGCCCCTGCCGGTGAGCGCCCCGACCAGGTCGCGCCAGGGCAGCCGTTCGCCCAGGCGTCGGCGGTCCTGCCCACCCGGCAACAGGTAGCGGGCGGGGTTCTTGACCAGCGGCGCGTAGTAGTCGTTGGACCCGAGCACGAACGCCCCCGGACGATCCAGGAGACCGTCCAGGCAGTCGATGACCGGTCCCACCGCTTCCCGGTGGCCCAGGAAGTCCCCGGTGGCCACCACCGCGTCGGGCTCGAGCGCAGCCAGGGCGCGTACCCAGCGCTGCTTGCGGTGCTGGCGCGGCGTCAGGTGCAGGTCTGACAGGTGCAGCACGCGCACCGGGGCGTGCCCGCGAGGCAGCACGGGAATCTCGGTGTCGCGCAGGACGAACGCACGGGTCTCGACGACGCTGTAGGCGAACCCCGTCACTGCCGCTGCCGCGATTCCGCCGGCGGTCCACGGCAATGCAGAAGCGGTCCGTATCGGCACGCTGCCAGGCTGTCACATTGGGACTTCCCGTCCGTAGGCACCCGCCTGCCAGACTGGACGGATGGCCGAGCTCAAGCTGCGACTGCGCGAGGACCTGACCACTGCGATGAAGGCACGCGACGCGTTACGGGCTTCGACGCTGCGGATGGCCCTCACCGCGGTCACCAACGCCGAAGTGGCCGGGAAGCAGGCCCGCGAGCTGGACGACCAGGAGGTGACCCAGGTCCTGGTGGCGGAGGCGAAGAAGCGCCGGGAGGCCGCGGAGGCGTACTCCGGTGCGGGGCGCACGGAACTGGCCGACAAGGAGCGCGCCGAGGCGGAGGTCCTCGCCGACTACCTGCCCCGCCAGCTGACCGCGGAGGAACTGGTCGCGCTCGTCACCGCGGCGGTGCGGGAGGTAGGTGCCGCCGGCCAGGGAATGCGCGCCATGGGGACGGTGATGGGCGCGCTACGGCCGCAGACCAACGGCCGTGCCGACGGAGCTGTCGTGGCGGCCGAGGTCCGCCGCCAGCTCAGCGGCTGAGTCACCCTGCGCTGCGCGGGACGCTATCCGCCGGGGTTGCCGCCGCCGGGGTTGCCGCCGCCTCCGCCGCCAGTGCCGCCCCCGCCGCCAGTGCCGTCCCCGCCGCCCCCGCCGCCGGGGTTGCCGCCGCCGGGGTTGCCGCCGCCGGGGTTGCCGCCGCCGGGGGTGCCGCCGTCGCCAGTGCCGCCAGTGCCGCCCCCGCCGCGGGGGTTGCCGACGCCGGCGCCTCCGCCGCCAGTGCCGCCAGTGCCGCCCCC
>JAQSWV010000021.1 GCA_029266455.1 Nocardioidaceae bacterium
CCCGTCATCCGCGCGTTGTGGTGGCCGAGCCTCGCCCCCCGCCCCGTCATCCGCGCGTTGTGGTGGCCGAGCCTCGCCCCCCGCCCCGTCATCCGCGCGTTGTGGTGGTCCGCACGGCGGTCTGATTGGATCGGCCGCACCTGCGGCTGACGCCGCCGCCCGTACCTGAGGAGTCACACATGCTCGGTCCGGTCGAGCACCGCGGGATGCCGCTGCAGGACGCCGGTGCGGCAGTCGTACTGCTGCATGGTCGGGGAGGTACCGCCGCCTCCATGCTCGATCTGGTGTCGAGCATGCCGGATCTGCCGGTCGCCTGGCTGGCACCTCAGGCGCCGGGCAACACCTGGTATCCGCAGTCGTTCATCGCGCCGTTGGAGGCCAACGAGCCGGCGCTGTCCCAAGCCCTCGAGACGATTCATGACGTCATGACCCAGGTGGTCGGCAGCGGCGTGGACAGGTCGCGGATCGTCCTGATGGGGTTCAGTCAGGGAGCATGCCTGGCCGCGGAGTACGCGCTGCGTAGATCCGCTCGCTACGGGGGGCTGGTGCTGCTCACCGGTGGAGCGATAGGGCCGGACGGCACCAGCTGGGAGGGTCCCGCCGACTTCGCAGGCATGCCGGTGTTCGCGGGCACGAGCGATCCGGATCCACACGTGCCGGTGACGCGGGTACGGGAGACCGTGGACGTACTCGAGCGGCGTGGCGCCGTCGTACGGCTGCAGACCTACCCCGGCATGCCGCACACGGTGAACACCGACGAACTCGACCATGCGACGACCCTCATCCGCGCGGCAGTCGGTGAAGGCATGGCCTCGTGACCAGCACAACGCGCGGATGATCCACGACCGGGGGCGCGGAGGGGCGCGGTGATCGTCGTAACGCGCGGATGATCCACGACCGGAGGGGCGCGGAGGGGCGCTGGAGGGCGCGGTGATCGTCGTAACGCGCGGATGATCCACGGTGGGGCGCGTCGGGGGGCGTGGTGCGGATGGCCACCTGGGCAGGGGAGGGGTCAGTCGTCGTCGAGGTCGTCGCTGCGTGCCAGCCAGGTGGCGAGGCGGTCGACCGGATCCTCGAACTCAGGGAACAGGTCGACGAACTCACGCATGCGCTCGGCGAGCCACGTCAAGGAGACGTCCTCGTCACCGCGTCGGGCGGAGAGCTCCTCGATGCCGCGGTCGGTGTCGTACATGCGGCTCGACTAGGACAGTGCCTCGCCGAGCAGCTCCTGCTGCTGCTCGGTGTGCCGCGAGGCCTGACCGACCGCGGGTGCCGACGACTCGGGTCGTGACACCGGAACGATCGGCCGCCCGTCGAGCACGTCGGCCAGCTCTCCAGGGAGATGCAGGGCGAGGTGCGGCCACGGCCCCATGTTGGCGGGCTCGTCCTGCACCCAGCGGACGTCCCGCAGGTTCGGGAAGCTGCTCACCAGCGCCTTCAGCTCCTCGATCGGCCGCGGGTACAGCCGCTCGAGCGTCGCGACCGCCGTGGTGGGCTCGTCGCCCTCCCGCTTGGCCCGCTCCGCGCGCAGGTCCCAGGCCACCTTGCCCGAGCAGAGCAGCAGCCGCTGGACGCGCTCGGGGTCCACAGTGTGATCGCCGATCACCGGCAGGAACGTCCCGCCGGTGAAGTCGTCCGGCTGGGACACCGCGGCCTTGTTGCGCAGCATCGACTTCGGGGTGAAGACGACGAGCGGCTTGTGCTTGCCGCTCAGCGACTGCAGACGCAGCAGATGGAAGTAGTTGGCCGGCGTGCTGGGCTGAGCCACGCGCATGGCGTCATCGCTCGCCAACGTGAGGAAACGCTCGATCCGCGCCGACGAGTGGTCCGGGCCCTGGCCGTCGTAGGCATGGGGGAGCAGCAGCACCACGCCTGAGCGTTGGCCCCACTTCGCCTCCCCGGCCGCGATGTACTCGTCGATGACGATCTGTGCGCCGTTGAGGAAGTCGCCGAACTGCGCCTCCCACAGCACGAGGGCCTCCGGGCGCGCCACCGAGTACCCGTACTCGAACCCCATCGTCGCGTACTCCGACAGCAACGAGTCGTAGATGTAGAAGTTCGCCTGCTCATCGCTGAGCTTCGAGAGCGGGGTCCACTCGCCACCCGTGCGGCGGTCGATGATGGTCGCGAACCGCTGGGCGAAGGTCCCCCGCCGGGAGTCCTGGCCGGTGAGCCGCACCGGGCGCCCGTCGAGCAGCAGCGCTCCCAGCGCGATGATCTCGGCGGTCGCCCAGTCGATCGGGCCGTCAGCGATCGCCGTCGCCCGGCGCTGCAGCTGCGGCATCACCTTGGGGTGCACCGTGAAGTCCTGCGGGGGGCTCGCGTAGGCGTCGGCGATCGTCTTCAGCGTCTCGGGGCTGATGGCGGTGTCGAGCCCCTCCGCCTCCGGCTTGTCGGGGTAGTCGGGCGTCGTCTCGTACGAGGCGTTCTTCGCCGCACGCGCCTCGGTGAACATGCCCTCGAGCTGCTTCTGGTAGTCGCGCAGCGCCTGCTCGGCCTCGTCGATCGTGATGTCGCCTCGACCCACCAGGGCCTCGGTGTAGAGCTTGCGCACCGAGCGCTTGTGCTCGATCAGGTCGTACATCAGCGGCTGCGTGAAACTCGGGTCGTCGCCCTCGTTGTGACCGCGGCGCCGATAGCAGACCAGGTCGATGACGACGTCCTTGTTGAACGCCTGGCGGTACTCGAACGCCAGCCTCGCCACCCGGATGCAGGCCTCGGGGTCGTCGCCGTTGACGTGGAAGATCGGCGCCTGCACCATGCGCGCCACGTCCGTGCAGTACAGCGACGAGCGCGACGACGCCGGCGACGTGGTGAACCCCACCTGGTTGTTCACGACGACGTGCACGGTGCCACCCGTACGGTAACCGCGCAGCTGCGACAGGTTGAGCGTCTCGGCGACGACCCCCTGTCCGGCGAACGCGGCGTCACCGTGCACCAGCAGCGGCAGCACCGGGTACGCCGCACCCTTGTTGAGGACGTCCTGCTTGGCGCGGGCGATCCCTTCCAGAACGGGATCGACGGCCTCGAGGTGGGAGGGGTTCGCCGCCACCGAGACATTGACGGTGGAGCCGTCACCGGCGGTGAAGCAGCCGTCCGCCCCCAAGTGGTACTTGACGTCGCCGGAGCCCTGAACCGTCCGCGGGTCGATGTTTCCCTCGAACTCACGGAACACCTGGGCCGGGCTCTTGCCGACGATGTTCACCAGCACGTTGAGCCGGCCACGGTGCGCCATGCCGATGCACACCTCGTCCAGCCCCGCGCCGGCTGCTGCCTCGCACAGCTCGTCGAGCACGGGGACCGTCGTCTCGCTGCCTTCGAGGCTGAACCGCTTCTGGCCGACGAACTTGGTCTGCAGGAACGTCTCGAACGCCTCGGCCTGGTTGAGCTTCCGCAGGATCCGCAGCTGCTCCGCCCGCGGCGGCTTCTCGAACCCGCGCTCCACGCGCTCTTGCAGCCAGCGCCGTTGCTCGGGGTCCTGGATGTGCATGTACTCGATGCCGATGGTCCGGCAGTACGAGTCGCGCAGGATGCCGAGCACGTGCCGCAGCTGCATGAACCGACGCCCGCCGCCGAATGAGCCCGTGGCGAACTCGCGGTCCAGGTCCCACAGCGTGAGCCCGTGCGTACCGATGTCGAGGTCGGGGTGGCTGCGCTGTCGGTACTCGAGCGGGTCGGTGTCGGCCATGATGTGGCCGCGAACCCGGTAGGCGTGGATCAGCTCCAGCACCCGTGCCTGCTTGTTGATCTCGTCGTCGTGGGACGTCGAGATGTCCTGGCTCCACCGGATGGGCTCGTACGGGATCCGCAGGGAGGCGAAGATCTCGTCGTAGAAGCCCTCGTCACCGAGCAGCAGCTGGTGGATGCGTCGCAGGAACTCGCCCGACTGGGCGCCCTGCACGATCCGGTGGTCATAGGTCGACGTCAGCGTCATGACCTTGCTGACCGCGAGGTCGTTGAGCGTCTTCTCGGCGGCACCCTGGTAGGCCGCGGGGTAGTCCATCGACCCGACCCCGATGATGCACCCCTGGCCCTTCATCAGCCGGGGCACGGAGTGGTTGGTGCCGATCGTGCCGGGGTTGGTCAGCGAGATGGACGTACCGGTGAAGTCGCTGACGGTCAGCTTGCCGTCGCGGGCCTTGCGCACGACGTCTTCGTACGCGCCCCAGAACTGCGCGAAATCCATCGCCTCGGCCGCCTTGATCGACGGCACCAGCAGCTGACGCGTCCCGTCCGGCTTGGGCACGTCGATCGCCAGACCGAGGTTGACGTGTGGCGGCACGACCAGGGTCGGCTTGTCGTCGACGATGTCGAAGCCGCGGTTCATGTCCGGCATCGCGCGCAGGGCCTTGACCATCGCGAAGCCGATGATGTGGGTGTACGACACCTTGCCACCGCGGGCGCGGGCGAGGTGGTTGTTGATGACGATCCGGTTGTCGATCAGCAGCTTGACCGGCACCGAGCGGACGCTCGTCGCCGTCGGGACCTCGAGGCTGGCGGCCATGTTGGTCACCGTGCGAGCGGCCGCGCCGCGCAGCTGCTTGTGCTCGCTCTCCTCCGACACCTCAGGTGCCACCGGCTTGGGTGGCTCCTTGGTGACCGGCCGGATGGCCGTCTCTGCCTTGTCCGCGCCGCTGCCCTTGGACTGGCTGGTGGCACCCTCGGACTCTGCCTGTGGCGCCGGGCTCCGCTCGCCACGCTGGCTCTCGCTGCGCTGTTCGGCCGGGGCGCCAGTGCGAGGTGGCGAGCTGGAGGACGCGGCGGCACGCTGCTGACGATCGCGCTCGGCCGCCTCGGCCTTCTCGGCCTTGTCGGTCTGGCTTCGCTCCTCCGCCTGGCTCGGGCGGGCACCGTTGCTGGTCTGCCGCGACTCCTGCTCGGAGGAGCCGTCGGTCCGCCGCCGCGTCTTCGGCGCCGCGGCCTTGCCGGCGCCGGCGGCCGACGGCGTGTTGCCGGCGGTCTTCTTGCCGCGCGTCTTCTTGCCGGAGGCGTTCTGGTCTGAGATCTCCTTGCCACCCCCGTCGCCGGCTGACTCGTCGCCGCGGTGACGGAAGAAGTCCAGCCAGACCTGGTCGACCGACGAGGGGTCCTGCTGGTATCGCTCGTACATCTCGTCGACGAGCCACTCGTTCGCACCGAACTGCGTGTGCACGTCACCCTTCGGGGACTCGGCCACGGCTTGGATCGCCCCTATCTCCGTCTGTTGACCAGAAGCGGCGCCGGGCACAACCGGCACCGCACATGTTGCGTGCCGGACCCAGGCTAACCCTCGTGGCGGGGCGCCACAGGAAGACCCGCGGGCGCAGCGGATGCCGGGAGACCTGCGGTGGTGGCGGTCGGGTTCACTGCGGCTCGCCGCGCATCGCGTACCTGCGCACCTGCGCGCCCGTCTCCGTGACCGCCCTGATCTGCTCCGCCAGCCCGACGTGCTGCTCGCCAAGGTCGTCACAGGCAGCCGCAAGGGGGCCGAGCAGCGACGCCGGTTCGTCGTCGGCCAGGGCCCGGTGCACCCGCTCCGTGCGCCGACGCCCGGCCGGGCTGCGGGGCTCACCAGTCGACAGCACCTGGGCGGCGAGCCGGCGAAGGGGCACCGCGTTGCGGCGGGCCCACGAGGCAACCGCCCGGTCACCGGCGCGCCGGTTCCGTTCGGCGCGCACCCTTGCCTCACCGGTCTCCTCACCGCTTGACGACGGCTGCAGCCGGAGGAAACGCCGCTCGGCTGCCTGACGGCTGCCGACCCCGAGAGCGGGGGCCAGATCGGCCCAGCTGATCCCGCGTTCCCGGGCTGCCGCGACCAGCTCGGGCTCCCACCCCGCGATGTGTTCTCGGACCTCCCGGAGCTCGGTGAGCGCCGCCACCACATCAGCGCCCTCGGCCTCGACGCCGGCCTCGACGCCGGCCTCGACGCCGGCCTCGACGCCGGCCTCGACGGTGGCCCCGACGGTGGCCTCGCCGGCGACTTCGTCGGCCACCGCGCCCGGCGCGGCCCCGCGGCGGACGTGGTCGACCACCTGAAGGATCCGGCGCAGGGCAGCGACCGGGTCTCCCGGCGCAGTTGCTGCCCGCATCGTCATCCTTCCGACGACAAACCACTTGTCGTCTATTGGACGACATGCTACAACAGTGTCACGCGTCGACATCGCGACGAGACCGAGGAGGTGGCAGACAATGTTGATGCGTACCGACCCGTTCCGTGAGCTCGACCGTCTGACCCAGCAGGCCCTCGGTGCCTCCGGAAGCTGGTCGCGACCCACGGCCATGCCGATGGACGCGTACCGCCAGGGCGACACCTACGTCGTCGTCTTCGACCTGCCGGGCGTGAGCAGTGAGGCCATCGAGCTCGACGTCGAGCGCAACGTCCTGACCGTCCGGGCCGAGCGACGGCCGCCGGCACACGACGATGCCGTCGAGGTGCAGGTGTCGGAGCGGCCGCTGGGCGTCTTCTCCCGGCAGCTGTTCCTGGGTGACACGCTCGACAGCGACCACATCGACGCCCAGTACGACGCCGGTGTGCTGACCCTGCGCATCCCTATCGCTGCCGCGGCCAAGCCGCGCCGCATCGAGGTGTCGGCAGGCAGCCAGTCGCCCCGCGAGATCGACGCCTGACCCACGTCCGATCGACGGCCGCGTTCCCGACGCGCCCGAGCACCGACGCCCGGTGCCCGCGCACCGGGTGTCGCGCCCGAGGGTGCCCCCGGCAGGATTCGAACCTGCGCACACGGCTCCGGAGGCCGATGCTCTATCCCCTGAGCTACGGGGGCCCGCGACCCGCGACACTACCGCAGCCGCTGTCGAACGGGACCCGTGTGGGTCGTGCGCCGGTCCTCCCGGGTGGACCACATGTCACCGCCGCCGGAGGCGGCCCGACCTGGGCCGCGCGCACTAGCGTGAGGGGGTGAGCTCTCGTCGTCGTCCCCTGGTACTCGTGGTGGACGACCAGCGGTCCTTGCGCAGCCTGATCCGAATGAACCTCGAGCTCGAGGACATCGACGTCGTGGAGGCCACCGACGGCCGGCACGGCCTCGAGCTGGCCCAGCAGCACGTCCCTGATCTGGTGACGCTGGACCTCGTCATGCCGCGGATGGACGGGCTGGCCGCCGCCGCCGCACTGCGGAGCGACCCGCGCACCCTGCACGCCCCCCTGGTGATGGTGACGACGAGCACCTCGCCCGCGCATCTGGCCCGTGCACGCAGCATCGGCGTCGACGCCTACCTCACGAAGCCGTTCGATCCGGACGAGCTGGTCAGGGTAGTCCGCGAGCTGCTTACCACCGGTCACGGCCGCGACGAATCAGGCGGTGCCGCGCCGATACCCTGAGGCAGTGACCCCCGAGGAGCTGTCCCGCATCGTCGCCGAGGCGCTGTCCGCGCTGGTCGACGACGGCGTTCTCGCGCTGGGCGGGGCCGTACCGCCCGAGGTCAGGGTCGAGCGTCCCAAGCTGCGCGAGCACGGTGACTACTCCACCAACGTGGCGCTGCAGCTGGCCAAGCAGGTCGGACGCCCGCCACGCGAGCTCGCCGCACTGCTGGCCGCGCAGCTGGCCGCTGCTCCGGGTGTGGCGTCGGTCGAGGTGGCGGGTCCCGGGTTCCTCAACGTCAGGGTGGCCGCCGCCGCCCAGGGGGTGGTGGCCGGCTCGGTCCTGGCCGGTGGCGACGCGTACGGCAGCAGCGATGCGCTGGCCGGACAACGAATCAACCTCGAGTTCATCTCGGCCAACCCGACCGGCCCCTTGCACCTCGGCCACACCCGCTGGGCAGCGCTCGGCGACGCGATCGGCCGGGTCCTGTCCGCGGCCGGCGCGGACGTCACCCGCGAGTTCTACATCAACGACCGTGGCGCCCAGATGGACAAGTTCGGCGCCTCGCTGGAGGCCAGCGCCGCGGGCCGGCCGGTGCCCGAGGACGGCTATCACGGCGACTACGTGCACGAGCTCGCGCGCGCCATCGCCTCCGACCACCCGGAGTTCGCAGAGCTGCCCGCCGACGAGCGGGTGGTGGCCTTCCGCGAGGAGGGCTACCGGCGCCAGCTCACCGAACAGCGCCAGCAGCTCGAGGAGTTCCGTACCGTCTTCGACGTCTGGTCGTCGGAGCGCTCCCTGCACGACGATGACCGCGTCAAGCACGGCATCGAGCGCCTCCGTGAGGCCGGGCATGTGTTCGAGGCAGAGGGGGCGCTGTGGATGCGCACCACCGACTTCGGCGATGACCGCGACCGGGTGCTCGTCCGCACCAACGGGGAGTACACGTACTTCGCCTCGGACTCCGCCTACTACGTCGACAAGCGCGAGCGCGGCTTCAGCCCGTGCATCTACCTGCTCGGGGCCGACCACCACGGGTACGTCAACCGGCTGAGGGTCCTGGCCGCCTGTGCGGGCGACGACCCCGACCGCGACATCGAGGTGCTCATCGGCCAGCTGGTGACCATCCTGCGCGGAGGCGAGGAGCTACGGCTGTCCAAGCGCGCCGGGACCATCCTGTCCCTCCGCGAGGTGGTCGACCTGACCGGCGTCGACGCCTTGCGCTACACGCTGTGCCGCTACCCGGCCGACTCGCCGCTCACGGTCGACATCGACGTCGTCACCCGGACCGCCAGCGACAATCCCGTCTACTACGTCCAGTACGCGCACGCCCGGCTCTCGTCGATACTGCGCAACGCCGCCGACCTGGGGATCGCCGTGGGGGACCACGACCCGGGCCTGCTCAGCCACGAGCGCGAGGGCGAGCTGCTGCGCGCGCTGGCCGACCTGCCCCGCGTCGTGCAGCAGGCGGCCACGCTCCGCGAGCCCCACCGAGTCGCGCGGTACCTCGAGG
Organism: Nocardioidaceae bacterium; assembly: GCA_029266455.1. Classification (GTDB taxonomy): domain Bacteria; phylum Actinomycetota; class Actinomycetes; order Propionibacteriales; family Nocardioidaceae; genus JACCWP01. The sequence goes on from JAQSWV010000021.1 coordinate 8,812, forward strand.
ACACCGCCGCCACCTTCCACAGGTTCTACGACGACTGCCGGGTGCTGCCGATGGGCGACGAGGAGGTCACGGACGTGCACCGGGCTCGACTGGCGCTGGTGGCCGCGACCCGGGTGGTGCTGGCCAACGGTCTCCGGATGCTCGGGGTCACCGCCCCCGAGCGGATGTAGGGGCGCCGCATGTCCCGAGCGCACGAGGCCGGCGCCCTGCACGCCGAGGCCGGACACCGCGGACCGCACTGGCTGCGCCAGCCCGACGACGTCAACCTGCTGGTTCCGAAGCTGTGGTCGCTCACCGCCCGCCGCGGCGACGACGGGGCCGTGCACGTCGGTGGTGTGCCGCTCCCGCAGCTGGCTGCCGAGCACCAGACCCCCAGCTACGTGCTCGACGAGGCGGACTTCCGGCAGCGGGCGGCGTCGTTCCGCGACGCGTTCTCCGGCTTCGACGTCTACTACGCCGGCAAGGCGTTCATGTGCTCGGCGCTGCTGCGGTGGGTCGCCGAGGAGGGACTCAGCCTCGACGTCTGCACGGGTGGGGAGCTGGGGCTGGCCCTGCGGGCCGGGTTCGACCCTGCGCGGATCGGGCTGCACGGAAACAACAAGACCGAGGCGGAGCTGGCGCGCGCTCTCGAGGCAGGGGTGGGACGGATCATCGTCGACTCCCACCAGGAGATCGAGCGTCTCGGCCGCCTGGCCGAGCAGCGCGGCGCCCTTCCGGGCGTGCTGGTGCGCGTGACCGTCGGCGTCGAGGCGCACACACACGAGTACATCGCCACCGCGCACGAGGACCAGAAGTTCGGCTTCTCGATCGCCGAGGGCGAGGCGTTCGCGGCCGTGCACCGGGTGCTGTCCTCGCCGCACCTGCGGCTGCTGGGCCTGCACTCGCACATCGGCTCCCAGATCTGGGACACCTCGGGCTTCGAGGTGGCCGCGCGACGGGTGCTCGCGCTGCACGCACGGGTGCGCGCCGAGCTCGGCGTCGAGCTCCCCGAGCTGGACCTCGGCGGCGGCTTCGGCATCGCCTACACCACCCAGGACGACCCGGACCCGCCGGCGGTGCTCGCCTCCGGCCTGCGCGACATCGTGCTGCACGAGTGCCGTGCACTCCGGATCGACCCGCCCCAGCTCTCGGTGGAGCCCGGGCGGGCGCTCGCCGGCCCCGCCATGTGCACGCTGTACGAGGTCGGCACGGTCAAGCCGGTCGCAGTGGGATCGGGGGCGACGCGGTTGTACGTCTCGGTCGACGGAGGGATGAGCGACAACGTCCGCCCGGCGCTGTACGACGCGGACTACTCCTGCACCCTCGCGTCCCGCGCCTCGTCGGCGGCGCCGGTGCTCGCCCGCGTGGTCGGGCGGCACTGCGAGTCCGGCGACATCGTGGTCAAGGACGAGTTCCTTCCCGGTGACGTCCGCCCCGGCGACCTGATCGCGGTTCCCGGTACCGGCGCCTACTGTCGGTCACTGGCGAGCAACTACAACCACGTACCCAGGCCGGGGGTCGTCTCCGTCCGGGACGGTGTCGCCCGCACCGTCGTGCGCCGCGAGACCGAGCGCGACCTGTACGCGCTCGATGTCGCGGCGGAGCCGGCGGTGACCGGGTGACAGGATCGTCCGTGGCCGACCCCGGAGGAGGATCGATGAGCCAGCACAGCGAGAAGCGCCCGTTGGGCATCGCGCTGCTCGGCTGCGGGGTCGTGGGTACCGAGGTCGCCCGGCTCCTGACCGAGCAAGGCGGCGAGCTCGCCGCGCGTGTCGGCGCGCCGCTCGAGCTGCGCGGCATCGCGGTGCGCCGGTCGGGGCGGGCCCGTGGCCTGGACCTCGACGCACAGCTGTTCACGACGGATGCCGAGAGCCTGGTGCGCCGCGACGACGTCGACCTCGTGGTGGAGGTCATCGGCGGGATCGAGCCGGCCCGCTCGCTGATCCTGGCGGCCCTCGAGCACGGGGCATCGGTCGTCACGGCCAACAAGGCACTGCTGGCCGAGGACGGCGCCACGCTGTTCGCTGCCGCGGAGAAGGCGCAGCGGGACCTGTACTTCGAGGCGTCCGTCGCCGGCGCCATCCCCATCCTGCGCCCGCTGGCCGAGTCACTGGCCGGCGACCGCGTCCGGCGCGTGATCGGGATCGTCAACGGCACCACCAACTTCGTTCTCGACCGGATGTCGACGTCGGGCACCGGCTTCACCGAGGCGCTGGAGGAGGCGCAGGCGCTGGGGTACGCGGAGGCGGACCCGACCGCCGACGTCGAGGGCTTCGACGCAGCAGCGAAGGCCGCCATCCTGGCCGGGCTGGCCTTCCACACCCGCGTGACGGCGGCGGACGTCTACCGTGAGGGAATCACCGAGGTGTCGGCCGGTGACGTGGCCTCCGCAACCGAGATGGGGTGCGTGGTCAAGCTGCTGGCGATCTGCGAGCGGCACGACACCCCGGACGGTGAGGCGGTGTCCGCACGGGTGCACCCGGCGATGATCCCCGCAGACCACCCGCTCGCCAGCGTCCGGGAGGCGTACAACGCCGTCTTCGTCGAGAGCGAGGCCGCGGGACGGCTGATGTTCTACGGGCCGGGCGCGGGCGGCCCGCCGACCGCGAGCGCGGTCCTCGGCGACCTCGTGAGTGCTGCCCGGAACCGGCTGTCCGATGTGCGCGGGGTGGGTGAGTCGGTGCATGCGCAGTGCGAGGTGCTCCCGATGGGCGACACCTACACCCGGTACCACGTCGCCATCGACGTCGACGACCGCACCGGGGTGCTGGCCTCGGTGGCCACGGAGTTCAGCCGGCACGGGGTCTCGATCCAGACGGTGCGCCAGGAAGGCCGCGGCGACGACGCCCAGCTGGTGATCGTCACCCACCGCGCTCGCGACGCCGACCTCGCCGCAACCGTGGCAGGCCTGGCGGGCATGGACATGGTCCGCGAGGTGACGTCGGTGATGCGCGTCGAGGCCGAGCCGGAATGAGCGCCGGGATGAGCGCCGGGATGAGCGCCGGAACGAGCGCGCACAGGACCGGTGTGGCCCGTACCGGCGCCAAGCTGTGGCGGGGAGTGATCGCGGAGTACCGCGAATGGCTGCCCGTTGACGAGTCGAGCCCGGTGGTGACTCTCTGCGAGGGGGGAACCCCGCTGGTCACGTCGGGATGGCTGTCGGAGCTGACCGGCGCCGAGGTGTGGCTCAAGGTCGAGGGCGACAACCCCACCGGCTCGTTCAAGGACCGGGGAATGTCCGTCGCCATCTCGGTGGCGCTGGCCGAAAGAGCCGCGGCGGTCGTCTGCGCGTCGACCGGGAACACGTCGGCGTCGATGACCGCCTACGCCGCCCGGGCCGGCCTGCGGCCGGTCGTGCTGGTGCCGCACGGACGGATCGCGGCCGGGAAGATGGCTCAGGCGGTGATGCACGGGGCGACCGTCGTGCAGGTGCGCGGCAACTTCGACGACTGCCTGCGGCTGGCCCGGGAGCTGGCCGACACCTACCCCGTCTCCCTCGTCAACTCGGTCAACCCGGCGCGGCTCGAGGGGCAGAAGACCGCCGCGTTCGAGGTGGTCGACGCCCTCGGGGCCGCCCCGGACGCACACGTGCTTCCGGTGGGTAACGCCGGGAACATTGCGGCGTACTGGATGGGCTATCGCGCCTACGCGGCCGACGGCCTCACCGACCGGCTCCCGGTCATGTGGGGTTTCCAGGCCGAGGGCGCCGCACCGCTGGTCAGTGGACAGCCGGTCACGCACCCCGACACCCTCGCCACCGCGATCCGGGTGGGCAACCCTGCCTCCTGGAACCTCGCTCTCCGGGCACGGGACGAGTCCGGCGGGCTGATCGCCGCGGTCAGCGACCAGCAGATCCTGCAGGCCCAGCGCGAGCTCGCCGCCCGCGACGGTGTCTTCGTGGAGCCGGCGTCGGCTGCCGGTGCCGCAGGCCTGGCCCAGCTCGCGGAGCAGGGCCGGGCATTGGCGGGACTGCGCATCGTCGTCACGGTCACCGGTCACGGGCTCAAGGACGTGGACACCGCTCTGGACGCCCAGGGACCTCTGGTCGACGACGTGATCGACGCCGACGTGCATGCGGCCGCCGGCGCAGCCGGACTGCGCTGACGTGACCGCATCGGGCGGATGCCGACCCCGGGGGTGCCGGTGACCGCGAGGCAGCCGACGGGGACACAGCCCTGGAGGGACGGGCCGGTGACGGTCTCGGTCCCGGCGACCAGCGCCAACCTGGGGCCGGGATTCGACAGCTTCGGCCTGGCCGTCGACCTGTGCAACGAGGTCACCGCCGAGGTGGTCCCCCACGGTCTGCACGTGCACGTCGAGGGAGAGGGCGCCGACCTGGTCGCCCGGGACGAGTCGCACCTGGTCGTACGCGCCGCGCGAGCCACGTTGGCGCTGCTGGACGTGGCCGTGCCCGGGATGCGCATCTCCTGCTGTGACCGGATCCCGCACGCGCGTGGTCTCGGGTCCTCGGCAGCCGCCATCGTCGCCGGCATCACCGTGGCCAAGACACTGGTGACCGACGGGGACCGACTGGACCAGGCCGCCGTCCTCCGGCTGGCGGCACGGATCGAGGGGCATCCCGACAACGTCGCGGCAGCGGTGTACGGCGGCTTCACGGTGGCCTGGCGCGATGCGACCGGAGCGCGCGCCCTGCGCCTCGAGCCACGGGTAGGTGCGGTCGCGCTGGTGCCCGAGGAGCCGGGTAGCACCGCAGCGGCGCGTGGGCTGCTCCCCGAGCACGTCGCCCACTCCGACGCGGCGTGGACCGCCGGCCGGGCCGGGCTACTGGTGGCCGCGATGACCGGTCGCCCTGAGCTCCTGCTGGCGGCCACGGACGACCGGCTCCACCAGCAGTACCGGGCAGCAGCCATGCCGAGAACGGCCGCACTGGTCACCGAGCTGCGCGCGGCGGGTGTCGCCGCGATGGTCTCGGGGGCGGGCCCCAGTGTGCTGGTGCTGCACGGGGAAGAGCCTCCCGACCTGCCGCTTCCGCGTGGGTGGGTGCACCAGCCGTTGCGGATCGACCTCCACGGCGCGCGGGTGCGCGGCTGACCGCCAGCTGCACCGGGAATGTCGCCGGTTCCCGGCGTGTTGGTGTATGGGCGTACGACAGTCAACTGAGGCAGGTGCTACTGTCGTACTCGCGCAGCGCCCCCCACCCGGAGCAACCTGGACCGGGCGGCGCAGACGCACACCTCCTTCTCCACCGTTCTGGTGTGTCCGGTCCCTGACGGGCCTGACCGAGTTCAGAGCGCACAAGGGTTCCGCCGCCGGACACGACGGAGGGGGAGACCCGGAGCCTTCACCTGTCTGGGGGCCGCCCACCCGACGTGAGCGGCCGGCTCCAGCGGATTCTGGATGTGCCAGGACCGCCACCGGCAGGTCAACGCGACCAGCCCGACGTGGGAAGGACCTCACGTGACCGACACTCCCACCACTTCACCACCCGCGGACGTCGCCGGCGACGGCACCACCACGCCCGCGTCGACGGGCACGTCGCAGGCGCGCCGCCGCTCCGGCGGAGGCTTGAGCGGGATGGTGCTCGCCGAGCTGCAGCAGGTCGCCGGCGGGCTGGGCATCAAGGGCACGACCCGGATGCGCAAGAGCCAGCTGATCGAGGCGATCAGCGCCGCACAGACGCAGGGCCGGGACGGGGCCGGCGGCGACGGTGTCGCCGGCAACGCCGCCCGGTCGTCGGCCCGGTCGTCGGCCCGGTCGTCAGCCCAGCAATCGGCCCAGCAATCGGCCCAGCAGTCAGCACGGGCCGACTCCCGGACGTCGAGCCCGGCGCCGGAGCCGGCCACCGAGGCTGCTCCGCCCCCCGTCGACGACCGCGCCGCTGCGCAGAGCGTCGCGCCGAGCCAGGCACCTTTCGACACCCCCGGCTCGGAGGTGCCCGACGAGCAAGGGCGGGACGGCCGGAGCGAGAGCCAGCGGGACAGCCGCGGCGACAACGCGGGTGCCCACCGCAGCGACGACCGCAGTGACAGCCGGAACAACGACAACGGCAATGACAACCGGAATGAGAGCCGCAGTGACAACAGTCGCAGCGACAACCGGGGCAACGACACCAGCAAGGACAGCCGGAACAACGACAGCCGCGGTGACGGCCGCGGTGACACCCGCAGCGACAACCGCGGTGACACCCGCGGCGACAACCGCAGTGACACCCGTAGTGACACCCGCAGTGACACCCGCACCGACAGCCGCGGTCCCCGGCGGGACGACGAGGGCGAGGGCAGCAGCCGCCGTCGTCGGCGCAACCGGAACCGCGACCGGAGCGGTGGCCGCGACCGCGGCAGCGAGCGCCAGAGCGGGCGCGACAGCGAGCCGCAGGTCAGCGACGACGACGTCCTCCTGCCGGTTGCCGGCATCCTCGACGTACTCGACAATTACGCGTTCGTCCGCACCTCGGGCTACCTGCCCGGTCCCGACGACGTCTACGTGTCCCTGTCGATGGTGCGCAAGCACAGTCTCCGCAAGGGCGACGCCGTCACCGGACAGGTCAAGCAGGCTCGCGATGTCGACCGCAAGGAGAAGTTCAACCCGCTCGTCCGCATCGACTCCATCAATGGAAGCGACCCCGAGGCGGCGAGGAAGCGGCTCGAGTTCTCCAAGCTCACGCCCCTGTACGCGCAGGACCGGCTCCGGCTGGAGACCGAGGCCTCGATACTGACCACGCGGGTCATCGACATCGTCGCCCCGATCGGCAAGGGGCAGCGCGGCCTCATCGTCTCTCCGTCCAAGGCGGGCAAGACGCTGGTGCTGCAGTCGATCGCCAACGCGATCACCACGAACAACCCAGAGTGCCACCTGATGGTCGTGCTGGTCGACGAACGGCCCGAAGAGGTCACCGACATGCAGCGGGCGGTCAAGGGCGAGGTCATCGCGTCCACCTTCGACCGTCCGGCCGACGACCACACCACGGTCGCCGAGCTGGCCATCGAGCGCGCCAAGCGACTCGTCGAGCTCGGCCACGACGTCGTCGTGCTGCTTGACTCGATCACCCGGCTCGGCCGTGCGTACAACCTCGCCGCGCCCGCCAGCGGGCGGATCCTGTCCGGTGGCGTCGACTCGTCGGCGCTCTACCCGCCCAAGCGATTCTTCGGTGCGGCCCGCAACATCGAGGACGGCGGGTCACTGACGATCCTGGCCACGGCGCTGATCGAGACCGGCTCCAAGATGGATGAGGTCATCTTCGAGGAGTTCAAGGGCACCGGGAACATGGAGCTGCGACTGCGGCGCGAGTTCGCCGACAAGCGCATCTTCCCGGCCATCGACGTCGACTCCTCGGGTACCCGGCGCGAGGAGCTGCTGATGAGCCGCGACGAGCTGCAGGTCGTGTGGAAGCTGCGCCGGGTGCTGTCGGCGCTGGACGGGCAACAGGCCCTCGAGCTCATCCTGGACAAGCTCAAGAAGACGCGGAGCAACGTCGAGTTCCTCATGCAGGTACGCGACACGATGCCGATGCAGGGCAACGGCCGCCGCGACGAAGGCTGACGAATCCGCTGGCGCCGGGGCACCGGGGCTGCCGCTTCCCCGCCCCGACGCGCCGCGGAACAACGACCGCGGCATTCGCGTTGCCGCCGATGTCGATGAGACACTTGTCGACGGTTCCGGTTCACGTCCCCGCGCCTACGGGCGACGACCCGGCGACCACGTCACGGAGAGGATCCCCATGAAGCCCGACATCCACCCCGCCTACGGCGAGACCACGGTCACCTGCACGTGCGGTGCCACCTTCACCACCCGCAGCACCGCGAGCAACGGCTCCATCCACGCGGACGTGTGCTCGCAGTGCCACCCCTTCTACACCGGCAAGCAGAAGATCCTCGACACCGGAGGCCGGGTCGCGCGCTTCGAGAAGCGGTACGCGGCCAAGGCCGCCAAGAAGTAGCACCTCACGACACCGGCTCGAAGCACTCCGCTTCGGGCCGGTGTCGTCGCATGTACGCACGCGGTCCGGCGCCGCACGTGCGGTGGGAGGCGCCTCACGTCCCGGGATGGGCAGATGATGTTCGAGCAGGTGCAACGGCTGGTGGACGAGCATGCCTCGCTCGGTGCGCAGCTGTCCGACCCCGCCGTGCATGCCGACCCCGGGGCCGCCCGCCGGCTCGGGCGCCGGTACGCCGAGCTCGGCGCGGTGGTCGCCACCTATGCGGAGTGGCAGCGGGTCGAGGGCGACCTCGCAGCGGCGCGGGAGCTGGAGGACGAGGACCCCGCCTTCGGTGTGGAGGCCGGCGAGCTGACCGCCCGGCGCGACGAGCTTGCCGAGCGGCTCCGTCGCCAGCTGGTCCCCCGCGATCCCGCGGACAGCAAGGACGTCATCCTCGAGGTGAAGGCCGGTGAGGGCGGTGACGAGTCGGCGCTGTTCGCCGGTGACCTGCTGCGCATGTACACGCGCTTCGCCGAGCGTCGCGGCTGGCGCACCGAGGTCTTGGACGTCACCGAGTCCGACCTCGGAGGCGTCAAGGCTGTCACCCTGTCCGTCACCTCACGCGGCACGCCTGCGCCCGAAAGCGGACCGTACGGGCTGCTCAAGCACGAGGCCGGCGTGCACCGCGTGCAGCGGGTGCCGGTCACCGAGTCGCAGGGCCGGATCCACACCTCGGCCGCTGGAGTGCTGGTGCTGCCCGAGGCCGAGCCGGTCGAGGTGGCGCTCGACGAGGCTGACCTGCGCGTCGACGTCTTCCGCTCATCGGGTCCGGGCGGCCAGAGCGTCAACACCACCGACTCGGCCGTGCGCATCACCCACGTCCCCACCGGGATCGTGGTGTCCTGCCAGAACGAGAAGTCGCAGCTGCAGAACCGCGAGCAGGCCATGCGCATCCTGCGGGCACGAATGCTGGCCGTGGCCGAGGAGCGCGCCCACTCGGCGGAGGCGGACACCCGGCGGTCGCAGGTGCGCACCGTGGACCGCTCAGAGCGGATCCGCACGTACAACTTCGCCGAGAACCGCGTCTCGGACCACCGCACCGGCTTCAAGGCCTACAACCTCGACGTGGTGCTCGACGGCGCGCTGGACGACCTGGTGGCTGCGTCCGTCGCCGCCGAGGAGCAGGCCCGGATGGCCTCGGTCGGGCAGTGACTGAGCCCCCGTTGCCGCGCGGGCTGCGCGAGTCGCGCGCAGAGGTGGTGCGTCGGCTCGCTGCCGCGGGCGTGGCCTCGCCAGGCGCCGACGCCGAACAGCTGTTGGCCCACGTGCTGGGCGTGTCTCGCGGCAGCCTCCTGACGAGCACTCTGGGACACCAGGTCACCCTGGAACACCAGGTGCTCAGCGACGAGCAGGCCACCGGGCTCGAGCAGCTGGTGTCCCGACGGGAGCGACGTGAGCCGTTGCAGTACCTTCTCGGCGTCGCCGGCTTCCGTACGGTGCAGCTGCGGGTGGGAGCGGGAGTGTTCGTGCCGCGGCCGGAGACCGAGCTGCTGGCCGGGTGGGCGGTCGAGCAGCTGAGCGGCCGGCCCGACCAGGTCGCGGTCGACTTGTGCACCGGCTCCGGCGCCATCGCCGCAGCGCTCGCCGCCGAAGCACCATCGGCGCAGGTGTACGCGGTCGAGCTCTCGCCCCGGGCCTACGAGTACGCGGTGACGAACCTGGCCGGCACCGGCGTCGACGTCCGCCTCGGTGACATCGCCGACGCCCTCACCGAGCTGAACGGCGACGTCGACCTGGTGGTCGCGAACCCGCCGTACATCCCGTTGGAGGCGTACGAGGAGGTGGAGCTCGAGGCCCGCGTGCACGACCCGGCGGTGGCGCTGTGGTCCGGCACCGACGGCCTGGACACCATCCGGTCGGTCGCGAGGGTGGCTGCCCGGCTGTTGGGTGACGGAGGCGTGGTGGGATGCGAGCACGCTGAGGCACAAGGTCGATCGGCACCCGACGTCTTCCGGGCAGGCGGCTGGCACGACGTGGTGGACCACCTGGACCTGAGCGGGCGGCCCCGGTTCGTGACCGCCCGCCGCTGACACGGCACCGGTCGGCGCCGGTCAGCGAGGCGTCGGTGGCACGATGTCCGCGTGGACGGCGAGCTGAGGCAGCGGTTCGACTGCGCGGACGACGGCATGCTCGAGGAGGGCCTCGAGGCGGCCGTGGGCGAGGTGCGCGGCAAGCGGCTCGTGGTGTTGCCCACCGACACCGTGTACGGGGTCGCGGCCGATGCTTTCCAGGGCTCGGCCGTACGCCGACTGCTCCGGGCGAAGGGCAGGGGTCGGGACATGCCTCCGCCGGTGCTCATCGCCGAGGCCGGCATACTCGACTCCCTCGCGTCGGGCCTTCCTGCGTACGCCCGGGAGATGGTCGAGGCGCTGTGGCCCGGGCCGCTGACGCTGATCTGCACGCAGCAGCCCAGCCTGAGCTGGGACCTCGGTGACAACCGGGGGACCGTCGCCGTCCGGGTACCTGCGCACCCGGTGGCGATCGCGCTGCTCGAGCGCACCGGTCCGCTGGCCGTCAGCAGCGCCAATCGCACCGGCATGCCCGCGGCACATACCGTCGACGAGGCCGAGGAGATGTTCGGCGACAAGGTCCGGGTCTACCTCGACGACGGCCCGCGCTCGACCGCGGTCGCCTCGACCATTCTCGACGTCACGGGCCCGCGCCCGCGGGTGCTGCGGCATGGTGGCGTGGCGCTGGCGCGGCTCCGCGAGTTCGACGACCGCACCGTCACCGCGGTCAGCGGCTCGGACCACGACGCGTCGGGTGACGAGCGCGACGACGAGGTCGCTGGCGACGTCAACGACGAGTCGCGTGACGAGCCCGGAGAGGAGTCGGGCGCCGAGTCCGGCGACGAGCAGTTCGTCGTCGCACCCGATGAGGCCGACGACACCCCGGACGAGCACGGTGACTCCTCCGACGAGCCCCCCTCCGCTACGCCCGGAAGCCGCCCCGAGGGGACCGCGTGACCCCAGGTGCGTGAGTACCTTGTCGTGTTCACCGTCGCGGCTGCGGTGACCTATCTGCTGGCCACCGCCAGCCGGGTCGCCGCCGAGCGGGTGGGCGCGGTGGCCAAGGTCCGTGACCGGGACGTGCACGCCACCCCCGTCCCGTACTTCGGCGGGCTCGCCATGCTCGGCGGGCTCGCGGCCGCGCTGCTGGCCGCCCACCACCTCCCCTTCCTCTCGACGGCTGGGGACGTCGCCTACGACGACGCGGTCGCCGTGCTTGCCGGCGGGGCCGTGATCTGTCTGGTCGGCGTACTCGACGACCTGTTCGAGCTCGACGCCCTGCTGAAGCTCGGCGGCCAGCTGGTCGCCGCCGCTGTCGTCGTCGTGCTGGGGGTGCAGTTCCTCAACCTGCCCTTGCCCAACGCCCTGGGGGGCACCCTGCTGCTGGACCCCACCCAGGGGCCCCTGCTCACGGTCCTCGTGATCGTGACGACGGTGAACGCGGTCAACTTCGTCGACGGACTGGACGGATTGGCCGCCGGCGTGGTGGCCATCGGCGCCGTCGCCTTCTTCCTGTATGCCTACCTGCTGGCCGTCGAGAACAACGTCACCGTGGCCATTGCCGCCGCCTTGCTGATGAGTGGCCTGGCGGGCGCCTGCGCCGGGTTCCTGCCGCACAACTTCTTCCCGGCGCGGATGTTCATGGGCGACTCCGGCTCGATGCTGATCGGCCTGGTCCTCGCCTGCGGCGCCATCACCCTGTCGGGGCAGTTCCCTCCGGGAGCCATCACCGAGGGGCTGTTCGGAGCCCGTGCCGGCACCCATCCGGTGTTGCTGCCGCTGCTGCTCCCCGTTGCGATGCTGATGGTGCCGTTCGTCGACCTGCTGCTGGCCGTGGTCCGGCGGACGCGCGCCGGCCGTTCGCCGTTCAGCCCGGACAAGCAGCACCTGCACCACCGGCTGCTCGAGATCGGCCACTCCCACTTGCGCACAGTCCTGCTGATGTACGCGGTGGCGGGACTCGTCTCGTTCGGCGCGGTCGTGGTGAGCCTGTTCGCGGGATGGCGGTCCCTGCTGGGGGTGTCCGTCCTGGCAGCGGCCACGGCGGTGGCGGTGTTCTGGCTGCCGCGGTGGCGCGGACCGACGGTGTGAGCACGGTGGCCAGCCGTGAGCACCTTGTGCTAATTTTCACAAGCGCAACCATCACGCTGAGGGAGCCGACCATGTCGACCACCGGGCCGGCCATCGGGCGCACCGCCGGGCCCCCTGGCACGGCCATGGTCGGACCGGGTGCAGGGTCGCGGGTCGCCACCACGACCGGGTCCGCCGGAGCCGTTCCGAGCTCCCCGTTGCCCTGTGATACTTTCGGGCGCGGCCCGTCCGGGACGGGACCGGTCAATACGTACCGCGACATCCCCGGTGGGAGACACGTGCACCATGCGCCACGACGAGTCGATGTCGGGGCTCGACTACCGCGACTTCCTCACCATCGGCAGCTTCGTCGTCACCTGCATGCTCCTCGGGATGGGTGCAGGGTGGTGGGTGGACGCCCGGCTCGGGACCACGCCGGTGCTGACGCTGGTGGGGCTCACGGTCGGGGTGGTGACAGGAATCACCGGGACCTGGTTCCGGATCAGGCCGTTGCTGACCAATGGCGGGCCGCACAACGGGGCGCGGCACGGGACGCCCCCCGGGACCACCAACGGGACGCACCGCCCGCCGCGCGGGCAGGACGACCGAGAGAGCCCGGGCTAGCGTGGACGCGGACGAGAGGACAGCAGCGATGAACGCCGGATCGACCGCTGCGCCACAGGTCTCCATGACCGAGGCGACGCGCCGCCAACGACTCGTGGTGGTCGCCGCCGGCGTCGCCGCCGTTGTCGCGCTGATGCTCGGAGGCGGGCTCGGCAACTGGCTGGCAGGCCTGTTCGGCGCGCTGGGCGTCGGCCTGGGGCTGGCCAACGCGCTGCTGACCGAGGCATCGATGATCCGGATGACCACGGCCGGCCGGAAGCTGTCCCGCAAGCAGTTCGCCGTGTCCGCCTTCGGTCGGCTGGCGGCCATCTCGCTGGTCGCCCTCATCCTGGTGTTCGCGTTCTGGCCGGCAGGAGGCTTCGTGCTCGCCGGTCTGGCCGTCTTCCAGCTGCTCACCATCGTCCTGACCGCACTGCCGCTGCTGAAGGAGCTCCGTCAGTCATGAGCACCGGAGTCCCCCTCGCCTCCGGCGAGATCGAGGTCGGCCACCACATCACCGTCGAGGTGTTCGGCCTCACCTTCAACGCCGACACCATCTGGACCACGTTCCTCGCCGGTGCGATCGTCGTCGGCCTGGGATTGCTGGTGCGCCGGAACGCCACCAGCGGCGTCCCCAGCAAGCTCCAGCTCATCTGGGAGGGGATCGTCCGCACGGTCAACACCAATGTGGAACAGAACCTCGGGCGCGTGCACCCCTTCGTGGTCCCGCTGGCCATCGGCCTGTTCACTTTCATCCTGGTGGCCAACCTCTTCGAGGTGATCCCCAGCGGCGAGGCGCACCTGCTTCCCCCGCCCACCGCCGACGTGAACCTCACGTACGCCCTGGCCTTCTTCGTGATCGGGTCCATGCACGTCTACAGCGTCCGGCGGCGCGGCGTGAAGAAGTACTTCAAGGCCTACTTCGAGCCGTATCCCGCACTGTTCCCGCTGAAGGTCATCGAGGAGATCGTCAAGCCGTTCACGCTGGCCCTGCGACTGTTCGGCAACATCTTCGCCGGAGGCATCATGCTCAGCCTGATCGGGCTGATGCCGCTGTACATCCTGTGGGGTCCCGAGATCATCTGGAAGGCGTTCGGGATCTTCATCGGCCTCATCCAGGCGTTCATCTTCGCGCTTCTGACCATCCTGTACTTCGCCGAGGCGGGGGAGGTCCACGAGGACGACGAGCACACCGACGCGAACTCGTCGTCCGCGGCCGCCTCGGACCGCAGTGAGGCCGATGGCCCCACCACGGACCGGGACACCGAGGAGCCCGCCTCCGACCGACCCCTGCCTGCTGGGGCGAGCGCACGCTGAGACGATCAACGATCGAGGAATCCTCGGGAAACTCGCGCAGACCACCGAGACCACTGAATCCCCGACGACCACTCGATCTGCACCACCTACCGAGCACCCTTCGGTCCGGAAAGGATCCGGACCGCGAGCCAAGGAGAGACATGGAAGAAGCGATCAAGATTTCCGGCGCGATGGTCGGCGGTGGCCTGGCGCTGGCCGGGGGTGCCATCGGTGCCGCCATCGGCGACGGTCTTGCCGGTGCCGCGACCATCTCGGGTGTGGCGCGTCAGCCCGAGGCGCAGAGCCGTCTGTTCACGATCTTCTTCCTGACCGTCGGCCTCTGTGAGGCGGCCTACTTCATCAACCTGGCGTTCATGGCGCTGTTCGTCTTCGTCCTCGGCGCTGCCTGACCACCGAGCCAGACCGAGCCACGACTGACGGGAGCTGAGTATGTCCAGGACGAACCTGGCCGCGGAGAACTTCCTCGTGCCCAACGCGACGATCATCGTCGAGTTGCTCGCGTTCCTCGTCATCCTGTTCCTCCTCGCGCGCTTCATCATCCCGCCGATCAACCGGGCGCTGACCGAGCGACAGGAAGCCATCAGGAGACAGTTCGAGGAGAGCGAGCAGGCCAAGCAGGCGGCCGAGGCCGCCGAGCAGGAGTTCCGCGCGGAGCTGGCCGACGCGCGGCACGAGGCCGCACGCATCCGTGAGGACGCCCGCGAACAGGGCGCCGCGATCATCGCCGAGATGCGAGAGCAGGCACAGGCAGAGTCGAGGCGGATCATTGCCGCCTCCCATGCCCAGCTGGACGCGGACCGCCAGCGCGTGCTCACCGAGATGCGCGCCGAGGTCGGCGACCTCGCCACGACCTTGGCCGGCCTGATCGTCGGCGAGACGCTGGACGACGACGCACGCCAGCAGCGGACGGTCGAGCGCTTCATCGCCGACCTCGAGACCGAGACCGCGGACGGCGCAGGCCCGGCCGACGGTGCGCAGCCGGCTGAAGCCCCGACCCAGCCGTCCGGCTCCGCGGCCGGTTCCACGGCTGGCCCAGCGGCAGCCGGCCCGTCGCCGGATGCTGCACCGAGCACCCCCGGGGGCGGTGGCCGCTGATGCGGGGAGCGTCGTCGAGGGCGAGCCGGGCCGTCATCGAGCGCGTAGAGGCGGTCGCCGGTGCGGACGGTGGTGCGGACGACGGTGCGGACGGTGGCAGTAGGTCGCCGCTGCAGCGGGTCCAGCAGGCGCTGACCGGCGGGGGGTCCGGGTCTCCTGGCTCGGACTCGGTCTCCGGCACTCGGGTAGGTGAGGAGCTGTTCGCCCTCTGCGGCGTGCTGGATGCCGAGCCCACGCTGCGCCGTGTGCTCAC
Organism: Nocardioidaceae bacterium; assembly: GCA_029266455.1. Lineage (GTDB taxonomy): Bacteria > Actinomycetota > Actinomycetes > Propionibacteriales > Nocardioidaceae > JACCWP01. Next base: position 24,074 of record JAQSWV010000021.1, read on the forward strand.
CGACCCCACCGTCGAGGCCGATCGCAGAGCGGCGCTGGCCGAGCAGCTGCTCGCGAACTACGGCGACGACACGGTGGCCGTGGTCAGCGACGCGGTGCGTCAGCGCTGGTCCAGCCCCCGCGACCTCGCCGACGGCCTGGAGCAGGGCGGCATCACCGCGTTTCTCGTGGCGGCACAGGCCGAGGGCGAGCTCGACGAGCTCGAGGACGGCCTGTTCCGGTTCGCCCGCATCATCGAGGGTGACCCCGAGCTGCGCGACGCTCTGAACGACCGGACCGCACCGGTCGAGGCGCGGCAGCGCCTGGTGGACGCGCTGCTCGGCGACCGGGTCGGTGCCGCCACCGTGCAGCTGGCCCGGCAGGCGGCCGCGGGGCGCCACCGCTCGGTGATCGGCTCGCTGGCCGAGATGCAGAAGCTGGCAGCGGCCCGGCGCCAGCGGCTGGTGGCGGTCGTCCGCGTCGCACGCCCCCTGTCCGACGAGCTGCGCGAGCGGCTGGCGGCGGCCCTCACCGCGAGGTTCGGCCACGAGCTTCAGCTCAACGTCATCGTCGATCCCGAGGTGGTCGGCGGGGTGCGGGTTACCGTCGGGGACGAGATCGTCGACGGCACCGTCGCCACCAAGCTGGCTGAGGCGCGGCGACGGCTGACCGGCTGACCGACCACCCGTAGGCGCCGTCACAGGTGCCGACCATCCTGACAGTCCGATAGCACGAGTCCAGAGAGCAGGAACGACAACCATGGCCGAGCTCACCATCCGTTCGGAGGACATCCGCGACGCATTGACGCGGTTCGTCTCCGAGTACAAGCCGGAGGCCGCCAGCACCGAGGAGATCGGCACGGTCGCCGAGGCCGGGGACGGCATCGCCCGGGTCGAAGGCCTCCCGTCGGCCATGGCCAACGAGCTGCTGACCTTCGAGGACGGCACCGCGGGCTTGGCGCTGAACCTCGACGAGCGTGAGATCGGGGTGGTGGTCCTCGGTGACTTCGCCGGCATCGAGGAGGGGCAGAGCGTCCGCCGTACCGGTGAGATCCTCTCGGTGCCGGTCGGCGACGGCTATCTCGGCCGCGTCGTCGACCCCCTCGGTGAGCCGATCGACGGACTGGGCGACATCGACACCGACGCCCGCCGCGCCCTGGAGCTGCAGGCCGCCTCGGTGATGGAGCGCCAGGGGGTCAGCCAGCCGCTGCAGACCGGGCTGAAGGCCGTCGATGCCCTCACCCCGATCGGCCGCGGCCAGCGTCAGCTCATCATCGGCGACCGCCAGACCGGAAAGTCCGCGATCGCCCTGGACACGATCATCAACCAGAGGGAGTTCTGGGAGACCGGCGACCCCGAGCAGCAGGTGCGCTGCATCTACGTCGGGATCGGGCAGAAGGGCTCCACGATCGCGGGTGTCCGCGGCGCACTCGAGGAGGCCGGCGCACTGGAGTACACGACGATCGTCGCCTCCCCCGCGTCGGACTCGGCCGGTTCCAAGTACCTCGCGCCCTACACCGCCTCGGCAATCGGCCAGCACTGGATGTACGCCGGCAAGCACGTGCTCATCGTGTTCGACGACCTGTCCAAGCACGCAGAGGCCTACCGTGCGGTCTCGCTGTTGCTGCGCCGCCCGCCCGGCCGCGAGGCCTACCCCGGGGACGTGTTCTACCTGCACAGCCGGTTGCTGGAGCGCTGCGCCAAGCTGTCCGACGAGCTGGGCGCCGGCTCGATGACCGGCCTGCCGATGGTCGAGACCAAGGCCAACGACATCTCGGCCTACATCCCGACCAACGTCATCTCGATCACCGACGGCCAGATCTTCTTGCAGTCCGACCTGTTCAACGCCAACCAGCGCCCGGCCATCGACGTCGGACAGTCAGTGTCGCGGGTAGGTGGTGCCGCCATGGTGAAGGCGATGCGGAAGGTGACCGGGTCACTCAAGATCGACCTCGCCCAGTTCCGCGAGCTCGAGGCATTCGCGATGTTCGCCTCCGACCTCGATGCCTCGTCGCGCCGCCAGCTAGACCGTGGACAACGGCTCATGGAGCTGCTCAAGCAGCCCCAGTACACGCCGTTCCCGGTGGAGGACCAGGTCGTGTCGATCTGGGCGGGTACGAAGGGCAAGCTCGACCCGGTGCCGATCGATGACGTGCGGCGCTTCGAGACCGAGTTTCTCGAGTACCTGAAGCACGAGCACGGTGGCGTGATGGAGACCATCCGGGAGTCGCGAGAGTTCTCCGACGAGACCGAGGAGTCGCTGGACCAGGCCTACACCTCCTTCACCGAGCAGTTCGAGACCAGCGAGGGCGGCTCGATCCAGGTCGGCCGCGAGGAGTACGAGGCCCTCGAGGACGAGGACGTGGAGCAGGAGCAGATCGTCAAGCAGAAGCGGGGCTGACGGTGGCCGCCTCGCTGCGCGAGCTGCGCGCCAAGATCAGGTCGACCCAGGCCACCAAGAAGATCACCCGGGCGATGGAGCTGATCGCGGCGTCGCGGATCATCAAGGCACAGGCGCGTGCCACGGCGGCGGCGCCGTACGCACGCGAGCTGACCCGTGCCGTCTCGGCGCTGGCGACCTTCACGCAGGTCGAGCACCCGCTCACCACCGAGGCCGAGAACCCCGAGCGTGCCGCGATGCTCGTGGTCACCAGCGACCGGGGCCTTGCCGGCGCGTACTCGTCGTCGCTGCTCAGGGAGGCCGAGCGGCTGGTGGAGAAGCTGCACCAGGAGGGCAAGGAGGTCGACCTCTACGTGAGCGGCCGCAAGGGCATCACGTACTACAGCTTCCGGCAGCGGGAGATGGTCGACAGCTGGAGCGGATTCTCCGACAACCCGCGCTACGACGATGCGCGGGAGATCGGCGCCGAGCTGACCAAGGCGATGCTGGCCGGTCAGGTCGGCGTCGAGGGCGACGACTCGGGTGGGCCCAAGGACGACGACAGCGACGAGGCGCACGATGTGCCTGCGGTCGACGAGGTGCATGTCGTGTTCACCCGCTTCCGGTCGATGCTCGTGCAGGAGCCCGACGTGATCCGCCTGCTGCCGCTCCAGGTCGTCGAGGGCGAGGAGAAGCCGGCCGACGACGAGGTGCTTCCGTTGTACGAGTTCGAGCCGTCCAGCGAGGAGGTGCTCGACGCGCTGCTTCCTCGCTATGTGCAGGCCAGGATCTACTTCTGCCTCCTGCAGGCGGCTGCGTCCGAGCTGGCCGCCCGGCAGCGGGCGATGAAGTCGGCCACCGACAACGCCGATGACCTGATCCAGCAGTACACGCGGATCGCCAACCAGGCCCGCCAGGCGGGCATCACCCAAGAGATCAGCGAGATCGTCGGTGGCGCGAACGCCCTCGCCGACGCGACAGCCGAGAGATAGAGGGATCAGATGACTGCCACCGTGAACGAGGACAACACCACCACCGAGGAGGCCGCCGGCGTCGGCCGTGTCGCACGAGTCACCGGCCCGGTTGTCGACGTCGAGTTCGCCGTCGACGACATCCCCGACATCTACAGCGCTCTGCACGTCGACGTGCAGCTCGGCGACGAGACCAAGACCTTGACTCTCGAGGTCGAGCAGCACATCGGCGAGGGCATGGTCCGTGCGGTCTCGATGCAACCCACCGACGGCCTGGTCCGCAGCGCACAGGTGACCGACACCGGCCAGCCCATCTCGGTCCCGGTCGGCGACGTGACCAAGGGCCACGTCTTCAACGTGATCGGTGACTGCCTCAACCTCGAGGGAGACAGCCAGCTCGAGGTCAAGGATCGCTGGTCGATCCACCGCAACGCTCCTGCCTTCGACCAGCTCGAGGCCAAGACCGAGATGTTCCACACCGGCATCAAGGTCATCGACCTCCTGACGCCGTACGTGCAGGGCGGGAAGATCGGCCTGTTCGGCGGTGCCGGCGTGGGCAAGACGGTGCTGATCCAGGAGATGATCGCGCGCGTCGCCCGCGACCACGACGGCGTCTCCGTCTTCGCGGGAGTGGGCGAGCGCACCCGTGAGGGCAACGACCTCATCACCGAGATGACCGAGTCTGAGGTCATCAGCCAGACAGCCCTGGTCTTCGGCCAGATGGACGAGCCGCCGGGCGCCCGGCTGCGGGTGGGGCTGTCGGCCCTGACGATGGCCGAGTACTTCCGCGACGAGCAGAGTCAGGACGTGCTGCTGTTCATCGACAACATCTTCCGGTTCACCCAGGCGGGTCAGGAGGTCTCCACGCTGCTGGGCCGGATGCCGAGCGCGGTCGGGTACCAGCCGACCCTCGCGGACGAGATGGGTGTGCTGCAGGAGCGGATCACCTCCACCCGGGGTCACTCGATCACCTCCATGCAGGCGATCTACGTGCCGGCCGACGACTACACCGACCCCGCACCGGCCACGACCTTCGCGCACCTCGACGCGACCACCGAGCTCTCCCGTGACATCGCGTCGCTGGGCATCTACCCTGCGGTCGACCCGCTGACCTCCACCTCGAGGATCCTCGACCCCCGGTTCATCTCCCGCGAGCACTACGAAACCGCGACCCGGACCAAGCAGATCCTCCAGCGCAACAAGGAGCTGCAGGACATCATCGCGATTCTCGGTGTCGATGAGCTGTCCGAGGAGGACAAGGTCGTGGTGGCGCGTGCCCGGCGGCTGCAGCGCTTCCTGTCCCAGAACACCTACGTGGCCAAGCAGTTCACCGGCATCGAGGGCTCGACCGTGCCGCTGGACGAGACCATCGAGGCGTTCACCAAGGTCTGTGACGGCGAGTACGACCACGTGGCCGAGCAGGCCTTCTACATGGGCGGCGGACTGGAAGACGTCGAGCGCAAGTGGGACCAGATCCAGAAGGAGGGCTGAATGGCCGACGACCTGCTCCGGGTCGAGGTGGTGTCCGCCGACAGCGAGGTGTGGTCGGGAGACGCCGAGTTCGTCCTCGCCCGCACCACGGACGGCGAGCTCGGGGTGCTCCCGCAGCACGCGCCGCTGCTGTCCGTGCTGGTCGAGAGCGTGGTCCTCATCCGTGGCGAGGGGGGCGACACCCAGTTCGCGGCGATCGACGGCGGCTTCATCTCGGTGGCCGACAACCGGGTGTCGATCCTGTGCGAGCAGGCGGCGCTGTCCGAGGACATCGACGCCGGTGAAGCGCGTCAGGACCTCGAGCGGGCACAGAGCGACTCGGACGACGAGGACGCGGCCCGGCAGGTGCGGTGGGCCGAGGCGCGGATCGAAGCCACCGAGAAGGCCGGCTGACGCCGGTCCTCGGCTGGTGGGGGAGGGGCCGGTGGCATGTCGATCTGGGAGTTGGCCCTCGACATCGTTGCCGCCGTCGTGGTGGCCGGTGGGCTGCTTCTCCTCGGCCTGGTCCTGCGCCGCCGGTGGCTGACCAACGGGGAGGCCACGTTCGACATGAGCGTCCGCCTGGGCTCCGCGGAGGGCGCTCGCGGCTGGACGCTCGGTGTCGGCCGCTACCGCGGCGACCGGCTCGAGTGGTTCCGCGTGTTCTCACTGGCGCTGCGGCCCAAGTGCGCGTTCGACCGGCACCGCTTCCACGTGGTCGACAGCCGTCCGCCGAGCGAGGCGGAGAGCTACGCCCTGTTCACCGGCCACCTCGTCGTACAGGCGGAGTCAGCCCAGGGACCGATTGCGCTTGCGCTCGACCGGGAGGCGCTCACCGCGCTGCTGGCCTGGTTGGAGGCGGCTCCGCCACCGGAGCGGCCGCCGTGACTCCGTACGCCGTGACGCCGCGCTACTTCTTCCCGCCGGGCTGCCACAGCACGTCGCCGCGGTGCCGGTTGGCATACCTGGCCAGGATGAACAGCAGATCGCTCAGCCGGTTGAGGTACCGCGCCGTCAGCGGGTTCATCGTGTCGCCGTGGGCGTGCAGTGCTGCCCAGGTCGAGCGCTCGGCCCGCCGGGTGGCGGTCGTGGCCACGTGCAGCAGCGCCGCGCCCGGTGTCCCTCCCGGAAGCACGAACGACAACAGCTTCGGCAGCGCCTCGTTGTAGTGGTCGCACCACCCCTCGAGGCGGTCCACGTAGTCCTGCTCCACACGCAGGGGCGGGTACTCAGGATCTGCGGCGACCGGAGTCGCCAGATCGGCGCCGACGTCGAACAGGTCGTTCTGCACCTGCAGCAGCACGTCGACCACGTCCTTGTCGAGCCCGCCGGCGACCACCGCCTGGCCGAGGTGGGCGTTGGCCTCGTTGACATCGCCATACGCGGCCACGCGCAGGTCCGTCTTGGCGACCTCCGACATGTCACCCAGCCGGGTGTTGCCTGCGTCGCCGGTCCGGGTGTAGATGCGGGTGAGCTTGACCATGCCGCGACCCTAGCCGTGGGCCGGGCACGGGATCAGCGCCGGTCCGCCCGGTCAGCGGCGATCAGGTGCAGGGCCCGATCGACGTCGCCCGGCCAGACGAGAATCTGTCGCCGCGCCGCGACGGCCTTGGACGTGGCCCTGATCCCCGCGGCAAGCAGCAGCCGCCGTACCCGTTCCGCCTCAGCGGGGTCGGTGGCCATCACCCCGATGAGCAGACCCTGTGAGGGGTCGGCCACGCGCGCCCCGGGCCGCGAGCCCGGCCGCATGATCCAGCGCAGCACCAGCGCCAGCACACCCACCACGACGATCGTGGCGATAGGGACGAAGAAGTAGTCACTGCCGGAGCCGTTCGGCAGGGGGACCGCTACCAGTGCCAAGGCCACGACGCCAGTGTGCCTCGCGCGCCAGGGCCTGGCTACGCTGCGGCCCATGAGCACACTGCTGGTCGCCGGGGCAGGGCTGATGGGTTCGGGGATCGCGCAGGTCGCGGCGGTGGCCGGCTGGGACGTGACCCTGCGCGATGTCACGGAGCAGGCGCTCGACCGTGGCAGGTCCACGATCGAGTCCTCGTTGAACCGGTTGGTCGAGAAGCAGTCGATGACCGGAGACGACCGCGACGGCGCGCTGGGGCGGATCTCGACGACGACCGACCTGTCGGCCGCCGCTGACGCCGACCTCGTGATCGAGGCCGTGTTCGAGCAGATCGAGGTCAAGCGCGAGGTGTTCCGCGAGCTCGACCAGGTCGCCGGCGAGAGCACCGTGCTGGCCACCAACACCTCGGCCATCCCGATCACCACGATCGCCGCGGCCACCGAGCGTCCCGAGAGCGTCGTCGGGATGCACTTCTTCTCGCCGGTGCCGCGCATGGCGTTGGTCGAGCTGGTGCGGGGGCTCAAGACCAGCGACGCGACGCTCGACTACGCTCGCGACTTCGCCGAGGGGGTCGGCAAGACCTGCATCGTGGTGGAACGTGACGTGGCCGGCTTCGTCACGACCCGGCTGCTCAGCGCGCTGGCCATGGAGGCGGTCGCGCTGTTCGAGGCAGGCGTCGCGAGCGCCGAGGACATCGACCTGGCGTGCAAGCTCGGCTTCGGGCACGCGATGGGTCCGCTGGCCACGGCGGACCTCACCGGCGTCGACATCCTGCGCCACGCCGCCCTCAACATCCACGCGGAGACGGGAGAGGCGAAGTTCTGGCCGCCCGAGCTGCTCTCCCGGATGGTCGACGCCGGTGACCTCGGCCGCAAGAGCGGCCGCGGGTTCTTCACGTACGACGACTGAGCCGACACCTGAGCCAGGCGCCTCGACCTGCTGTTCCGGGGCGCGCGGCGTGGTTATCGAGCGTACGGCGCCTAGAGTGCGGCTGTGGTTGACCTTGCGAGCGTGCGGCTCCCGGCCCGCGCGTCATCGCCGTGGCGCGCGCTGCGGCTACGCCTGATGATCGGGTTGGGCCTGCTGGGGACGATCGTGGTGCTGGTCTATCTCGACCGTGATGCCTACATCGACAACAACGCCGACGGTCGCGTGAGCCTCATCGATGCGGTCTACTACGCCACCGTCACCATCACGACCACCGGCTACGGGGACATCGTGCCCGTCACCGACAATGCTCGCCTGTTCAACGCCGTCGTCATCACCCCGATGAGGATCCTGTTCCTCGTCGTCCTGGTGGGAACCACACTCGAGGTGCTGGCCGGGCAGGGAGCCGAGGAATGGCGCATCCAGCGTTGGAGGAAGCGTATGAACGGCCACGTCGTGGTGATCGGGTACGGCACCAAGGGCCGTGCCGCCGCTGAGACGCTTCAGGACAGCGGGGTGGCGGCGGAGCAGATCGTCGTGATCGACCACGCACCGGAGGCGGTGGAGGACGCCCGCGAGGACGGGTATGCGGTGGTGGTCGGCGACGCGACCCGGCGCGAGGTGTTGATGCGGGCGACCATGGACAGAGCCGCCAAGGCGATCGTGACCGCGGACCGTGACGACGCGGCGGTACTGATCACGCTGACCGCGCGGGCTGCAAACCCCGGCGCGCAGATCGTGGTCGCCGTCCGGGAGCAGCAGAACGTGCCGCTCGTGCAGCAGAGCGGTGCCGACGCGGTGGTGACCTCGTCGGAGTCGGTGGGCCGGCTGATGGGTCTGTCGTCGGTGAGCCCGTCGCTCGGTCAGGTGCTGGAGGACCTGCTCACCACCGGCGACGGCCTGGAGGTGGCAGAGCGCGAGGTACTGCCGAGCGAGGTGGGGCAGGGCCCGCAGAAGTGCGGTGACCAGGTGATCGCCGTGGTACGCCGCGGCGTCGTGCACCGCTTCTTCGACCCCACCGTGACCCAGCTCGAGCGAGGGGACAGGTTGGTCGTGGTGCGTTCCGCCGAGGAGCTGCCGTGGGCACCCAGACCCGGTGCCTCGGCGAGGGACTGAGCAGCCCGACATCGAGACGCGGGCGCCGCTGGGACGTCAGGCCGCGAGCGTGACCGTGGGCCGCTTGCTCTTCTTCTTGCTCTTCTTGTTCTTCCCGCTCTTCTGCTTTCCCTTGGCGTCGTCGGTGGCCAGTACCTCGAGGGGGCCCGCCACCTTGACCAGCTTGCGCTTGCGCACGGTGTAGCCGGGCGGGAGCGTGCCCTCGCTCAGCAGCCGGATCGGGCAGCGCCGGCACCGAGGCTTGCTCGTGCAGCACTTCTTCTTCGGCTTCACCGACAGCACGGTAGCAGGAGTCTTAGGGCAGCCTCACCTGACTGCCACCCGTGCTGGCTGCCGTCTACGATGAGTCGCATCCCCTCAAGGCTCTGGAGGTCGTCATGCCCGCCGCGCGGTTCGTCGAGCAGCTCAATGCCCAGATCGGGCACGAGTTCGCTGCCCACCAGCAGTACGTGGCCTGCGCGGTCCACTACGACCTGCTGACCATGCCGCAGATGGCATCGTTCTTCTACCGGCAGGCCGTCGAGGAGCGCGACCACGCGATGATGATGGTGCAGTACCTGGTCGACTGTGACGCGGCGGTGATCATCCCGGCAGTGGCTGCGCCGAAGTCGACGTTCGACGACATCGTCGAGCCGGTGCGCATCGCGCTCGACCAGGAGCGCCGGGTGGCAGAGCAGATCAACGCACTGACCGCGACCGCGCGCGAGGCGAGCGACTTCGCCTCCGACCAGTTCATGCAGTGGTTCATCAAGGAGCAGGTCGAGGAGATCGCGACGATGAGCGACCTGCTCACCGTGGTGTCGAGGGCCTCACACGACATCGAGGCGATCGAGGACTACGTGGCCCGCGAGCAGGGCAGTCCGGACACCGATCCCACCGCGCCACCCATCGCGGGGGCTGACCGCTGACGGTCAGAACAGCCGCAGACTGGGGTCGCCGAGCCCGCGCAGCGTGTCGTAGTCCACGGTGACGCAGGCGATGCCGCGGTGGCCGGCCAGCACCCTGGCCTGTGGCCGGATCTCCTGCGCGGCGAAGATGCCGCGCACGGGCGCCAGCAGCGGGTCGCGGTCGAGCAGCTCGAGATAGCGAGCCAGCTGCTCCACCCCGTCGATGTCGCCGCGGCGCTTGATCTCCACCGCCACGGTGGTGCCGTCCAGGTCGCGGCACAGCAGGTCGACCGGTCCGATGGCGGTCGGGTACTCGCGGCGTACCAGGGTCAGCTCGTCGCCGAGGCTGGCGGGGTGCCTGGCCAGCAGCTCCTGCAGGTGCTTCTCCACGCCGTCCTTGACCAGTCCAGGGTCGACACCGAGGTCGTGCCCGCTGTCGTGCAGCACCTCGGCGATGCCGATCCGCAGCGTGTCCTCGGTCTTGGCCGCGACCACGGACCACTCCAGGGCGCCGTCCGCGGTCGTCTGCTCCTCCAGCCGGCAGGGTGGTGTCATCCACATCAGCGGCTTGTAGCCCCCGGCGTCGGAGTGGATGAGCACCGACCCGTCAGCCTTGACCAGCACCAGCCGCACGGCCATCGGTAGATGGGCCGAGAGCCGTCCCGCGTAGTCGACCTGGCAGCGGGCGATGAGCAGGCGCACGACCGAACCCTAGCCACGCGGGTCGACCGGCGTCGGGGCATGAGCGGGCGCTCGGCCCCGGAGCAGCGCGTCGTGGGAGACTGCCGGGCGTGCCCCGGAACTTCTCCTCCGTCGGCGTCGTCGGTCTCGGGGCGATGGGCGCCGGCATCGCCGAGGTCTTCGCCCGCAACGGCGTCGGCGTCGTCGGCGTTGAACGCGACTCGGAGCAGCTGGCCCGGGGCAGGCGCCACCTCGAGCAGTCGACGGGTCGCGCGGTGGCGAGAGGCCGGATGTCACCGGATCAGCAGTCCGAGCTCGTCGGCCGCATCACCTTCACCACCAGCATGGCGGAGCTGGCGGACTGCGGCCTGGTCGTGGAGGCCGTCGTCGAGCGTCTCGACCTGAAGCGACAGATCTTCGCCGAGCTCGACCACCTGGTGCGTGCCGACGCCGTCCTCGCCACCAACACCTCGTCGCTGTCTGTCACCGAGATCGCCGCCGCGACGACGACGCCCGCTCGCGTGGTCGGGCTGCACTTCTTCAACCCTGCCCCGGTGCAAGCGCTGTGCGAGGTCATCCGGACGATCCTGGTGGCTCCGGACGTCGTCGAGGACGTGGTGGGGCTGGTCAGGCGTCTGGGCAAGAGTCCGGTCGTCGCCGGTGACCGGGCCGGCTTCATCGCGAACGCGCTGCTGTTCGGGTACCTGAACCGTGCGGTCTCGCTGTACGAGGCCCACCACGCGACCCGCGAGGACATCGATGCCGCCATGCAGCTCGGCTGTGGCTATCCGATGGGACCGCTGACCCTGCTCGACCTGGTCGGCCTCGACACCGCTCACGAGATCCTGCGGACGATGTACCGGCAGAGCCGCAACCGTTTGCACGCCCCCTCTCCGGCGCTCGGGCAGATGGTGGCCGCTGGTCTGCTGGGCCGCAAGACCGGCCGCGGGTTCTACACCTACGCCGCTCCCGACTCCCCGCAGGTCGTCGGCGATGACGAGACCCCGCCTTCTGCCGACCGTCCGGCGAGGGCACGGCAGGTGGGCACCGTCGGTCTCATCGGTACCGGCTCGGCCGCGGCGGGCATCGCGGGGGCGCTCGGCGCCCGCGACGTCGAGGTCATCCACGTCGGCACCGGTCGGGCAGAGGAGCTCTCCCGCGCCGACCTGGTGCTCGACGCCGGAGCGGACGACCCGGCGGCGAAGCGGGCAGCGTTCGAGGTGCTCGACGCCCGCTGCCCGGACGCGATCCTGGCCACGACGGGGTCCCTGGTGCCCGTGGTCGAGTGCGCGGCAGCGACCGGCCGGCCGGAGGACGTGGTGGGGATGCACTTCGCTCACGGGGATCCGGACGGACCTCTGGTCGAGGTCGTCTCGACCGTCGTCACCTCGGCGATGGCTGCGGACACGGTGCGGTCCCTGTGCGCGCGGCTCGGCAAGCACGCCGTGTCCTGCGGCGACCGTGCCGGCTTCCTCGTCGACGCGCTCCTGTTCCCGTACCTCAACGACGCGGTGAGGATGCTGGAGACCGGATACGCCACCGCCGACGACATCGACACCGCCATGACGCTGGGGTGTCGCCTGCCGGCGGGTCCGTTCGAGGTGCTGGACTCGCTCGGCAACGATGTCGCACTGGGCGTCCAGCGCGCCCTGTACGCGCAGAACCCCGAGCCGGGCCTCGCCCCCGCGCCGCTGCTCGGGCAGCTGGTCACGGCAGACCGTCTCGGCCGCAGCACCGGTCGCGGCTTCCGCGAGCACGGGCGCTGAGCCGGGTGGCACGCCGGCACCGCCGACGGGTGGACGTACCCCCGGCGCTGGGCCCGGGGGCGAGCACCCGGGTCGAGGTCAGGGGGGGCGAGCAGTGGTACGTGCGCCCCGTGCCGGCGACAGCAGCGGTGCGCACGTATCGCTGCCCGGGGTGCCAGCAGTCGCTCCGCCCGGCGACACCGCACCTCCTGGTCTGGCCGAAGGAACCGTCGCTGCTCGCAGCGAACGCGGGGGAGACCGGCATGGCCGAGCGCCGTCACTGGCACCAGGGGTGCTGGACGCGGCACCGGTGACGCGATCGGACGGTGACGTCGCGCCCCGTCTAGTCTCGTCCGCATGTCCGTGCCCATCCGTGGTAGTTCGGTGCTCCCGGCCCGCCGCAGTCCGTTGACCCTGCACACTGCCGACGGCCTCGAGCTGGTCGGGGAGCTGGCGCTCCCGATCGACCGCGATCCGGTCGCGACGCTGATCTGTCTGCACCCACTGCCCACGCACGGCGGGATGATGGACAGTCATGTCATCCGCAAGGCGTCGTACCGCCTGCCCGCGCTGGCCGGGATCGCCGTGCTGCGCTTCAACACGCGCGGAAGTGGCAGCGCCCACGGGACCAGCGAAGGGTCGTTCGACGAAGCCGTGGGCGAGCGCTTCGACGTGGCGGCGGCCGTCGAGCGCGCCGAGTTCGACGAGCTCCCGGACGTGTGGCTGCTGGGGTGGTCGTTCGGGACCGATCTGGTGATCAAGTACGGCCTCGAGAGGTCCGTCACCGGTGCCGTGCTGCTGTCACCACCGCTGCGCTTCAGCACCGATGACGATCTGGACGCGTGGGCGGCTGACGGGCGACCGCTGGTGGCGCTCGTACCCGAGCTCGACGACTACCTGCGCCCCGAGGAGGCGAAGCGGCGGTTCACCCGGGTGCCGCAGGCTGAGGTCGTGGGCGTCGAGGGGGCCAAGCACCTGTGGGTCGGGGACACCGAGCGGGTGCTCGACGAGGTGGTCGACCGGGTGGTGCCGGGAACGGGACCGCTGGCACGTACCTGGTCGGGTCCGATGGAGACCGCGAGCTCGGCCATGTACGCCGACCGCACCACGGCCGCGTCCGGCGCCGAGCCGTCGTAGCAGTACCTCCAGGACCCCCGGTTTCCGGCGCCGGGCCGTCGTGGTACCGCTTCTCGTCGCGTCGTGACACAGTCGGCCCATGCAGATCCGGTTGCTCTTGGTAAGCGCACTGTCACTTTCCGCACTTATCGGCGGAGCGGTGCTTCCGGCTGCCGTCGGTGCGGCTCCCGCCCGCCGGCCACCGCCGCTGCTGCCGGACGCCCGAGCCATGAAGGCCGCCGACCTCCTGCTCGACCGCAGCTCGTCGGGGCACCGCGTCCTGCGTTTCCAGTCCGGTATCGCCAACGTGGGCCAGGGCCCTCTCGAGGTGCGCCCCAACTCCGTGCGACGGTGCCCGCCGTCCGAGCAGCACGCAAGCCAGATCATCTTCCGGGACGGTGACGGCAACGGACGGTACGGCCGCCGGCACGACACCGGGTTCAGCCGACGCTCGGCCGGATGCATGGTCTACCACCCCACACACAGCCACTGGCACTTCCAGGCGGCGGCCCGGTACCGGTTGTACGAACCCGGCCGCCGGCAGGCGCTGCTCGTCAGCAGCCGCAAGATGAGCTTCTGCCTGCGCGACTCCCGGAGAGCGCCGTCTCGGTGGTCCACTGCCCGGTATGCCGAGCACTACGGGGACTGTTCGCAGTCCTCGCCACAGGGGATCTCCATCGGATGGGTCGACATCTACCAGAACTTCCTGCCGGGACAGTCCATCCGTCTTCCCGGCTCGGTACGTGACGGCGTGTACTGCCTGCGCTCGACGGTCGACCCCGTCGACACGTTGCGCGAGACCGACGACAGCAACAACAGCAGTGTCCGGGCGGTGGCGATCCAGGGCACGCGCGTCGCTGTCAGGCCGACGGCGCGATGCACCTGAGACCCGAGGCGGCAGGCGACCGGCTGGAGCCGAGTCTCAGTCCTGCGACCTGACGGGCGCGAGCACCTGCGTCTGATCGGCCGCCGGCTCGGAACGGCTGCCGTTCGTGGGAGCCGACCCGCCCTCGCCCTGCGCCGACTGGTCCTCGGGGCTCGGCTCAGGAAGCCGGGATGATGCCGGGACCGCTTCGGGGGCTGCCCCGCCCCCCTCGGTGCTCTGGTCACGGCTGTCACCGCTGTCAGCGGGGGGCTGGTCGACACCGAAACTCGCCATCAGGTCACGGAGGGCGGCCAGCTGTCCCACGATCCCGTCCCGGCGCCGCTGCACGGTGTCCAGCTCGGCGCGGGCCATCGACATGCTTCGGTCGAGGTCGGCCTGCGACTTGGCGACCATCTGCTCGGCCTGGCTCCGGGCCGAGGTCACGATCTGCTCGGCCTCCCGACGGGCCCGCGCCACCGCGCGCTCGGCCTCGGCGTTGGCGTCGGAGCGGACCTTCGCGGCCTGAGCGGTCGCTTCGGAGGCCCGCGCCTCCGCCGCCGCGGCGCGTTCCTCGGCCTCCGCGACCAGCCGCTGCATCTCGTCTGTGGCGCTCGAGTGGGACTCGGCCGCCTCCTTGGTGAGCCGCTCCCGCTCCACCGCGAGGGCGCGGCGTGCCTCGGACACCTCACGCTCGGCGCTCGCGCGAGCCTGCTCGGCCTGCCGCTTCGCGGTGGTGCGCAAGGTGGTCGTCTCCTGCTCGGCCGCCAGCCGCAGCTGGTCGGCCTCGCGACGCGCGCTGGCGACCAGGTCGGTCGCCTCGGCCTCGGCCGCCGCTCGCTCGTCCTGGGCCGCCGCGCGCAGTCGGTTCCGCTGGTCATCGAGGTCACGCAGCTGGACGAGCCGAGCGTCCTCGGCGTCCTTGGCCGCCGAGGCCCGCAGTGCCTCCGCGTCCCGTTGCGCCTGGCTCAGCAAGGTGTCAGCCTGCTCGCGCGCCCTGGTCAGCACCTCGTCGGCCTGGTTCTCGGCCATGGACAGCAGTGCTGCCGCCCGGTCACCAAGACCCGCGTAGGTGGGCTCGTCGGACTCGGCCAGCCGACGCTCGAGCTCTGCGACCTTTGCGCGTAGCTCATTCATCTCGTCGCGGGCGTCGATGGCCGCCTTCTCCAGCAGTTGGAACTCTCTCATCCGGGCGTCGACCGCGTCCGGGTCGTAGCCCCCGCGGCGAACGACCGGGAACGATGGCGTGCTGTTCCCCGTCGCGGCGCTGGTGCGCCGCTGGTCGAAGATGGACAGCCCCTGCTGATCGGACATCGGCAAGTTCCCCTTAACTTCCGAAGGACCTGAGCCCGCGACCGCGCCGCGGGGCGTGCACCGCCGAGTATGCCGCTGTCGTCCGCAGAATCCGACCCCTGTGGGACGTGTCGGCGCCGGAATCCGCCGGCCCCGATCCCCGGCCCCCCTCAGCTCGATGCCGCAGGCTCCGCCGCCTCTACCAGCTCGACCAGTACGCCGCCGGCGTCCTTGGGGTGCACGAAGTTGATCCGGCTGCCCGCCGTGCCGCGACGGGGGCTGTCGTAGAGCAGCCGCAGTCCGCGCTCCCTCAGCACCGCTGACGCCCTGTCGACGTCACGCACCCGGTAGGCAAGCTGCTGGAGACCGGGTCCGGACCGGTCGAGGAACGTCGCGATCGCGGAGTCGGGCGTGAGCGGGGCCAGGAGCTGCAGCCTGGTGCTGCCGTCTCCGACGGCGAGCATGGCCTCCCGCACCCCCTGCTCCTCGTTGACCTCCTCGTGCACGCACCGCAGCCCGAACGTGCCCGCGTAGAAGGCGACTGCCTCGTCGAGGTCGGCCACGGCGATACCGACGTGGTCGACGCCGCCGATCAGGTCCGCGGGCACGGGCACGGCTGGAGAGGTCATGGTCGCATTGTGGCGGCACAGCCATGACGACTGCCACCGCACGGGCCCGCAACCGGGCCTCCGCGCGGCGGTGGGCCCGGGGGTCGGTTCCCCCGCAGGGAGAGCGAACCGGCTCGGTACGCTGCGGGGACAGCCCGCCGCGGTCAGGAGTCGTCATGTCCACCAGCCCGTCCGTCATCGTCGCCGGTGCCCGAACGCCCATCGGAAGGCTCCTGGGCGGGCTCAGGTCCTTCTCCGGTGTCGAGCTCGGCGGCCTCGCCATCGCCGGTGCGCTGGAGAAGTCCGCTGTGCGACCCGACCAGGTCGACTACGTGGTGATGGGTCAGGTCCTGCAGGCGGGGGCGGGGCAGATCCCGGCGCGACAGGCCGCAGTGCGGGCCGGCATCCCCATGACGGTGCCCGCGCTCACGGTGAACAAGGTGTGCCTTTCCGGGATCAACGCGATCGCGCTGGCCGACCAGCTCATCCGGGTGGGGGAGTGCGAGATCGTCGTGGCCGGGGGCATGGAGTCGATGACCAACGCCCCACACGTGCTGCCGAAGTCGCGCGAGGGAACGCGGTACGGCGACACGACCTTGGTCGACTCGATGGCCCACGACGGGCTGTGGGACGCCTTCACCGACCAGCCGATGGGCGCGCTCACGGACGTCTGCAACGCCGAGGGGGCCGGACTGACCCGCGGGGAGCAGGACGCCTACAGCGCCCGCTCGCATCAGCGGGCGGCTGCGGGCTGGAAGAACGGCATCTTCGACGACGAGGTGGTGCCGGTCGAGGTGCCTCAGCGGCGCGGAGACCCGGTGCTCGTCCGCGAGGACGAGGGCATCCGTGGGGAGACCACGGCCGAGGGCCTCGGTAACCTGCGCCCGGCGTTCGGGCCGGGGGGCACGATCACCGCGGCGTCGGCCTCACAGATCTCGGACGGTGCCTGCGCCGTGGTGGTCATGAGCAGGGCGCGGGCGGAGTCGCTCGGGTTGCCGTGGCTGGCGGAGATCGGTGCTCACGGCATGGTCGCGGGGCCCGACTCGACGCTGCAGCTGCAGCCGGCGCGGGCGATCGCTGCCGCGTGCGCCAAGGAGGGCATCGAGCCGACCTCGCTCGACGTGGTGGAGATCAACGAGGCCTTCGCCGCCGTCGGCATCACCAGCGCACGGGAGCTCGGGATCGACGAGGCCAAGCTCAACATCAATGGTGGGTCGATCGCGCTGGGTCATCCGATCGGCATGAGCGGTGCCCGTGTCGTCCTGCACGTAGGGCTCGAGCTGGCCCGTCGCGGAGGCGGGGTCGGGGCCGCTGCCCTGTGCGGCGGTGGCGGCCAGGGTGACGCGCTGGTCCTCCGAGTGCCGGCACGGTGACCCCGATTCCGCGGCGCGACCCGGCGGGCGACGGGCGGGCTGACCGGCGGGCTGACCGGCGGGCTGACCGGCGGGCTGACCGGCGGGGTGACCGGCTGGGTGACCGGTGACCCGGCGTGCGCCGACCGACGTCGCGACGTTGGTCACGCGTGCTCGTACCGGTGACCCGCGAGCCGTGGCCCGGCTGATCTCGCTCGTCGAGGACGCCTCACCGCTGCTCCGCGAGGTGAGTGCCGGCCTCGTGGAGCACGCCGGCCACGCCCAGATCGTCGGCATCACCGGAGCTCCGGGGGTGGGCAAGTCCACCTCTACGTCCGCGGTGGTCAAGGGGCTGCGCCGGGCCGGGCGCCGCGTCGGCGTGCTCGCCGTCGACCCGTCGTCGCCGTTCTCGGGAGGAGCCCTGCTCGGGGACCGGGTCCGGATGCAGGAGCACGCCATGGACCCGGGCGTCTACATCCGGTCGATGGCCACCCGCGGGCACCTGGGCGGGCTCGCATGGTCGAGCCCCCAGGCGATCCGTGTGCTGGACGCGGCCGGGTGCGACGTGGTGCTGGTGGAGACGGTCGGTGTGGGTCAGTCGGAGGTGGACGTCGCCGGCCTGGCCGACACCACCCTGGTGCTGCTGGCGCCGGGGATGGGCGACGGCATCCAGGTCGCGAAGGCGGGCATCCTCGAGGTCGGTGACGTCTACGTCATCAACAAGGCCGATCGCGACGGCGCCGCGCATGTCGCCCGCGACCTTCGCGCCATGCTCGCGTTGGCCACGCACAAGGACGGTGACTGGCGACCTCCGATCGTCAAGACCGTGGCGAGCAAGGGCGACGGGATCGACGACGTCGTCGCCGCCATCGACCAGCACCGCGAGTGGATGGCCGGCAGCGGGGAGCTGCGCCGGCGTCGACTGCGACGTGCCCGCGACGAGATCGAGGCCATCGCGGTCACCGCGCTTCGGGACCGCTTCGGCAGCCTCTCCGGCCATGCCGACCTCGACTCGCTGGCCGGCGCGGTGGTCGGCGGCGGCACCGACCCGTACCGCGCGGCCGACACGCTGCTCGACACCCTGTAGCCCTCGCCAGGCAACGCCCGACCGGGAGCCTGCGCACGCACAAGTCCGGGCCGACACGGCGTGGCGCCTACCGTGCCGAGCCGGTGGGGTGAACACTGGGTTCGAGGATTGTCGCCAACTGACCCGGA
>JAQSWV010000022.1 GCA_029266455.1 Nocardioidaceae bacterium
CAGCGGCGTCGGGGCTAGTGTCCCTCCGTGATCTGTGTCGAGCTGACCTTCTCCGACGATCCCAGCCGGCTCGAGCTGCGGCCGCAACATCGCCAACGACTCGCTGCGCTCCACGCGGCCGGCGACCTGGTGATGGCCGGGCCCCGGGACGACGAGAGCGGCGCGCTGCTGGTCTTCGCCTGTGATCGCGCCGGCGTCGACAAGGCCCTCGCCGAGGACCCGTACTACTCCGCCACCGGTGTGGCTGTCGCGTCAGTGCGCCAGTGGCAGGTCGTCACCGGCGGCTGACGTGGCAGACCCGTCCCGGTACGCGTCCGAGGGGGCCGCCGGCATCACCGCCGCGGAGGTCGCGACGC
This sequence comes from Nocardioidaceae bacterium, assembly GCA_029266455.1. Classification (GTDB taxonomy): domain Bacteria; phylum Actinomycetota; class Actinomycetes; order Propionibacteriales; family Nocardioidaceae; genus JACCWP01. The sequence goes on from JAQSWV010000022.1 coordinate 357, forward strand.
TGCAGCGTCGCGTGCTCCTGGTCACCGTGGGCGCGCAGCTGCTCGCCGGCGCCGGCCTCGCGGCCGGCATCACCGTGGGTGCGCTGCTCGCCGAGGACGTCCTCGGTTCCACCGGCTGGGCGGGGATCCCGGCGGCCCTGTTCACCGCCGGGTCGGCCGTGGCCGCCACGGTCCAGGGCCGGCTGTCGCAAGCGTACGGGCGGCGGGTGGGCCTGGCCGTCGGATACGGCGCAGGTGCCGTCGGGAGCGTCGGCATCGTGCTGGGCGCCGTGACGGAGCAGCCGATCCTGCTGCTGGCGGCGATGACGGTGTACGGCTCCGGTGCGGCGGCCAACCTGCAGGCCCGCTATGCCGGCGCCGACCTCGCCCCGCCGGACGGCCGCGGCCGGGCGGTCAGCACGATCCTCGTGGCCACCACGGTCGGAGCGGTGGCCGGGCCGAACCTCGTCGCCTGGACCGGTCGGCTCGCGGCCGACGTCGGCCTGCCGGTGCTCGCGGGCCCGTTCGTATTGGCCGCGTTCGCCTATGCCGCCGCGGCCCTGGTGCTCGCCGGACTCCTGCGACCCGACCCGCTGCTGGTGGCGCGCCGGATCGCCTCCACGCCGGTCGAGACGCGGAGTCCCGTCGCTGACGAGCCCGCTGCCGGTGACCACGCTGTCGGTGACACTGCTGACAGAGACACCGCAGTCACGGCTGTCGGTGAGCCCGCGGCCGGAGCCGACGTCCGCCCCCGTCTCGGCACGGGCAGCGTGGCCCTGGCCGCGACGGCGATGGTCCTCACCACCTTGGTCATGGTCGCGGTCATGACCATGACTCCTGTGCACCTGCGCGACCACGGCCACGGGCTGGGCCCGGTCGGCGTGGTGATCGGAGTCCACGTCGCGTTCATGTACCTCCCGTCCCCGCTGAGCGGATGGCTCGCCGACCGGTACGGCCGCCCACCCGTCCTGGCACTGGCGGGGCTGACGCTGCTGTCCGCCGGCGTGGTGGCCGCCGTGGCACCCGGTGACTCCGTCGTCCTGCTCGCTGTGGCGCTGGCTCTGCTCGGACTGGGCTGGAACCTCGGGCTGGTCGGCGGCACCGCGATGCTCACCGACGTGACCCCGGCCGGCGAGCGTGCCCGTACGCAGGGCAATGTCGATCTCGTCGTCGCACTCGGGGGTGCGACGGGCGGGATGGGCAGCGGAGTCGTCGTCGCGATCGGCGGGTTCGGCCTGCTGGGCTGGTGTGGCGCCGGGTTGTCGCTGCTGTTGCTGCCGGCTGTCGTGCGAGCCGCGCGTGGCCCGGACGCGACCGAGGAGGCCGCGCCGAGCGGACATGGCCGGGAGTGATACCGCGGAATCATGCGCACGTCGCACCGGGGCGGGGCGGAGTCGTTGGAGGTGCGATCCGCATCAGCCGCGCTGCATGTCGACGAAGCGCGAGTAATGCCCCTGGAACGCGACGACGAGGTTGGCGGTGGGCCCGGCGCGGTGCTTGGCGACGATCACATCGGCCTCGCCGGGGCGGGTGGACTCGCGCTCGTACAGGTCGTCGCGGTGGAGGAGGATCACCATGTCGGCATCCTGCTCGAGCGATCCGCTCTCACGGAGGTCACTGAGCATCGGCCGCTTGTCGGTGCGCTGCTCGGCGCCCCGGTTGAGCTGGCTCACCGCGATGACCGGGACCTCGAGCTCCTTGGCCAGCAGCTTCATCTGGCGCGAGAACTCCGAGACCTCCAGCTGCCGGCTCTCGACCCGCTTGCCCGAGGTCATCAGCTGCAGGTAGTCGACCACGACGAGGCGCAGGTCGTGGCGCTGCTTGAGCCGGCGGGCCTTCGCCCGGATCTCCATCATCGTCATGTTGGGGCTGTCGTCGATGAACAGCGGCGACTCGGAGACTTTGGCCATGGTGCTGGCCAGCCGCTGCCAGTCGTCGTCGCTCATGTGGCCGTTGCGCATGTGGTGCAGAGGGATTCTCGCCTCGGCCGAGAGCAGCCGCATACTGATCTCGGTACGGCTCATCTCGAGCGAGAAGATGACGCTGGCCATCTGGTGCCTGATCGAGGCGGAGCGGCAGATGTCGAGCGCCATCGTCGACTTCCCCATGGCGGGCCGCGCCGCCACGATGACCATCTGCCCGGCGTGCAGGCCGTTGGTGAGCTCGTCGAGGTCGAAGAAGCCGGTCGGCACCCCGACCATCCGGCCGTCACGGGCGCCGATCGCCTCGATCTCGTCCAGCGTCGGTCCGAGAATGTCTCGCAGCGGCGCATAGTCGTCACTCGTGCGCTTGTCGGTCACCGAGTAGACCTCGGCCTGGGCCCGGTCGACAACGTCGTCGACCTGTCCCTCGCCGGCGTAGCCGAGCTGGGCGATCTTGGTCCCCGCGTCGACGAGCCGGCGCAGGATCGCCTTCTCCCGCACGATCTCGGCGTAGTAGCCGGCGTTGGTGGCGATCGGCACCCCGGCGGTGAGGGTATGCAGGTAGACGGCCCCGCCGATGCGCCCCAGCTCACCGCGCCGGGTGAGCTCGGCCGCGACCGTCAGGGGGTCGGCAGGCTCGCCGCGGCCATACAGGTCCAGGATCGCGTCGAAGATCGTCTCGTGTACCGGCCGGTAGAAGTCGCTGCCACGGACCGCTTCGACCACGTCGGCGATGGCGTCCTTGCTCAGCAGCATGGCGCCCAGCACCGACTGCTCGGCGGCATGGTCCTGCGGAGGCGTACGGTCGCCGAAGCGCTGGTCGACCGGCTCGCCGTAGGCGTCATCGGGGTCGGGCCGGCCAGCTCCTCGGAACTCCGCGACACTCACCGACGACTCCTCGTCCGAACACAGGTTCGACCGCCGACATGCACGCTAGTTCCCCCCACCGACAGCCGCCGCTGACCGCTGGCGCCCCCGGACCTGCCGGACGCCCCCGGACCTGCCGGACAGGACGCGACGCTACGGGCGAGCGGACCAGGAGGACAGCAGCCGGTCCACAGGGGTTGTGGATGAACCGCGGCTGGTTGGGGAGAAGGGGGCCAATGACTGTGCACAGCCTGTGCGGCACGCTGTGGACGCAGGGCGCAATCGCCGGTGAGCAGCGCGCTGACCTGCACAGATGCGCTTCCCGATGTGTGGACCAAAGAAAGTTCGCAGGGTTTCGGCCACCGCCCCGGACCCTTCGGCACAACCGGCACGAAGTGGGTGGTGCCGCCCTGACCGAGCTCGGCGACCGAGGTTTTCCCCAGCAGCTGCGGAGAGGAGCAGGGGCGTGCGACGTCTACGCGTGCCGGCCGAGGATCGCGAGATGCTCAGGCTCGCGGTGCCGGCCTTCGCGGCGCTGGTGAGCGAGCCGCTGTTCCTGCTGGCTGACACGGCGGTGGTGGGACATCTCGGAACCACGCCGCTGGCCGCCCTCGCGGTGGCGGCCATCGTGGTGCAGACCCTGGTGGGGCTGTGCGTCTTCCTGGCCTACGGCACCACCGCGACCGTCGGCCGGCGGCTGGGAGCAGGCGACCTGCGGGGCGCGCTGGCCGACGGCGTGGCGGGCAGCTGGCTCGCCCTCGGCATCGGGGCCACGCTCGCCGTCGGCCTGGCCATCAGCGCCCGCGCCCTGCCCGGCCTGTTCGCCGTCCCCGACGCGGTTGCCGCACAGGCGGGGACCTACCTGCTGGTGGCGGCGCCGGGGATCCCGGCCATGCTCGTGGTGCTGGCGACCACGGGGGTGCTGCGCGGCCTGCAGGACACCCGGACGCCGCTGGTCGTGCTCGTGGCGGCGAACATCGCCAACATCGTGCTGAACATCGTGCTGGTCTACGGGCTGGGGCTCGGTCTGGCCGGTTCGGCGCTGGGCACGACCCTGGCCCAGATCGGGGCAGCCGCTGCGCTCGTCGTCGTCGTCGTGCGCGCCGCCCGCCGCTACGGCGCCGACCTGTGGCCTGCACCTCCTGCCGTCCTGCACGCCGTCCGACTCGGGGTGGCGCTCTTCGTGCGCACCCTGTCCCTGCGGCTCGTGCTGCTGCTCGCCACCGTCATCGCGAGCACCATGCCGGCGGCCTCGCTGGCGGCCCAGCAGATCGCGGTCACGGTGGTCTCTGCCCTGGCCTTCGGGCTCGACGCCATCGCCATCGCAGCGCAGGCAATGGTGGGGCGGAGGTTGGGCGGCGGCCAGGTCGACGAGACCCGCCGCACCGCCCGACGGATGCTCGGCTGGGGTCTCGTCACGGGGACCCTCGCGGGGCTCGCGCTGCTGGCGGCCAGCCCCTGGCTTGCCTGGGCCTTCACCTCCGACCCGGGCGTCCGGGCCGCCACCGTCGGTGCGCTCGTCGCGGTGGCGCTGGTGCAACCGGTCTCGGGGGTCGTCTTCGTCCTGGACGGAGTGCTCATCGGCGCGGGCGACGGCCGCTATCTCGCCTGGGCAGGGATCATCACGCTGGTGGCCTACGTGCCGTGTGCGCTTCTCGTCCTGGCCAGTGGCGCGGGGCTCGGGTGGCTGTGGGCGGCGTACGGAGCCTGGATGGTCGCGCGCGCGGTCACCCTCGTACTGCGCGAACGCTCGGGGCACTGGCTCGTCACCGGCGCGGTGCGGATGGCGAGCTGACCCGGGACCAGCCCGGGCACGACCGGCCGGTCAGGCCGCGACGACCTCCACCTGCACGCTGGCGGCGACCTCGTCGTGCACGCGCACCGTCACCTGGTGGCTGCCCAGGGACTTGATCGGCTGAGCCACCTGGATGCGACGACGGTCGACCTCGGGGCCGCCGGCGCCCTTGATCGCGCCGGCGATGTCGGTGACCGTCACGGCGCCGAACAGCCGACCCGTCTCGCCGGCCCGCGCCGGCAGCCGCACGGTCAGGCCCTCGAGCTGGTCGCGGATCTGCTCGGCGTGCCCGAGGTCGCGCACCTCGCGCAGCTCGCGCGACTTCTTGAGGGAGTCGATCTGCTTGGCGGCGCCCTTGGTCCAGCGCACGGCGAAGCCGCGCGGGATCAGGAAGTTGCGGCCGTACCCGTCCTTGACGTCGACGATGTCGCCGGGTGCCCCGAGGTCGTCGACCTCGTGAGTGAGGATGAGCTTCATGTCGTCCTCCCGCTCAGCGAGTGGCTGAGGTGTAGGGCAGCAGCGCCATCTCGCGGGCGTTCTTGATGGCCGCGGCGATCTGACGCTGCTCCTGGACGGTCACGCCCGTGACCCGGCGAGCGCGGATCTTGCCGCGGTCGGAGATGAACTTCCGCAGCAGGGTGGTGTCCTTGTAGTCGATGTAGGTGACCTTCGCCGCCTTGAGCGGGTTCTGCTTCTTCTTCGGCTTGCGAAGTACTGGCTTGGCCATGTGCTCGGTGCTCCTTGGATGTCGCGGAACGTCAGAACGGCGGGTCGTCGGAGGTGCTGCCACCGGCCGCCCAGGGGTCATTGCTCGGTGCGGCGCCCGACCCGCCGGATGCGGCACCGGTGGCCCAGGGGTCGGTGCCACCGGACGGCGCGCCGGACTGCCCGCCCGGCTGCCCGCCGCCGTATCCACCGCCCCCGCCGCCGCGCTGCACCTTGGCGACCTTGGCGGTAGCGCTGCGCAGGCTCGGGCCGACCTCGTCGACGTCGACCTCGAACACGGTGCGCTTCTCGCCCTCACGCGTCTCGTACGAGCGCTGCTTCAGCCGGCCCTGGACGATGACGCGCATGCCCTTCTGCAGCGACTCGGCGACGTTCTCAGCCGCCTGCCGCCACACCGAGCAGGTGAGGAACAGGGACTCGCCGTCCTTGAAGTCACCCGACTGGCGGTCGTAGATACGTGGCGTCGAGGCCAGGCGGAAGTTCGCCACGGCCGCGCCGGACGGAGTGAAACGCAACTCCGGGTCGTCGACGAGGTTGCCGACGAGGGTGATGACAGTCTCGCCTGCCATGAGTCCTCCGTGATCTCTCGAGCCGGGACGCTCAGCGAGCGTCGGGGCGGATGACCTTTGTCCGCATCACTGACTCGTTCAGCGTCAGCTGGCGATCAAGCTCTTTGACCGTGGCTGGCTCGGCGGTCAGCTCGACCACCGCGTAGATGCCCTCGGCGCGCTTGTTGATCTCGTACGCCATCCGGCGCCGACCCCACACGTCGACGCTGTCGACCGTGCCGCCGTCCTGGCGCACGAGACCCAGGTAGCGGTCGAGCGACGGGGCGACGGTGCGTTCCTCGAGATCGGGGTCGAGGATGACCATCAGTTCGTAGTGACGCACAGCAGTCTCCACCTCCTACGGTCTGCGCGGTCACGGTCTCTCCGTGACAGGAGGGCTGTGGCATCCGGCCTCGGAGCGCGCGCCACCGGCGCGAGCCTCGGACAGGGGCAGTCGGTCCCGGCTGGTGCCAGGCCGACGTCGGAGTCTAGCCGAGCCCGACACACCGCGGCGAATCGCCGTCCACAGCCTTGGTCAGACCGCCACGGGCCGCCGTCGCCCGCTGAGCGCCAGCGCGACCAGCGCACGCAGCGCAGGGCCGAGTCCGGAGGGCACCGGCCCGGAGTCGGCGTCGAGGTAGATCTCCAGCAGCCAGTCCTGTCCGCCGCCGGGGCCACCTGCACCGACCACACGCGTGTACCCGCCCTGGACGAGGAAGGCACGCTCGCTCGGGTCGGCGGCCTCGTCGTCGGCCGACGCGCTGAACCAGCCGCCACGGGTCGCCCGCAGGGTCTCGGGGTAGTCCGCGAGGTTCACCGGCGTCTCCGGCATGAAGAAGCGCTCCTTGTCGGCACCGGGGTGCCGGGGCGCCCGGTACGTGCCGTGCCTGCAGTCGGTGAGCATCCGGCCGCCTCGCGGCGCCGCGGAGATCCACCACGAGGCCGCGTCGGTCAGCCGGGACACGGCGTCGCCCACCAGCGCCAGGCGCTCGGCGGGATCCCCGGTGGGCTCGTCGTCGAGAAGGCCCACCGTCTCCTCCAGCACCGCCGCCAACCCGGCATCCGACAGCACGGTGCTGCGGTACGTGCGCCGGTCGGAGCCCGCGGCCGCACCGGCGGCCCGCGGCGGCGGCACCGCCAGGGTCCGCCCGGCCACGACGGGCATGCGGTCCGCGTTGCGCTTGGCCCGGTACTGCGCGCCGTCGGCGAGCCGGACCAGGTCGCCCGCGCTGGCGATCCGGCCGACGTCGTCGGCGGTGGACGCGATCCCGCAGGCGACTCCCTCGCCACCGGGCAGCGACGCGGCCCGTCGGCAGAGGTCCGTGACCACGTCGATCACGTCGTCGGGGTCGGCGTGCTCGACCACCAGGCAGAACTCGTCGCCACCGAGGCGTCCCGCGAGAGCCCCCGGCAGGCGGGCGGCGGTGACGCCGAACAGCTCACCGAACCGGACCAGGAGCCGGTCGCCCGCCGGGTGGCCACGCTCGTCGTTGACGCGCTTGAGGCCGTTCACGTCGCAGATCACCACGGTCACGGTCCGGCCATCGGCGACGTGGCCGTCGACAGCCGCTGTCAGCCGTTCCTCCACCGCTGCCCGGCTGGCCAGACCGGTGAGGGAGTCGAGCAGGGCCAGCTCCGACACCCGGCGCACATGGGCGCCGACGGCCAGGCCCGCGGCCACCTGGGACGCGACGGCCTGCGCCAACTCCATGTCGGCAGCGGTGAAGGCCGCCAGGCCGTGGGACCGGGTGGCGTACAGGATCCCCCACACCTTGCCCCCGAGCCGGATGGGCACCTGCACCGAGGAGTACTTGCCGAGGTCGCGCAGCAGCTGGATCTCGGCCAGGTCCGCCTCAGTATCGTCCACCGAGACCACGAGGCCGGTACCGCCGTCCTCCATGACGCGGGCAACGACGTACTGGTCGAGGGGGTAGACCTCGCGCTCGGGGAACTCGACCTCTGTGGGCGCCAGGTCGCCCTCGTTGACGAGGACGACCACGGAGCCGTGGTCGAGCTCGACCCGCTCGATCGACACCGAGCTGGCGCCCAGTGCCCGGCGGGCGGCTGCGGCCGTGAACCGCAGCAGGTCGTCGTCGGTGCCGGCCGAGGTGGCCGCCTGCCCGATGCCGTAGTCGTCACGCAGCTGCGTGACGGCATCCGCGCGGTGCCGGCCGCGCCGCTCCGGGGGTATCGGTGCAGACGTCATGGGCTACCAAGTGTGGTCGGGCCGCGCTGGCGCCGTGCCGATCGCCGAGAACTCCGGCCGCCCGACGGGTACGACCATCCGTTCGGACGACCCCCGGGGCTCTCAGCCCTTCTTCTTCGCCTTCCGGCCGGACGTGAACCGGGACAGCGCGCTCTTGGCTTTCGCCTGGTTCTCGGGCTTGCTCGCCTCGCGCTTCGCGACCTGAGCGGCCTTCGCCGTCAGACCGCCCTTCATCGCACCTCTGAAAATGCCCATCATCGCCTCCAAAGGCTCGGGTCGCCAGGGTAGGCGGCGATCGGCGGCCGCGCACGTCCTTCGGCCGGCAAGCGGTGGGCCGACAGCTGCCCTACTCGGTCGTGATCGCCCTGAGGACGTCCAGCTTGGCGGCCCGCCGGGCCGGCAGCACGGCTGCCAGTACCCCGACGACGGCGGCCACGACCACGAACAGGACCAGCTGCCAGATCGGCACTGCCAGGTCGGTGATGCCTTGGTCGGCCAGCGCCTGCTGCAGCACCACCCCGAACACCAGGCCCATGACGATGCCGAGCACCGCGCCGAGCACGGCGATCGCGATCGCCTCCAGGCGCACCATGCGCCGCAGCTGCCGCCGGCTGAGTCCCACTGCCCGCAGCAGGCCCACCTCACGGGTGCGCTCGATCACACTGAGCGCGAGCGTGTTCACGATGCCGAGCACCGCGATGACGATCGCCAGCCCCAACAGGGCGTAGATGAGGTAGAGCAGCGTGTTGACCGACGCCCGCTGCGCCTCGGTGAAGTCCTCCTGGTTCTGCACGGTCACGATCGGCAGGTCGGCGACCACGTCGTCCAGCGCCGTGCCCAGCTCATCCGGGGACGTGCCCTCGGCGGCGTTGACGCTGACGACAGAGTCCTGGCGGGGGATCTGCGCGGCCGCGAGCGTCGACAGGGGCACCAGGGCGTCGTTCAGGATGTTGGACTGCTCGTACACGCCCTGGACCTCGGCCTCCTGGTCACCGGCCGGGAAGGTCAGCGTCACCGTGTCGCCGACGGCGACGCCCAGGGAGTCGGCCTTCTGCTCCGACACGGCGATGCCGCCGCGTCTGACGTCGAGAGTGCCCGTGACCACCGGGATGTCGTAGACCTCGGCCACGGCACCGCCGTCGGCGGCGTTGATGAAGGAGCCGTCGCCGTCGATCTCGGACCCGAGGCTCTGCTGCTGGACCACCTCTCCGACCCCGTCGATGTCGCGGATGCGCTCGGCTATGCCGGTGGAGAACGGCTGGAAGGTGGGGCTCGACACCAGGTAGTCGGTCGTGAACTCCTCCTGCACCGCGACCTCGATGGACTTGTTGATGGAGGCGCCGAGGACCGACATGGTGGTCACCAGGGCCAGGCCGATCATCAGCGCCGAGGCGGTGGCCGCCGTGCGGCGGGGGTTGCGGAGCGTGTTCTCGCGGGCCAGCGTGCCGACGGTGCCGAACACGGCCCGGTACGCCGCACCGAGACCCTGCAGCACCGGTCGCCCGAGCACCGGGCTCATCAGCGCGACACCGAGCAGCACCCCGAGGACACCGATGCCCACCATGGAGGCGCCGGTGTTTCCCTCTCCCACCAGACCGGCGGCCATCATCCCCGCGCCGAGCAGGGTCAGCGCCACACCGACGATCATCCGGCGCCGCAGCGACGACTCGGGCAGCGCGATGTCGTCGCGCATCGCCGCCACGGGAGCGATCCGGCTGGCCCGCCGCGCCGGCAGGTACGCAGCGATGAGGGTCACGACGATGCCGACGGCGTACCCGATCGCGCCCGTCGTCCACTGGAAGACCAGTGGCGTCCCGGACAGGTCGAGCCCGAAGTTGCCGAAGAGCGTCCGCAGGGCGATCGCCAGACCGAAGCCCAGCACCAGCCCGAGGGTCGAGCCGACGACCCCGATCACCAGAGCCTCGAGCAGCACGGACCGGGTCACCTGCCGACGAGAGGCGCCGAGCGCCCGCAGCAGCGCCAGCTCGCGGCTGCGCTGCGCCACCAGGATCGAGAAGGTGTTGATGATCAGGAAGGTCCCGACCACCAGCGCGACCGCAGCGAAGATCAGCAGGAAGATGTTGAGGAAGTCGAGGACCGTGCCGACGAGCTCCTCGGTCTCGGCGGCCACCACGTCGCCCGTGGCGGCCTCGATGCCGTCGGGAAGCACCTGCTCGGCACTCGCTGCCAGCCCGTCCTGGGAGACACCCGGCTCGGCGGTCAGCGCGATGCTGTCGAAGACGTCGCTGCCGCCGAGGAAGATCTGCTGTGCCGTGGGTGTGTCGAACAGGACCAGCGACGCACCGGCGAGCCCGCCGCCGCCGAACTCGGCGATCCCTACGAGCTCGGCCTCGAGCTCCGGCACGGTGCCCGCCGTGACCATGCGGACGGTGTCACCGACCTCGTAGCCGGCGTTCTCGGCCGTCCGCTCGTCCAGCAGCACCTCGTCACGCCCTTGGGGCTCCTCGCCCTCGACCACGGTGACGGCGGGCTCGCCGGTGATGGATGGGGCGTCGTTGTAGTTGAAGGCCAGCGTCGGCGCCCCCTGACCCCCGACCAGCTTCCCGTCCGAGTCGATGACGAACAGGCCCACACCCTCCACGGTCCCGTCGGCGCGGGCCACGCCGGGCTGGGCCGCGAGCTCGTCGACCAGGGACGCGGGCATCGACCGCGCGTCGGGGATCAACCCGCCGTTCTCGTCGGTGGTGGCCCCGTCGAAGCGCACCGTCACGTCGGACACCGAGCCGGACACGATGTCGTCGAAGGCCCGGTCGATCGTGTCGGTGAACACCAGTGAGCCGGCCACGAACGCGACGCCGAGGACGATCGCGAACGCGGACAGGAGCAAGCGCAGCTTGCGCGCGAAAAGGTTGCGCCAGGTGACCCGCAGCATCCGCGGCTCAGCCTTCCGGGGCTGCGGGTGGAGCCGACATCGCCTCGCTCTGGATGGCCGCCATCCGCGCCAGCACCGAGTCGGAGGTGGGGTGGCGCAGCTCGTCGACGACGCGACCGTCGGCCAGGAAGATGACCCGGTCGGTGTAGGCCGCGGCGAGCGGGTCATGCGTGACCATGACCACCGTCTGGTCGAACTCGTCGACGCTGCGGCGCAGGAACGACAGCACCTCGGCACTGGCGACCGAGTCGAGGTTCCCGGTCGGCTCGTCGGCGAACACGATCGAGGGGCGACTCACCAGTGCCCGGGCCGAGGCCACCCGTTGCTGCTGGCCACCTGACAGCTCGGCCGGCCGGTGGTCGAGCCGGTCGGCCAGTCCGACTGCGGTGATGACGGTGTCGTACCACGTCTCGTCCGGCTCGCGCCCGGCGATCGCCAGCGGCAGGAGGATGTTCTCGCGCGCGGTGAGAGTCGGCACCAGGTTGAAGGACTGGAACACGAACCCCACCTGGTCGCGACGCAGGGTGGTGAGCGCCTTGTCCGACATGCCGGCCAGCGACGTCCCCCCGATCACGACGTCGCCCTCCGTGACCGTGTCGAGTGCCGCCAGGCAGTGCATCAGCGTCGACTTGCCCGAGCCGGACGGACCCATCACCGCCGTGAACTCGCCCCGCAGGAAGTCGACCGACACGTGGTCGAGGGCCCTGACGGCCGCCTCACCCGCCCCGTACAGCTTCGTCAGCCCGGACGCACGCGCGGCCGGTTCGACGCCGTCCACAGGAGACGGCGCGGGGGACTGCGTCATGACGGTCCTCTCGGCTGGCGTCGTGGGGGGCGGGCGCTGCCACCGTAGTCGGGCGATCCGCCCTCCCCACGACCCGGCCCGACGGGCCGCTGCAGATGCCGTCATGATGGCGACATGACCGCGAGTCAGGGTTCCCAGCGCGTCGGCGCGCACGTCGACCAGCTCGATCCCGTTGCGGAGGCGCGCCACCGCGGGGCCGACCTCGCGCAGCACTTCCTGGGTGATCCTCAGGGCTGGAAGAAGCCGACGGTCGCGTACGAGGGCGGCGCCCGGGCCCTGCGCTCGGCGGCCGAGTCGGCCGACATCGCGCTGTACGTGCACGCGCCGTACGTCCTCAACGTCGCCACGACCAACAACCGGATCCGCATCCCCAGCCGCAAGCTGCTGCAGCAGCAGATCGACCTGGCCGCCGAGATCGGTGCCGAGGGGCTGATCGTGCACGGCGGACACGTGTCCAAGGGTGACGACCCGGCGGCAGGCTTCGACAACTGGCGCAAGTGCGTCGAGCGCATCGACCTCAAGGTGCCGCTGCTCATCGAGAACACCGCGGGCGGCGACAACGCGATGGCCCGGCACCTCGACCGCATCGCCCGGCTGTGGGAGTCGGTCTCGCGGGCCGAGGGCGACCCCGTGGGCGCCGGGAGGGTGGGCTTCTGTCTGGACACGTGCCATGCGCACGCGAGCGGCATCGAGCTGGTGACGGTCGTCGACGAGATCCGCGGCATCACCGGCCGCATCGACCTGGTGCACGCCAACGACAGCCGCGACGCCTTCGGCTCCGGCGCCGACCGGCACATCAACCTCGGCCAGGGCCGGATCGAGCCGGTGGCGCTGGCCGACGTCGTCCGTGCGGCCGGTGCTCCCGTGGTGGTGGAGACGCCCGGCGGAGCCCAGGGACAGGGCTCCGACATCACCTGGCTGAGAGAGCAGCTGTCGTCCACCCGCTAGCCTCGCGCAGCGTGAGTGCTGCCGCCACGGGTGACCTGTCCGTCCGCCCGATCAGCGAACGACAGCACCTCGACCTTGTCGGCTCCCGCAGCTCGGCCAGCTTCCTGCAGACGCCGGCCTGGGGGCGGGTCAAGACCGAGTGGCGCGCGGAGTCGCTCGGCTGGTTCGCCGGTGCTGAGCTGGTCGGTGCCGGGCTGGTGCTGCACCGTCAGCTGCCACGGATCCGTCGAACCTTGGCGTACCTGCCCGAGGGGCCGCTCATCGACTGGGACTCCGACGACCTCGGCCGCTGGCTGTCCCCGATGACCGCGTACCTCCGTGCGCAGGGTGCCTTCGGGATCCGGATGGGCCCGCCGGTCGTCACCCGCCGCTGGCTGCCGGCAACGATCAAGCGAGGGCTCGCCGACCCGGAGCTGACCCGGCTGGGGGAGGTCCCGGCCGACGTCACCGAGCCTCTCGGCCGTCAGGTCGTCGACCAGCTGCACACCGCCGGCTGGCGGCAGCAGGTGGCCCGGGACGGCGGCTTCACGGCGGGCCAGCCCCAGTACGTCTTCCAGGTGCCACTGCGGCAGCCGGACGGACAGCAGCGCAGCGAGGACGAGCTGCTGGCGGGCATGAACCAGCAGTGGCGACGCAACATCAAGAAGGCCGCGAAGGCCGGAGTCGCGGTGCGCACGGGTGGCCGGGGCGACCTGGAGGCGTTCCACAGCTTGTACGCGGAGACGGCCGCCCGGGACGGGTTCACCCCCCGCCCCCTGTCCTACTTCGGCACGATGTGGGACGCCCTGGGCGCCGAGAGTCCCGACCGGATCGCCCTGTACCTGGCCGAGCACGACGGTGATCTGGTCGCCGCGACCGTGCTCGTACGGGTCGGAGAGCACGCCTGGTACTCCTACGGAGCCTCCACCACGGCCAAGCGCGACGTGCGCGGGTCCAACGCCGCCCAGTGGCAGATGCTGCGGGATGCGCGCGCCGGCGGTGCCGCCGTCTATGACCTGCGCGGGATCACCGACACCTTGGTGGAGGCCGACCCGCACGTCGGCCTGCTGACATTCAAGGTCGGCACCGGGGGGGAGGCGGTGGAGTACGCCGGAGAGTGGGACCTGCCGTTGTCGCGACCGCTCTACGCAGCCTTCGACCTGTACATGCGGCGGCGCTGACCGGTGCGGGCCGGACGCGGGTGGGGGCGCAGATGCCGCTGACGCTGCACGTCGACGGCGACCGCTGGCGCGCCTCCCTCCGGATGACCGCCGACCGGTACGGCCCGGAGCTGGTGCCTGTCGCCAAGGGCAACGGGTACGGCTTCGGCCTCGCCGGCCTGGCCCGGCGGTGCCAGTGGCTCGGCGTCGGGTGTGTGGCCGTCGGGACGTACGCCGAGGCGCCTTCCGTGCTGTCCCGCTTCGGTGGTGACGTGCTGGTGCTCGAGCCCTGGCGCGACTTCCTTCCGGCCGTCCGGTCGGGGGAGGCGCGCGACCCCCGCCTGGTGAACACCGTCGGCCGCCTCGACGACCTGGCCGCCCTGGGAGCGCACCCCGGCACCCGGGTCCTCGTCGAGGTCCTCACATCGATGGGCCGGCACGGCATGTCGCGACACGACCTGTCGGCGGCGGCCGGCCTGGTGCGCCGCGGCCGGCTGAGCCTCGAGGGCTTGGCGCTGCACCTGCCGCTGGCCGGCGACCGCGAGCCGGAGGCCGAGCACTGGGCCGCCGTCCTGGAGGCGTCCCGCCTGGAAAGCCGCCGGCTGTGGGTCTCGCACCTGTCCGCCGACCAGGTCGACCGGCTCCGGCGGGCTCGTCCGGAGCTGACGGTGGTGCCGCGGGTCGGCACCGGTCTGTGGCTGGGCGACCGTGGGGCACTGCGGGTCGGCGCCACCGTTCTCGACGCCCACCAGGTGGCGCGCGGTGATCGGGTGGGCTATCGGCAGCGGGCGCTGACCCGGTCCGGGACGGTGCTGGTCGTGTCCGGTGGCACGTCGCACGGCATCGGGCTCGAGGCACCGACGCCGGTCACAGGCCTGCGCCGGCGGGCGGTCGCGCTCGGCCGGGGTGGCCTGGACGCGGCGGGCATCGCCCTGTCGCCGTTCCGGGTCGCCGGCAGGCAGCGCTGGTTCGTGGAGCCACCCCACATGCAGGTGAGCCTGCTGTTCCTTCCCGCCGGTGTACCGGCACCGCCCGTCGGGGCGGAGGTGGACGTCGACGTGCGGTTCACGACCACGACGTTCGACGCGGTCGACCTCCCCTGACCGCCGCCCGAGATTCCCCCGGACGTCATCGCGGCGGTGGCGTACCGGCGGCGGGTTGTATGACGTGCGGGGGGTCGGGCGGGCGGGTGACAGGGTCGAGGGAGGGGTGGCGCAGGTCGCGGGCCACCACGGCGGCGAGGTACAGCTCGGCGGCGATGCGCAGCACGATGGCGAAGCCGTACGCCTTGTCGACGGCCCCGGTGTCCAGCGTCGCGCCGGACAGATGCCCCCAGACGGCCAGGAAGTACAGGGCCTCGCCGGCCTGCCAGACCAGCAGGTCCCGCCAACGGGGTCGCGCCAGCACCGCGAACGGCAGCAGCCAGAGCACCTGCTGCGGCGAGTAGACCGGCCAGATGACCAGCCACCCGACCAGCAGCAGCAGGCTCACCTGAGCGAGCCGCGGCCAGTACGGAGCGGACCAGGCGACCAGCGCGACGCCGGCGACCACCACGACCGCGAGGACCATGACCCAGACTCCGAGCAGGCCCGGGGCGACCGCGCGGCCGCCGTCGGCGGCCAGCCCCCACAGCGACCCGTAGCCGGCGGGCTCCCCGAGCCTGACGTCGATGGTGGCCCACCAGCCCTGCGCTCCCAGCCGGAGCGCCGGCAGCTGGACGACGGCCCAGGCGGTGACGGCGGCCAGCATGGTCAGGGCAGCGTGACGGGCCCGGCCCTGGCGAGGGGCCACGACCGCAACGCCCAGCAGCACGGCCAGCGGCCACACCGACGTCGCCACGGCGAGACCGAGCAGCAGACCGGAGGCCACCGGCCGGCCCCGCTCCCACGCGGCCCAGCCGGCCACCGCCGAGACGACCGCCAGCAGGTCCCAGCCGATGACTCCGGTCAGGAGCAGGGCCGGCGCCACCGCGAACGCCGCTGCGTCCCATGGTCTTCGGCCCGAGCCGCCCGCCATCACGAGCGTGGTGGCGAGTGCGCATCCGAACAGCAGCAGCGCGGCCACGAAGAAGTAGGTCGTCGCCTCCTGCTGCAACGACGGGGTGGCGGCCAGCTCGGAGACCGGCAGGGCTGCCCGATCCTGCGTGTCCGGCCACCCCAGCAGCGCGTGCGTGAGCACCGACGTGGTCCAGGCCGCGGCGGCCACCGGAGGCGTGGCGGTCGTCTGCGGGTAGCGGCCGTCGGTGTCGGAGTACGGCGGCGTCCGCTCCGCGTGCCCGTTGTCGACGTAGCTCCGCGGCAGGTCGCTGTAGCACAGATCCGAGAAGGGGTCGCTGCCGTACCAGCCACCGCCGTCGGAGCAGGGTGCGCTGCGGGCCAGCCAGACCAGACCGGCCACGGTGACCAGGACCACCAGCACCCGCAGGGGTACCCAGACGGGGTGGCCGCGCGCGTGCCGGCCGACCGGTCCGCCCACGACAGGACTGCTCGCCGCGAGAAAGGGGTCGTCGCGGGTCGGGGCGACGACGTCCTCAGGCGGAACGGGAGCCACCCCCCCGAGCCTAGGTGTCCCGGCGGCGTGTCGATCAGCCGTCCGGGTCCGGCGGGTCCGGGTCGCCCGGAGGGCGAGTGGTCGCCGGGGACTGGGCCGTGGGTGGTGACTGGTTCGTGCGCGTTGGCTCGGTCGTCGCCGGGTCGGTCGTCGGCGGCTCGGTCGTGGTGGGCGGCGGGTCGGTGGTGGTCGGGGGCGGTCGCGTGGTGGTGGGCGGCTGGGTCGTCCCGGCGGTCGGCGGCGGCGTCGTGCTGGGCGGCTCAGTGGCGGTGGTGGGCGGTGGCCCACCCACGTACGCGGGGGGAGGGAACTCGCCGCAGTCGGTCCCCGCCAGCTCGCCCTCCATCGCGGCGGTCCAGGTCTGCGCGGGATAGGCCCCGCCGAAGTAGGTCGGCAGGTAGCCGAGGAGCTCGTCGTTGCCGTCTCCGCGCACGTACATCACCGCGGTGGAGAGCTTCGGGGAGAAGCCGACGAACCACGACGAGGACACCGCGGAGTCGTCGGACGTCGCGGTGCCGGTCTTGCCGGCGGCGGGGCAGGTGAGCGCGGAGGCGGTCAGGCCGGTGCCGGAGGTGACCACCTGCTGCAGCGCGTACGTGATGTCCGCCGCGATGCCCGGGGACATGACCTGCTCGGGGTCGGGGTCGTGGGTGTACCTCGTCCGCCCGTCGGAGTCGACGACCTTCTCCACGGTGAACCAGTCGGCCCGCTCGCCGCCGGCCGCGAAGGTCGCGTACGCGTTGGCCATGTCGACCGGTGGAACCGGCGCGAAGCCGAGGGGCACCACCGGCACCGGATCGACGTCGCGCAGCACCTCCGGCGGGATGCCCGCCAGCTCGGCGGCATCGAGCACCCGCTGCGGCCCCTCCATCCCCTCGCCGAGTGCGAGGGTGAGGTCGACGTAGGCGGTGTTGACCGAGTTGACGGTGGCGGTGAGCAACGTCACCGCTCCGTACGACACACCACCGCTGTCGCCCTGGTTCTCGATCGCCTCGCCCGTGCCGGGAAGTGTGTAGGGCGAGCTGCCGTCGAAGATGGCCCCCAGGCCGTATCCCTCGCGCAGCGCGGCCAGCAGCGCGAAGACCTTGAACGTCGACCCCGGCTGTGCTGCGGCGGTGGCCCAGTTGACCTGGGCGTCGCTCCCGTCGCCCAGGTAGTCAGGCCCTCCGTACAGGGCGCGGACGGCCCCGGTGCCGGGCTCGACCGACGCGACCGCCACGTGCAGCTCGTCCAGCCCGGGCGGCTGTTCGGCCCGGACCGCGCTCTTCACCGCCCGCATGTCGTCGCGGGAGAAGGTGGTGGTGATCTCCAGGCCTCCGCCGTTGATCTCCTCGGCGGTGAAGCCCTCGGCCTGCAGCTCGTCCTGGATCATCGCCAGCAGGTAGCCCTCCGGTCCGCCGAACCGGTCCTCCTGCGGCTGTACCGGCGTCCTGGGCAGTCCCTGGGAGAGCCTGTCGGCGCGGGTCTGGTCGAGCATGTCGAGCTCGACCATGCGTCCGAGCACGTAGCGGTAGCGATCGAGGGCCTCCTCGTTCAGCCCCCTGCCTTCGGCGGGATCGAGGTTTCCGGGCTCGTTGAGCACCGTGGCCAGCAGCGCACTCTGCGCGATGTTGAGCTGGTCCACGTCCGTGCCGAAGTACGCCTGCGAGGCGGCCTGCACGCCGTAGGCGCCGCGCCCGAAGTAGATGGTGTTCAGGTAGCCCTCCAAGATCTCGGTCTTGGACAGCTCCCGCTGGATCTTCAGGGCGAGGATGGCTTCCTTGGCCTTCCGGGTGTAGCTCTGCTCGCTGCTGAGGTAGGCGATCTTGACGTACTGCTGGGTGATGGTCGACGCACCCTGGGTCGACTCGCCGCGCAGGTTGTTCCAGGCCGCGCGCACGATCCCCGGCACATCGATGCCCGAGTTGTCGTAGAAGCTGTCGTCCTCGGCCGCGATCACGGCGTCCTGCAGGCTCTGTGGCACCTCCGCCAGGGTCACCGGCTGGCGGTTCTGCAGCTCGAACTCACCGAGCTCCCGCCTGCCGTCCTCGTAGTAGACGTACGACGTCTCCGTCTGGAAGTCCGCGTTGGGGTCCGGCACGTCGATCGCCAGGTACGCGACGAGGAACGCCGCGACGCCCAGGCCCACCAGGCCGGTCAGCAGGAGCCCCGCCCACAGCAGCAGCCGCTTCCACAGCGGACGCCGCTTCCGCGGCCGACGCGGCTGCGCGTCAGCGGCCTCGTCGGTGCTCACCCGCGACAGTCTGCCCAACGGGCGGCCGCCGGGGCCAAGCCGGTCGTCGCGCCGGCCGGACGGGACGGCCCTCCTGCCGCCGCTGATGTATCGTGTCGATACAGACCAAGGGCGCGCTCCGCGTGCCCTGCCGTAAGGGTGGGGAGTTCCTGTCCGCATGCGCGCCACAGCGTTGGAGATGGCGGTGCTCGGCCTTCTCGACGAGGCTCCGAGACACGGCTACGAGCTGCGCAAGCAGGTGACCGGACTCCTCGGCTGGGGCCGGGTGCTCTCGTACGGAACGCTGTACCCCTGCCTCAAGGCGCTGGTGCACCGCGGAGACCTCACCGCCGACAGCTCCGCCGACGAACCGCGGCGCCGCAACCGCATCACCTACTCGCTGACCGACCGCGGGCGCGAGCGGTTCACCGAGCTGGTGAACGACGCGGGCCCGCGCGCCTGGGACGACGACCACTTCGGGGTGCACTTCGCGTTCTTCGGCGCCACGGACGTGCGCTCGCGGGTGCGCATCCTGGAGGGTCGGCGCAGTCGGCTCGAGGAGCGTCTCGAGCAGGTCCGGACCGCACCCTCGCGCACCCGCGGCGGACGCGCCGACCCCTACCGGCGCGAGCTGCTCCGGCACGGCGTCGAGACCGTCGATCGCGAGGTGCGGTGGCTCGTCGGACTGATCGACAGGGAGCGCGCCCGGCTCCGTGCCGGCCCGAGCCCGCCGCAGCCCGCGTCGCCGTCACCCTCTCCATCCCCGGTACCGGGATCGGCCCGGACGCCCGGCACCATGACCAGGAGACTCCGATGAGCCAGCCCACGTCCGCCGCCCCCTCCCCCGCCAGCTCCCCGATCCGCGTGGCAGTCGTCGGCGTCGGGAACTGCGCGACCTCACTCATCCAGGGCGTGCAGTACTACCGCGACGCTGACCCTGACAGCACCGTTCCCGGCCTGATGCACGTGCGGTTCGGCGGCTACCACGTGCGCGACATCGAGTTCGTGGCCGCCTTCGACGTCGACGCGAAGAAGGTGGGCTTCGACCTGGCCGACGCCACCCGGGCCAGCGAGAACAACACGGTGACCATCTGCGACGTGCCGCCGACCGGTGTGGTCGTGCAGCGTGGCCCCACCCATGACGGCCTGGGCCGGTACTACCGCGAGACCATCGAGGAGTCCGGCGACGAGCCGGTCGACGTGGTGCAGGCACTACGCGACGCGCAGGCCCACGTGCTGGTGTCGTACCTGCCCGTCGGCAGCGAGGTGGCCGACAAGTTCTACGCGCAGTGCGCCATCGATGCCGGCTGCGCGTTCGTCAACGCCCTGCCGGTCTTCATCGCCTCCGATCCCGAGTGGGCGGCGAGGTTCGAGGCGGCCGGGCTGCCGGTCGTCGGCGACGACATCAAGAGCCAGGTGGGAGCGACCATCACGCATCGGGTCATGGCGAAGCTGTTCGAGGACCGCGGGGTCTCCCTGGACCGCACCTACCAGCTCAACGTCGGCGGCAACATGGACTTCAAGAACATGCTCGAACGCGACCGCTTGGAGTCGAAGAAGATCTCGAAGACCCAGGCAGTCACCTCGAACCTGGACAAGGACCTCGGCGCCCGCAACGTGCACATCGGTCCGAGCGACTACGTGCAATGGCTCGATGACCGCAAGTGGGCCTACGTGCGGCTCGAGGGCCGTGCGTTCGGGGACGTGCCGATCACCCTCGAGTACAAGCTCGAGGTGTGGGACTCGCCCAACTCGGCCGGCATCATCATCGACGCCGTGCGGGCGGCGAAGATCGCGCTCGACCGCGGCCTGGGAGGGCCGGTGCACCCTGCCTCCACGTACTTCATGAAGTCCCCGCCTCGCCAGCGTCCGGACGACGAGGGCCGGGCCGGCGTGGAGGCGTTCATCCGCGGCGACGCCTGAGCGGCAGGCACACTGCGACGGTGCGCGCATCTCACGACCTGGGGCTGCTGCTGCAGGTCGGTGCCTTCCGTCGCCTGCTGGGGGTGCGGCTGCTCAGCCAGTCCGCCGACGGTGTCGTCTCGGTCGCGCTCGCGTCGTTCCTGTTCTTCTCGCCCGACCGACAGACCACGCCGGGTGACATCGCGGCCGTGACCGCGGCCACGCTGCTCCCTTTCACGCTCGCCGGTCCGTTCACCGGGGTGGCCCTCGACCGCTGGTCGCGACGCGACGTCCTGGTCGCGGCCGCGCTGGCCCGAGCCCTGCTCACCGCGGGGCTCGCCGGCGTGCTGGCAGCGGGAGCATCCGACGCCCTGCTGTTCGTCGTGGTCGTCGCCGGCTTCGCCGTCAACCGCTTCCTGCTCGCGGGACTGTCCGCCGCCCTGCCGCACACGGTCGACGCCCGGCAGCTGCTGCCGGCCAACGCCGTCGTGCCGACCGCGGGCACCATCGCCTACGTGGGCGGGATCGGCCTCGGAGGCCTGGCTGGTCTCGCGCTCGATGGCCCCGCCCTGGTGCTCTTGGCGGTGGGCGGCTGGGCGGCTGCCGCGGGAGTGGGCATGGGCTTCCTCCGTCCGGCACTCGGACCGGACCACCCCCGGACTTCGGCTCGTGGCGGGGGAGCCCGGTCGGTCGTCGCAGGCCTCCGCGCGGCCGCAGGCCATCTGGCCGCCCGACCGGAGGCCGTCGGCGCGATCGCCGTGGTCGCCGCCCAGCGCCTGTGCGCGACCCTCACCCTGACCGCGGGCATCCTGCTCTACCGCAGCAGCTACGCCTCCACCGACGAGGCGCAGCCCGGGCTCGCCGGGTTCTCGCTGGTGGTCCTCGCGGCCGGCATCGGCTTCGTTCTGGCCGCAGCGGTGACCCCGGAGCTCGTCGAGCGATGGTCGAGCCGCGGCGCGGTTCTGACCGGGCTGCTCATGGGGGCGCTGGCGCAGTGCGTGTTCGCTGCCAGTCTCGCCGAGGCGGCGCTGGTGGCGGCGGCCTTCGCGCTGAGCCTGGGTGGGCAGGTGGTCAAGATCTGCACGGACACCCTCGTCCAGCAAGTGATCGACGACGACTTCCGGGGACGGGTCTTCATCCTGTACGACATGGCCTTCAACACCGCGCTGGTGTCGGCGACGTGCCTCGGCGCCCTGCTACTGCCTCCGAGCGGACAGGCGCCCGGGGTGATGGCCGCTGTCGCCGCCGCTCTGGTGGCGACGGCGGCACTCACCGCCCGCGCCCGCAGCGACCTCTCGAGCCGCCGCCGGCCCGGTCACCCGTTGCGGTGACGCCACCACGTCTGCAGCTCGCGGCGCGCCTCGTCCTCACCGAGGGGGCCCCGCTCCATCCGCAGCTCGAGCAGGAACCGGTAGGCCTCACCGACCTCACGTCCGGGCGGGAGACCGAGCGTCGCCATGATCTGGTTGCCGTCGAGGTCCGGCCGAAGCCGCTGCAGCTCCTCCTGCTCGGCCAGTCGCGCGATGCGCTGCTCGAGGTCGTCGTACGTCCGCTGCAGCCGGAGGGCCTTGCGCGCGTTGCGGGTCGTGCAGTCGGCACGGGTCAGCACGTGCAGCCGGGCCAGCTGGTCGCCCGCGTCGCGTACGTACCGTCGGACCGCTGAGTCGGTCCACTCGCCGCTGCCGTAGCCGTGGAAGCGCAAGTGCAGCTCCACCAGCAGTGCCACCTGGTCGGTGACGTCGTTGGAGAATCGCAGCGCGCGCATCCGCTTGCGGCTCAGCTTCGCGCCGACGACGTCGTGGTGATGGAAGGTGACCGAGCCGTCCGGCTGGAAGCGGCGGGTGCGGGGCTTGCCGATGTCGTGCATGAGCGCCGCCAGGCGCACCACCAGGTCCGGACCGTCACCGAGCCGCGACTCGAGCGCCATCGCCTGCTCGAGAACGGTCAACGTGTGCTCGTAGACGTCCTTGTGCCGATGGTGCTCATCCCGCTCCAGCCGCAGTGCCGGAAGCTCCGGCAGCACCTGGTCTGCGAGGCCGGTACGCACCAGCAGGGTGAGTCCGGCGCGAGGGTCGGACGCGCAGATGAGCTTGACCAGCTCGTCGCGCACCCGCTCGGCCGAGACGATCGTGATCCGTTCGCCCAGGTCGCGCATGGCCGCGACCACCGGGTCGGCTGCCCGGACACCCAGCTGGGCGGCGAACCTCGCTGCCCGCAGCATGCGGAGCGGGTCGTCGCTGAACGACCGCTCCGGCGTCCCCGGCGTGCGCAGAACCCCTCCCACGAGGTCGGCGCGACCGCCGAACGGGTCGACAAGGCGCCGGCCGGCGATGTCGACCGCCATCGCGTTGATCGTGAAGTCGCGCCTGGCGAGGTCGCCCTCGAGACTGTCGCCGAACAGCACCTCGGGCTTGCGCGAGGCCGGGGCGTAGGCGTCGGAACGGTAGGTCGTCACCTCCAGATGGAGGTCGCCCTTGCGCATGCCGATGGTGCCGAACTCCCGGCCGACGGTCCACACCGCGTCGGCCCAGCCGGCGGCAAGATCCTCGGTCGCGTCGGGGCGGGCCGAGGTGGCGAGATCCCAGTCCATGCCGGCGCGGCCGAGTCGTCCGAGCAGGGCGTCCCGCACGGGCCCTCCCACCACCGACAGCTCGTGCCCGCGGGCGGCGAACTGCTCAGCCAGCTCCACCACGACGGGCGCCGCCGCCAGGATGCCGTCGACGACCTCGGCCGGCGCGCTCGCCGCGTGCACCGCGGACGAGGGCGGGGGTGAAGTGGCGGGCACGGGCGACCACTGTAGTGGCGGCGCGGAGAGCACCGTCGCTCTCTGCCCGGCGTCTAGCATGACCGGATGTCCACCGGCCAGCAGCGCGGGCGATGACGCCGTGCACCATCCCCCGGTGCCGAGGCGGTCGGCTCTGCCGCCGCTCGCCCCCCCGCCCCGGTGTGCGGTCCCCGGCTCTCCGCGGATGCTGCTGCCGTCCGGCCTGAGGGGGGTGTGCCGGGCGGTGTTGCCGGCGGAGCTGCAGGCGGTGGTGCGGACCGCGTCGGTGGTGTCGATGGTGCTGATGCTGGTGCTGGTGCTGGCGGCGGCGTTGGCGGTGCCCCTGGCCGCACTGTCCGCCACGTCCGCCTCAGCAGCGACTCAGGAGGACCCACCGCTCAGCATCGAGATCACCTCCGTGACCCCGTCGGCACTGCGACCCGGCTCCCCCCTGCAGATCGACGGCGTCGTGACGAACGTGGACGATCAGGTTTGGAGCGAGCTCCAGGCGTACCTGGTGATCTCGACGAACCCTCTGACATCCCGTTCGGAGCTGGCCGCCGCGGCCGAGAGCCCGCCCGAGTCGTACATCGGCGAGCGGCTCACCGAGTTCGGCAGCTTCTCCAGGCTGGGAAGCCTGGAGCGAGGCGCCTCGGCGGAGTTCTCCCTCGACGTGCCCTGGGCGACGCTCAAGACCATCGGGACCGATGGCGTGTACATCACCGGGGCCGAGGGCGTCTACACGGTCGGCGTGCAGATACTCGCCACCGACGAGAGCGGTATCCGCGACCCCGTCAACGCGGTCGCCCGCGCCCGCACGTTCGTGCCCCTGAGGCAGCCGGCAGCCCAGGAGCGGCCGCGCCGCATCGCCGTCGGACTGCTGTGGCCCCTGCGCGAGGAACTGCTCCGACGGAGCAACGGCACCTACGTGCACGCCGACCGTCTCCGTGCGTCCCTGGCCCAGGGCGGTCGTCTGCGCTCCATGGTGGATCTCGCCGCTCAGGCGGGGGACGTCCCGGTGTCGCTGGTGGCCGACCCGGCTCTGCTGGACGCCGCCGAGGCCCTCGCGGCCGGCAGGTTCGGTCCACCGGCGGCCACGGACGAGGCATCGGGATCCGGCGACACGACGGACGTCGTGTCCGGGGCCTCGCCACAGGCGGGCGACTGGCTGCAGGACGTAGCCGCGTTGTGGGAGTCCGCGGGCTGGGTCACCGGCTACGGCGAACCTGACCGCCTCACCGTGGCCGAGCAGGCCACCCCGCGGCTGCGGCGAGCGATCCTGCGTGCCGGCCGGCTCACCACGGAACGCGTGCTGGATGGGGACGCGCCCACCCTTGCCTTCACCGAGCCGGAGCGGGTCGGTGCCAGCACGCTGGTCGCGCTGGCCGGAGCCGCCGACGATCCGGTCGCGGTGCTCTCCTCCGAACGGCTGCGCGAGTGGGACGCCGGCCAGGGAGTCGCGTTGAGTGTGCCGACGACGGTCGACGACGGCGACCTGCCGGTGCTGGTCGCCGATCCGGCCCTCGCCGCCGGCGGGCCCGCGCCGGGGGACCGCTACAGCGCGCTGCAGATGCGCCAGCGCCTGCTGTCCGAGACAGCGCTGCTGTCGATGCGGGGCGGCACCGCGGGCGCCGGGAGCCCCGCGTCAGCCCTCTTCGTGCCTCCACCGGACTGGAACCCCGGCCCGTTCTGGAACGACTCCGGGTTCTTCGCCGGCCTACGGACGCCGTGGTTGCGGCCGACGCCGGTCGACACCCTGTTGGCGAGGTCGACGCGGTACTCCGGCGGCGTCGCCGAGGCGGAACCGGCACCGCAGAGCGATTCAGCGGCCCTGCTCGACCCCGAGCTCGTGGACGCCTCCGCCAGCATCGCGCGCCGAACCTCCACGCTGTCCGCCCTGGTGGGGGGCGACCCCGACCTGGCCGCGTGGTACTCCGCGGCCGCCGCGCTGGGCATGTCCCGGTACGGCCACGACGACGCGGCCCGACGGCTGGCGGTCACGCAGCGCGCTGCGTCCGCCCTGAAACGCGAGCTCGGCAAAGTGCGACTGGAGGGGCCGTCGTTCGTGACGCTCTCCAGCTCTCGCGGCCGCTTCGGCGTGTCGATCACCAACGGCCTCGACCGTTCGATCACCGTGGGAGTGCGGGCCAAGGCATTCGCCCGCGGGCTCCAGTTCCAGACCGGTGACCCGGTGACCGTGGGTCCCGGACAGCGCCAGACCGTCTTCGTCGACACCCGGGCCGACGGCAACCAGGTGGCCAGGGGACAAGTGGTGCTCGTCACCAAGGGCGGCGAGCAGTTCGGGCGGCAGCTCGACTTCTCCGTGCGCTCGAGCATCGTCGGGGTGGTCATCTGGGTCGTCGTCGCCGTGGCGGGGCTGCTCCTCCTGATCGCGATCACCCGCCGGGTGCTGACCCGGATCCGCAGCCGATCCGCCCGGCCCGGCGCGGTGGCCGGCACGTGACCGGCGGACCCGACCCGGACTCCGAGGGATCACCGGAACGCGACCGGAGCCGACTGCTGTCGGCCGGCGCCCTGATGGCCGCGGGGACCATCGTGTCGAGGCTGACCGGGTTCGTCCGCAGTGCGCTGCTGCTCGCGGTGCTCGGCAAGTCACTGGATGCCGACATCTTCGCGACCGCCAACACGCTGCCGAACTCGATGTACATCCTGGTCGCCGGCGGCATCTTCAACGTGGTGCTGGTGCCTCAGCTCGTCCGGGCCATGCGGTCCGACGCCGATGGCGGGGAGGCCTTCGCCGAGCGGCTGTTGAGCCTCGGTGTCCTGGTCCTGGTGGGCGCCACCGCGGCCCTGACCGCTCTGGTACCGGTCCTGGCGCACGTGATCTTCAGCGCCGAGCTGTTCACGGCCGAGCTCGCCGCCCAGCGCCAGTCCGCGTACGCGCTGATGTTCTGGTGCATGCCTCAGGTCTTCTTCTACGGGGTCTTCGTGCTCGTGGGCCAGGTGCTCAACTCACGTGAGCGCTTCGGTCCGATGATGTGGGCGCCGATCGTCAACAACGTCGTCGCGTGCGCCGCCCTCGGCACCTACGCCGCCATCTGGGGAACCTCCGACGGCAGCGACGGCTTCACCACCGCTCAGGAGGTGCTGCTCGGCGCCAGCGCGACCCTGGGCATCGCCATCCAGGCCCTGGTGCTGGTGCCCTACGCACGGTCGGCGGGCTTCACCTTCCGGTTCCGCCGCGACCTGCGCGGTGTCGGGCTCGGCCGCACCCTTCGGCTGGGCTCCTGGACGCTCGGGTTCGTGATCGCCAGCCAGGTGTCGTTCGTGGTGGTGACCAGGCTCGCCACCGGCTCGTCCACCGAGGCGGCGCTGACTGGTGGCGGCTCCAACGGGGTCGCCGTCTACCAGGGAGCCTTCCTGGTCACCCAGGTGCCGCACGCCATCATCACGGTGTCGCTGGTCACGGCCACGATGCCGCTGCTGTCCCGACTCTCGGTGGACGGCGAGACGGCGCGGATGCGCGACGAGCTGCGGTCCACGCTGCGGCTGGTGCTGGTGGCGATCGTCCCGATGGCGGTGGCCCTCGGATGCCTTGGGTCCACGCTCGCCGTCGTGCTGTTCTCCTACGGCGCCCTGGACGGCGGCACGGCGCCGATCGGCTGGACCCTGATGGCGTTCGCGCCCGGGCTCGTGCTGTTCACGGTGCACTACCTCATGCTGCGCGGCTTCTACGCCCGGGAGGACACGCGCACGCCCTTCCTGGTCCAGCTCGGGGTCTCAGGGTCGAACATCGCCGCCGCGATCGCCCTCACCCGCGATGCACCGACGGACCAGATCGCGACCAGGCTGGCTCTGGCGTACGGCGTTGCGTACCTGGTCGGGTCGGTCGCGTCGACGCTGGTGCTGTCGCGCCGGATCGGGGGGCTGGGGGACCGGACGATGTTTGCGTTCACGGCCCGACTGGTCGCCGCGTGCGTGGCGTCCGCCCTGGTCATGCTGGGCCTTCCGGTCCTGCTCGAGCAGGTGGGAGTGGCGAGCGGCGATGCCGGGGCGGCGCTGGTCGTTCTCGTCGGCGCCGGTGGCATCGGTGCGCTGACCTACCTGGTCGTTGCGCCGCTGCTGGGGCTGCGCGAGGTGCGGGCGTTGCTGGCAGCGGTGACTCGCCGATAGTCGAGCCCGGGCGAGCGAATCAGCGCCGCGTCCGCGCCTGCGCATCTACCATGGCGAGGACGACCGACGACGCAACGACGCGCGGGACGAGGGACGGTGCACGCGGACACCTTGAGCCCCGGCACACAGCTCGCCGGGCGCTTCCGGATCGAGGATCTGGTGGGCGAGACCCCCAGATCGCAGACCTGGCGCGCCCTGGACCGCATCCTCGACCGCTCGGTCAGCGTCCAGGTGATCGCCAGCGACGACGACTCGAGCGTCGCCTTCCTCATGGCCGCACGGGCCGCCACCGCGGTCGACGACCCCCGGTTCCTGCGCGTTCTCGACGCCGCCAGGGAGGCGGACAACACGTACGTGGTCCGGGAATGGGCCCGTGGCGTCGCCCTGGACACCGTGCTGCAGCAAGGACCGCTCCCCGCACCGCGCGCGGTCGAGCTGGTGCGTGAGGTCGCCGAGGCGCTCGCCGCTGCGCACCGGGTGGGCGTCCAGCACGGGCGCATCGACCCGTCCCGCATCATCGTCAAGCACAACGGGGCCATCCGGGTGCTCGGCCTGGCCACCGACCTGGCACTGCACGCACCCGCGACTGCACCGGGGACCGGAGCACCGGGGGCACCGGCCGGAGGCATCTCCGCCCCCGCGCCGCCGGCCGGAGCCCCGAGCGGGAGCACCGCCGGGACCTCCCCCGGGTTGTCGGCCGCAGCCGCGAACGGCGCGCCTAACCCGGGCGGGGAGCCGTCCGACCACCGCCAGGCGGAGCACGCGGAACAGGCCCGGCAGGCCGACGTGACGGCGCTGGGGCGGCTGCTCTACGCCTGCCTGGTCGCCCGCTGGCCGGGGGGCCGTGACCTCGGTCTGCCGTCTGCCCCGACCGAGCACGGGCGGTTGCTGCGTCCCCGGCAGGTACGGGCCGGGGTGCCGCCGGCGGTGGACGATGTCGTCGACCGCATCCTCGGGACCCCGCCGCGCCATCATGCGACGCCGCTCGCGACGGCAGACGACGTGGCCCTGGTGCTGGCCGGGCTCTCCGACGGCACCGAGACCGTTCAGGCCTACGCCGACGACGTCGTCACGCCGCACTCAGTGCTCCCGACCGCCCCGGACCCCACCGGGCCACCACCCGCCATCCACCAGGTGCTCCCTCCGCGTACGGGACCGTCTGCGCCGTCCGCCACCCCCGATCCGCCACCGCCGCACACCGGCGCACGGCTGCCGGTGTGGGTCGGTGTCGCCCTGCTCGTGGCGCTGACGGTCGTGCTCGGGATCCTGGTCTCCCAGGTGGGCTCGGGTGTGCTGCCCACCTTCGAGCCCGACAACAGGAGTGCACCGAGCTCTACTCGGTCGTCCGCGGACCCGGACGGCGCCAAGCCACTGCAGATCGCCGCCGTCAGCGACTTCGACCCCCAGGGCGACGATGGCGCCGAGAACCCCGATGAGGTGCCGGCAGCCCATGACGGCGATCCGACCACGGCCTGGACGACCTCCACCTATCTCAACTTCTCCGCGCTCGGCAATCTCAAGGACGGTGTCGGGCTGCTGATCGACCTCGGGCAGCAGCGCGAGGTGACCACGGTCGACCTGACCCTGAGCGGCGGGCCGACCGCGTTCACCGTGTACGCGGACCCGGGTGCGTCGTCCCCGCCTGACACCGTGGACGACCTCACGGCGGTGGACGAGGTCTCGACCAAGCCCGCCGCCCCCGACGAGGCCGTGCAGGCATCGGTGACAAGCGACGACCCGGTGCGCACGCGCTATCTCGTGGTGTGGCTGACGGACCTTCCGCCGAACGGCGAGGGTGACTTCGAGGGCTCGATCGCGGAGATGGTCGTGCGCGGATGACCGGGGGGTCCTCCTCCGGCTCCTCCTCCGCCGACTCCACCGACCAGCAGGCCGACCGTCGCCCGACCGACGAGGGCCCACCGGACGACCACACCTTGCTGCGTCGGCACGTCGAGGGCGACGGCGACGCGTTCGGCGAGCTGGTGCGACGCCACCGCAACCGTCTCTGGGCCGTCGCCCTGCGAACGACGGCCGATCCCGAGGAGGCCGCCGACGCCCTGCAGGACGCCCTGCTGTCGGCATTCCGCCGGGCCGAGGGGTTCCGCGGGGACTCCGCCGTGACGACCTGGCTGCACCGCATCGTGGTCAACGCCTGCCTCGACCGGGCGCGGCGGAACAAGGTGCGGGCCAGTGAGCCCCTGCCCGAGGCAGCCGAACCGGTTGCTCCGGGCCGGCATCCCTCGGTGGAGGAGCACGTGGAGCAGGTCGACCAGCGCCAGGCGGTGCTGGCCGCGCTGCGGACCCTGCCGGCGGATCAGCGGGCCGCGGTGGTCCTCGTCGACATGGAGGGATACTCCGTCGACGAGGCCGCGGGGATGCTCGAGTGTGCGCCCGGCACGATCAAGAGCCGGTGCTCTCGAGGGCGTGCCCGCCTGCTGCCGCTGCTCGCCGACTGGCGGACCACCTCACCGAGGTCCGTGGAACCCACCGGCGAGCCTGCGCGTCACACCGAGGCAGCCCGGTCGCGCACCGCGTCCGGCCCACCGGGCACCGCCCCTGGCCAGGAGCAGGAGGTGACCTGATGGCGGACGCGGAAGACCGACATCCCCCCGAGCCGGAGAGCGCCCACGTCCGTGCCGAGCAGGTCGCTGATCTGCTGGAGGGCCTGCTGCCCGATGCCGAGGCCGCGACGGTGGCTGCCCACCTCGACGAGTGTGCCGAGTGCGCGAACCTGCACACCCGACTCACGGAGCTTCCCGCCACGCTGCTCGCGGAACCCGTGCCGCCGATGCCGGCGGACGTGGCCGCCCGCCTGGACGCAGCGCTTGCCGAGGCCGCGTCCGAGCGGCTCGCCACTGGGCACGCTGGCGCTCCCGACCACACCGGCGCCCACCCCAGCACCGTCACCTCGCTCGCCGACCGACGCCGCCGGTTCCTGACCCGCTCCGGGACCGGCCTGGCGGCCGCGGCCGCCGTCATCGTCGGTGTCGTCGTGGTCGGTGACGTCTTCGATCGCAACGGCGATGGGGCCGACTCCGCGGCGGGCGGCTCCTCCGAGGTCAGCCAGCCGGACCAGGCGAGCCCGGAGTCGGCCGACCTCGTGCGGGCCCGACCACCCCGCCTCAGCGCCGACGACTTCAGGGCCGGCGTGGCGGGCCTCCTCTCGGGGGCACGTCCCGACGGTCGGCGGCCGGCGCCCGGCACCGAGCAGTACGCACGGGTGCTGCCGACCGCCTGCTCCGCGGCCGCGCTGCGCTCCGCCGGCATCCCGGGCGCTGCCGGCCCACAGGTCCTGCTCGACGGCATGCCGGTGACCCTGGTCACCAGTGGTCCTCCCCGACGCAGTCTGGTCACGGCCTACAGCTGCGCAGCCGGCCAGCCGGTCGAACAGGCCCGGACGTACGTCGACCTGGTCCGCTGAGGCCGTACGGCGGAATCGGCCACCCGTACGATGCGTTGAGGCTGAGTGATACCGACGCACGAGACGAGGCAGTGTGACCAGCACCAGCAGCTTCCGGACAGCTTCCGACGACGCGGCGCAGAACGCAGACGAGCCAGTGCGTGATGTGATCGTGATCGGGTCGGGCCCCGCCGGCTACACCGCGGCGATGTACGCCGCCCGTGCGCAGCTCGAGCCGCTGGTGTTCGAGGGCTCGGTGACGGCCGGCGGCGCGCTCATGACGACGACCGAGGTGGAGAACTACCCCGGCTTCCGGGACGGGATCAACGGGCCGGACCTGATGGACCAGATGCGCTCGCAGGCCGAGCGCTTCGGCGCCCAGCTGATCCCTGACGACGTCACCGGTGCGGAGCTGGCCGGCGACATCAAGGTCGTCCGGACGGCCGACGGGACCGAGCACCGCGCCAGGGCCGTCGTGCTGGCCATGGGGTCGCGCTATCGCAAGCTCGGGCTGCCCGACGAGGAGCGTCTGGTCGGGCACGGGGTGAGCTACTGCGCCACCTGTGACGGATTCTTCTTCCGTGAGCACGACATCGCGGTCGTCGGCGGCGGTGACTCGGCGGTCGAGGAGGCGACGTTCCTCACCAAGTTCGGCCGGTCCGTGACCATGGTGGTGCGCCGCGACGAGCTGCGCGCCAGCAAGATCATGCAGCAGCGCGCGCTGGCCGACCCCAAGATCACCATCGCCTGGAACAGCGTCGTGGAACAGCTGCACGGCGACGACCGACTGACCGGACTCACGCTCCGCGACACGGTCAACGGCGAGACCCGCGAGCTGGCGTCGAGTGGCCTGTTCGTAGCCATCGGTCACGACCCCCGCTCGGAGCTGGTGAAGGGACAGGTCGAGCTCGACGCCGACGGCTACGTCGTCGTCGATGCGCCGTCCACGTACACGACGCTTCCCGGCGTGTTCGCCGCCGGCGACCTCGTGGACCACCGCTACCGGCAGGCGATCACCGCGGCCGGGACCGGATGCGCGGCGGCGATCGACGCCGAACGCTGGTTGGCCGACCTCGCCGATCCCGCGGACCGCGAGCCCCACAGCGAGTGACCACAGCCACCGGCAGCGAGGGAATGCAGACCCCGCTGCGGCGGTTGTCCCCGACGAGTAGCGCGGTTCCCCAACGCACCCGGACCGCCCGGCCGACCCGATTCGTCCCTTCGTCCCTGCCGGTCCGACACACCCGAGCACCCGATGACCCAGACCACTCGATAGCGCACGCAACCGAGAAGCCCTACCTACCGCCGAGGAGCACACCGTGGCAAACATCCAGGCCGTGACCGACGCCGACTTCGCGACGACCGTGCTGGGCGCGGACAAGCCCGTCGTCGTCGACTTCTGGGCGGAATGGTGCGGTCCGTGCCGCCAGGTGCAGCCCATCCTGAACGAGATCGCCGACGAGCACGGCGACAAGATCACCGTGGTCAAGATGAACGTCGACGAGAACCCGCAGACGCCGGCCACCTACCGCGTCACCGGCATCCCGACCATGAACGTCTACTCCGGTGGCGAGGTCGTGAAGTCCATCGTGGGCGCCAGGCCCAAGGCCGCACTGCTCGACCAGCTGGACGAGTTCCTGGTCTGAGGCGCTCGGCTCCGCTCGGTCCGGATCCGCGCCGGACCCGCGCCGACCCGCTCTCACGCCCGTCAGCCTCCGCGGCGCGCCGGTACCGGGGCGGGTGCCGGCGGAGGGCGTACCGCGCCGCGCAGCCGCACCCACGCCTCCTCCACGTCTGCCCGGACATCGGCGCGCCAGGTCGCCAGCCGACCGGCATCCAGACGGAGGCGAGGGGTGAGCGGGTGCTCCCGCACCACATCGAAGCCGCATGCCACCCAGAAGCCGGTGGGTGCCAGGCAGTCGGCGCCGTCGCGGGAGGTGAGCCGGCTGCCGAACACCTCCACGGCCCGGGTACCGCGCCCGTCCCCGGGTTGGTGCAGCACCTGACGCAGCACCGCCTGGACCAGCCAGCGGCCGAACCCGGTCCCGCGGTGGTCGGGCTCGACGCGCAGGGCCATCAGCAGTACCGCGTCCGGCGAGACCGGGCCGGTGGCCGTGGCGGACCCCCCGCCAGCCCGATGCGGCAGTGCCCAGGTGGCGTAGCCAACCGTCTGCTGGTCGATCCTGGCCAGCACACCGCCGCCGGAGCCGGAGGTGAGCGTCTCCTGCCACCAGTCCCGTTTTGCCTGCGCCGACATCTCGGCAGTCGTTGCCCGAGCGGCGGACAACGGGTCGAGCTCCCACCGCACACACGTCCGGCAGCGCGTGGGCAGCGAGTGCAGCCCGCTGCGGGCAAGCGGGACGATCCGACGCCCGATCGCCACCGAGGACCTCCTGCCCGCTGCCTGGCCCGACATGAGGCATCGTAGGCGCTGGAGAGAAGCCTTCCACCCGACCCCGTGACCGGCGCAGGAGTCCACCATGACCGCCCAGCCCCCCGGGAGACCCGGCAGCACCGGCGACCCTGGCAGCGGTCGGCGTGCCAGCCCGGCACCGACCCCCCGCCACGGTCACCACACCCGCCTGGACGCCTACGCGGACCGCTACGCGACGCGGACGCTGGGGATGACAGCGTCAGAGATCCGCGCGTTGTTCTCGGTGGCCAGCCGGCCCGAGGTGGTCTCGCTGGCCGGGGGAATGCCGTCGTTGGCCGGGCTGCCGCTGGACGCGGTGGCCGACACGGTGCGGGACCTGGTGTCCACGAACGGAGTCGCGGCGCTGCAGTACGGCTCCGGCCAGGGGGAACCGGTGCTGCGGGAGCAGATCTGCGAGGTGATGGCCCTCGAGGGCATCGACGCGCATCCCGACGACGTGGTCGTGACCGTGGGAAGCCAGCAGGGCCTGGACCTCGTCACCCGCATCTTCTGCGACCCCGGCGACGTGGTGGTCTGCGAGGCACCCAGCTATGTGGGAGCGCTGGGGGTGTTCCGGGCGTACGAGTGCAACGTCGTGCACGTCGAGATGGACGATCGGGGACTGGTTCCCGAGGCCCTGCGACAGGCGCTGGCCCGGGTGGCCGGAACGGGTCGGCGCGTCAAGTTCTGCTACACCGTGCCGACCTACCACAACCCTGCGGGCGTGACGCTGACTGCGCAGCGCCGTGCCGAGGTGCTGTCCATCTGCGCGGAGTTCGACGTGCTGCTCGTCGAGGACAATCCCTATGGCCTGCTGGGATTCGCGGGCGATCCACCTCGGGCTCTGCGCGCCGACGAGCCCGACCGGATCGTCTACCTGGGGTCGTTCTCGAAGACGTTCGCACCGGGCCTCCGGGTGGGCTGGGTGCTGGCGCCGCACGCGGTGCGCGAGAAGCTGGTCCTTGCCCAGGAGTCGTCGACGCTGTGTCCGCCCGCCTTCTCCCAGGCGGTCGTGTCGGCGTACCTGTCCACGCACGACTGGCGGGGGCAGGTGAAGCAGTTCCGCGAGCTCTACCGGGAACGCCGTGACGCGATGCTGGCGGCTCTGTCCGAGCACATGCCTCCGGGCGCCTCCTGGACCCGTCCGGACGGCGGCTTCTACGTCTGGGTCACGCTGCCCGAGGGCCTGGACGCAAAGGCCATGCTGCCGCGAGCGGTGACCGCCCGGGTGGCGTACGTCCCCGGGACGGCGTTCTACGCCGACGGCCTCGGGAGCCGGTGCATGCGCCTGTCGTACTGTCATCCGCCCGCCGACCGTATCGGGGAGGGGGTGCGGCGGCTGGCCGCCGTGATGGGCGACGAGCTCGAGCTGCGACAGACCTTCGGTGCGACCGCAGGACGGATCGGCTCCGCCCGCTACGACTCCCCCAGCCCGGACGTGTCATGAGCGACCGGCTGCTGGTGCTCGCGGGTGGGCTCTCGCACGAGCGCGACGTGTCGCTGCGCTCCGGCCGGCGGGTGGCCGAGGCGTTGCGACGGGTGGGGCGCGATGTCGACGAGTGTGACGTCGGCTCTGAGCTCATCGGCGCATTGCAGACCGACGCGCCGGCCTGCGTGCTCCCGCTGCTGCACGGCGAGCAGGGCGAGGACGGCGCGCTCCGGGAGGTGCTCGAGCTGGTGTCCGTACCGTATGTCGGTGCCCGCCCGGACGCCTGCCGGCTCGCCTTCGACAAGCCGGTGGCCAAGGCCGTGGTCGGTCGGGCCGGCGTGCGGTCGGCCGCCGGCGTGACCCTGCCCGCGGAGACCTTCCGTGAGATCGGCGCCGCCACCGTGATGCAGACACTGGTTGCCCGGTTGGGGCTGCCGTTGGTGGTCAAGCCGGCGCGGGGCGGGTCCGCGCTGGGCTGCTCGGTGGTGCGCGAACCGGCTGAGCTCCCCGGCGCCATGGTGGCGTGCTTCTCCTACGCCTCGATGGCGCTGGTCGAGCGCTTCGTCGAGGGCACGGAGGTAGCCGTGACCGTGCTGGACCGGGCGGATGCCGACCTGATGACGCTGCCGCCGGTGCAGATCCGCCCCGACAGCGGGATCTACGACTACACCGCCCGCTACACCGCCGGCGCGACCGAGTTCGTGGTGCCGGCGGAGCTGCCCGACGACCAGCATGCAGCCTGTGCCCGGGTCGCGGTGACGGCTCACCGGGCGCTCGGCCTGCGGGACCTGTCGCGCTCGGACCTCATCGTCGACGCGGAGGGCACCGTGTGGTTCCTCGAGGTCAACGTCGCCCCCGGCATGACCGAGACGTCACTGGTGCCGCTCTCGATCGACGCTGCCGGCCTCACCCTCGGCGCCGTCTGCGCGGACCTCGTCGACCAGGCCATCGCCCGCCCCGCCATGGATACATAGATCGGCATATCGATATGTCGACATCTTTACATGTCGACGTAGGGATCTGTCGTCATGCCGACGGCCGACGCCGTGCTGCAGTTTTCGCAGGGTGGGCTGCGAAACTCTCGCCTCCGCAGCGCTGCAGCGCCCTTCTAGCGTCAGTTTCGCTGCGGCAGTGGCGCCAGCGGCGCCCGCGCCCCAGGGTCCGGGACGTCACGTGTCCGGAGCGTTGCCGGCGGAGGAATGCGTACGTGTGATCAGTCGCGGGGGTCCATCAAGTGCACGATGCGGTCGAGGTCGTCGATGGTTGCGAACTCGACAGTGATGCGGCCCTTGCGTCGACCCAGGTCGACCTTCACGCGGGTCTCGAAGCGTTCGGACAGGCGGTCGGCCAAGTCGGTCAGATGGGGTGCGACCGGGGGGTTGAGCCGAGGATCTCCATCGGCACCGGAGGCGGCCTGCCCGCCGCCGTCGGCTTCCGCGTCAGCGGGTCCGACCGTCACCAGCTCCTCGAGCGCACGTACGGACAGCCCCTCCGCCACGACCCGCAGCGCGAGCCTGTCCTGAAGCTCGCCGTCGGCGACGCTTACCAGTGCTCGGGCATGGCCGGCGGAGAGCACTCCGGCCGCGACACGCCGCTGCACGGCGGGATTCAGTCGCAACAGCCGCAGCGTGTTGGTGATCTGCGGCCGCGAGCGGCCGATCCGCCCGGCCAGCTCGTCGTGCGTGCATCCGAAGTCGTCCAGCAGCTGCTGGTAGGCGGCCGCCTCCTCCAAGGGATTCAGCTGAGATCTATGCAGGTTCTCCAGCAGCGCGTCGCGGAGCATGGCGTCGTCGGGAGTGTCCCGTACGATCGCCGGAATCGACTCCAGACCCGCCTCCTGGACCGCGCGCCAGCGACGCTCACCCATGACCAGCTCGTACGTGTCGTCCCCGACGGGACGCACCACCACCGGCTGCAGCAGTCCTACCTCGCGGATCGACAGGGCCAGCTCGGCAAGGTCATCCTCATCGAAGCTCTGCCGTGGCTGCCGCGGATTCGGGTGCACCGCGCCCACCGGCAGGTCGGCGAAATGGGCTCCCGCGACGGGCGGCGCGCCCTCGGCCGCAGGCGGCGCGTCGGAGTCGGTTCCTGGGGCCGCGGTGTGCGCGGGCGACAAGCCCGCTGACCCGGCGTCCGGTGCTGGGCGCTGATCGCCGTCGGGCGTGCTGTGCGGTTCTCCGCCCTCCGGACCCACCGACGTGGGGATCAGGGCTCCCAGTCCACGGCCAAGCCCGCGCCTCGTATTCATTATTGACCTCCTGAGCCCATCGCCACCTGCGGCCGATGCTCGCTACCGATGCCGCCACGCACGCTGATCTCTCGCGCCGCTTCCCGGTACGACAACGCCCCTGGTGACGAGGGGTCGTACGCCATCACGGTCTGTTGGTAGCTCGGTGCCTCGGAGATTCGGACCGATCGCGGAATCGTGACTCGCAGCACCTGGTCGGGGAAGTGACGCCGCACCTCGTCGGCAACGCCTGCCGACAGCCGGGTGCGGGCATCGTGCATGGTGAGCAGAATCGTGGACACCCGCAGACTCGGGTTGAGGTGCTCGCGCACCATGTCGACCGTACGCAGCAACAGGCCCACGCCCTCCAAGGCGTAGTACTCGCATTGGATCGGGATGAGGATCTCCCGCGCGGCGACCAGTGCGTTCACCGTCAGCAAACCCAGAGACGGGGGACAGTCGATGAACACATAGTCGAGAGGTGCCGGACCGGCCTCACGCTCCGCGAGATAGCCGGACAGCGCCCGCCGCAGTCGTGACTCCCTGGCGACCAGCGACACGAGATCGATCTCGGCGCCCGCAAGATCGATGGTCGCGGGGAGGAGAGAGAGGCCGGGATGTGCCGGCGCCGACTGCACCAGCTCGCTAACTGGACGATCATGCAACAGTGCCTGGTACGCGCCCGGAGAGCCTTCGCGGTGCTCGACGCCCAGCGCGGTCGACGCGTTGCCTTGAGGGTCCAGGTCGACGAGGAGGACTTGCTGGCCCCCCTCGGCCAGTCCTGCGGCAATGTTGACGGCGGTCGTGGTCTTGCCCACGCCGCCCTTCTGGTTGGCGACCGCGAAGATGCGCGTACCAGGCGGATGATCCAACTGCTCCACGGCCGCGACCGCTGATCCGCTGACCGCGACGTCGGATGTGCTGCCTGTTGCCGGGGTTTCACGTGAAACTGGCCACGCACCGGTCCCGGCCGTGGGGGTCACCACGGTGGCGCCATGCGCTGTGGACACTTCTTCGGATGGCAGGACCGGTGATGCGCCGACGTCGGCGTGCTGATCGACGTCCTGCGGCGGCTCCAGTATCGGAGCCGGGGGGCCGTCGAGAGGTGACGGGTCCGCGCCGCGGGCCCCTGCCGCACTGCCTGGCCACCCCAGCCGGGTGGGTCCTGCATTCAGCGCACTCGCGCCCGGCCACCCCAGAGCAGACGCCGCATTCCGGTCGCCGGAGCGCTCGGAGACGTCAATTGCCTCGCCCACGACTCTCCTTCTCGCGACTCAGCCGGGTGGAGGAACTGGCGGCGCCGACACCTCGACGATCGTCGTCGGCGGATCCAGAACGTTCTCACCGTACGTGGTCAGAACGGCCGATGTCTCGGCTGTGCACAGCGTGTCGGAGGCCGCCGTAAGCTCCGCGCCGGCCGTACGCCCCTTGAATGCCAGCAATCGTCCACCGGGCTGCACCAGAGGCAGGGTCAAGTCCAGCAGACGGGGCAGGGGTGCAACCGCGCGGGCGGTGACGACCTCCGCGATGCACCGACCCTGGAGGTCCTCGGCCCGCGCGCGCTCGACCCGTACTCCTGTCAGCCCCAGTTCCTGCACTGCCCCGCGAAGGAACTCCGCACGCCGCAGCAGCGGCTCCACCAGAACTACCTGCAGGTCGGACCGCAGCAGCGCCCACACCAGGCCGGGAAGACCAGCACCGGATCCGACATCAATGACGCTGGCGCCGGTCGGCACGGTGGGAACGACCACGGCGCAGTTGATTAGGTGTCGCTCCCACAGCCGGGGTACCTCACGAGGACCGATCAGCCCGTGCGCCACCCCCGGCCCCGCAAGGAGCTCGGCGTACGCCGTCACGGCTCCCAGCGCATCGCCGCAGAGTGTCGCCGCGACAGCCGGCGGTGTCGGCAGGGATGTTTCACGGGAAACATCCCGGCGACGGGCGTCCATTCGGGTCAAGGGCCCTCGTCAGCAGCGGGCAGCACCACCACGCGACGCTCGGGCTCCTCTCCCTCAGATTCGCTGCGCAGGCCCGCAGCAGCCACGGCGTCGTGGACCACCTTGCGCTCGAATGGGGTCATGGGGGCCAATCGCAGCGGCTCACCTGAGCCGCGAACCCTTGCGGCCGCCTCAGCAGCCTCCTGTTCCAGGGCTGCACGCCGGGCGGCGCGGTGTCCGGCGACGTCCAGCATCAGCCGGCTGCGCTCGCCGGTCTCCCGGAGCACCGCGAGCCGCGTCAGTTCCTGAAGAGCCTCGAGCACGGCACCACCGGGTCCGACCAGCACACCCAGATCCCCCCCGACGATGGACACTGCGGCGCGGCCGTTGTCCACGTCCAGGTCGATGTCCCCGTCCAGGTCGGCGATGTCGAGCAAGTCCTCGAGGAAGTCCGCAGCGACGTCACCCTCACCCTCCAGCTGGCTGAGCTGGCTCGCCTGCGTGCCGGTCGCCGACTGAGCCGCCGGGGGGGTCCCGCCCTCCGGGGCCGCTTCGGGCCCCGT
Source organism: Nocardioidaceae bacterium (assembly GCA_029266455.1). Lineage (GTDB taxonomy): Bacteria > Actinomycetota > Actinomycetes > Propionibacteriales > Nocardioidaceae > JACCWP01. The sequence goes on from JAQSWV010000022.1 coordinate 39,716, forward strand.
ACTGCGTTCAGGCGTGGGCTCTGCAGCCTCGGTCGCGCTCTCGACTCCCTCGCCGGGAACCGGCGGTGTGTCGCTGTCCGGGTTGGCATGAAGTTGGTCGCTCATTGCATCTCCTGAGGCAGGAAGGGTGCGGCATACAGCGGGAGTGCCAGCCGTCAGGTCGTACTGGGATCCGGCGGGCTGTCCGGCTCCTGCCGGCGCGGCCGTGGCTGACCCTTCCGGCGCTGACTTCGACTCGACTTCTTGGGCTGGCGGCGGGCAGGCTCGGTCGTCTTCTTCGTGGTCGGCTGCTCGGGCTCTGGCTCGACCAGTCGGCCGTGCTTGATGTCACGCTGCCGCTTGGCCTCAAAGGCTGGAGTGCCGGGTGCTGGGTTGTTCCGGATCACATAAAACTGCTGGCACATCGTCCACAGGTTGGAGGTCGACCAGTACAGCAGGACCCCGATCGGGAAGGCGATGCCGCCGACCGCAAAGACCACGGGTAGCACGTACAGCAGCATCTTCTGCTGCTGCGCGTAGGGACCGGTCAACGCGCTCTCCGGCATGTTCTTGCGCATGAGCTGGCGCTGGGTGGTGAACGTCGTCGCCGTCATCACCGCCACCAGTGCCAGCGTGACCACCATGACTAGCGCGTTGCCGTCAGCTCCGATGAAGGTATCGGCGATGCGAACGCCCAGAAGCTCGGCTTGCTCGAGGTCGATCGCGTCCTGCTGGCTGAGGATGCCGAGACCGCGCTGGTCCCGGGTGGCCTCGCTGATGACGCGGAAAAGCGCGAAGAAGATGGGGGCCTGCGCCAGGATCGGCAAGCAGGACGCGAACGGGTTGGTTCCTGCATCCTTGTAGAGCGCCATGGTCTCCTGGGCCAGGCGTTCCCGGTCATGGCCGTACTTCTTCTGCAGGTCCTTCACCTTGGGCTGCAGCATCTGCATGTTGCGGCTGGACTTGATCTGCTTCACGAACAGCGGGATCAGCGCGGCGCGCACCACCACGGTCAACCCGATGATCGATAGTGCCCACGTCCAGCCCGACTCGGGATCGAGCACCTGGCTGAACAGCCAGTGCCACCCCATGAGGATCACCGAGACGATCCAGTACAGCGGGGAGATCAGGGTCTCGAGAAAGTCGATCACGTGTTGTCACCTCGACGGGAGACGTGCTGCTGCGGCACAGGCTGTCGCTCAGACTGCCGCTCAGACGGGTCCCCAGACTGAGGGATCAGCCCAGGCACGGGGTCGTACCCGCCGGCGGCCCAAGGATGACACCGGCCCACCCGGCGCACCGCCAGCCAGCTGCCCCGTGCGGCGCCGTGTGTGCGGACGGCGTCCAGCGCGTAGGCGGAGCAGGAGGGGTAGTAGCGGCAGACTTGGCCGTACAGGGGGCTGATCACCGCTCGGTAACCCCGCAACAGGGCGACCAGGAGAAACTTCATGCCCGCACGTCCGCACACCGGCTGACCTGCGGGTTCGCGGTCAGACGGGCGAGCACCGCGTGAAGGTCAGAGGCCAGTTGGGCGGAGGTCGCACCTGCTGCCGACGGCAGCGCGCGTACTACCAGGAGTGTCCCGTCGGGCAGCCGGCGGACCTGCTCGGCGGCCAGATGACGCAGTCGCCTGCGCACGCGGTTACGGACCACGGCGGGCCCGACAGCGCGGCTCACCACGAAGCCGACCCGGGCGGGAGGTGCTGCCGAG
>JAQSWV010000076.1 GCA_029266455.1 Nocardioidaceae bacterium
CGGCACGAGGACGAGGTCGTCGCGCTGCCGGGCGCCGACGATCCGCGTCTGCACCCCGCCCCAGAGCAGCACGCCATGGTCGGGCGGCTGACCGCCGCCGCCGGGGTAGAAGGCCGACCGGTCGAGCACGATCCCCCGCTCACCGGCGTCGCCGTCCTCGACGTGCAGCACGGTGGCCTCCCACTCGCGCAGGGTCTGGTCGTCGAGCTCGAGTCGATGCGTACGGCCGCCGCCGCTCATGTCTGGACCACGTCCGCAGCCTAAGAGCAGAGACCCACACCCGTGCGAGGCAGGTGCGGGAGGTGCGGCAGCAGCTGTGGGAGCTGTGCGGCAGCAGGTGCGGGAGCGGTGCGGCAACAGGTGCGAGCGAGGTGCGGCATCGGGTCGCGGCAGCGGGGCGCGGCAGCGGTCAGCGGCAGCCGTCAGTGGGCGCGGAGCATCTCGGCGACGAGGAACGCCAGCTCGAGGGACTGGGCGCGGTTCAGGCGCGGGTCGCAGGCGCTCTCGTAGCGGTGCGCAAGGTCGGCCAGAGCCAGCCGGGCGCCTCCGCCGAGGCACTCGGTCACGTCGTCGCCGGTGAGCTCGATGTGCACGCCGCCGGGCCAGGTGCCCAGGGCGCGATGCACCTCGAAGAAGCCCTGCACCTCGTCGATGATCGACTCGAAGTCGCGGGTCTTGTAGCCGCTCTGGGTCGCGTAGGTGTTGCCGTGCATGGGGTCGCACACCCAGGCGACGTTGAGCCCGGCCGCCGCCACCTTCTCGATGAGGGCGGGGAGCACGTCGCGCACCAGCCCGGCGCCCATGCGGGCCACGAACGTCAGCCGGCCCGACTCCCGCTCAGGGTCGAGCCGCTCGGCCAGCGCGACCGCGTCGTCCGGGGTGGTGGTCGGGCCGACCTTGACGCCGATCGGGTTGCGCACCCGCGACAGCAGCTCGACGTGCGCCCCGTCGAGGCGCCGGGTGCGCTCGCCGATCCACAGGAAGTGCCCGGAGACGTCGTAGGGCAGACCGGTGCGCGAGTCGATCCGCGTCATCGCGTGCTCGTACTCCAGCAGCAGCGCCTCGTGCGAGGAGTAGAAGTCCACGGTGTGGAAGCTGGACAGGTCGACCCCGCAGGCGTCCATGAACGCCAGGGCCCGGTCGATCTCCTGGCCGAGCTTCTCGTACCGCTTCCCCACCGGGCTGGTGCGAACGAAGTCGGTGTTCCACGCGTGCACCTGGCGCAGGTCGGCGTACCCGCCGGTGACGAAGGCCCGGGTGAGGTTCAGCGTCGCCGCCGACGCGTTGTAGACGTCGAGCAGCCGCTGGGGGTCGGGGGTGCGCGACTCGGGGGTGAACGCGAAGCCGTTGACCGCGTCGCCGCGGTACGCCGGCAGGGTCACCCCCTCGCGGGTCTCGGTGTCGCTGGACCGCGGCTTGGCGTACTGCCCGGCGATCCGGCCGACCTTGACCACCGGCACGCTGGCTGCATACGTGAGCACGACCGCCATCGACAGCAGGACCTGCAGCTTGTTGCGGACGTTGTCGGCCGAGACGCTGTCGAAGGTCTCGGCGCAGTCGCCACCCTGGAGCAGGAAGGCCTTCCCGTCGGCGACCTCGGCCATCCGCTGGCGCAGCGCGTCGCACTCGCCGGCGAAGACCAGCGGCGGCTGGCGGCGCAGCCGGTCGACCGCGGCGTCGCGAGCCGCGGCGTCGGGCCAGGTCGGCTGCTGTGCCACGTGGGTGGCTCTCAGCTCGTCCAGGGTGGGGATCACGGTGTACAGACTACGGACCGCGGCCCAGGGACGGCGTCCTGGCCGCTCCGTGGACGCCGACTCACCCGAAGAGGACCTCCGCCTCCTCGTACAGCTCGGGGCGCACGGTCTTCAGCTCGCCGGTCCCCTCCGAGAGGGGGACGCGCACGATCTCGGTGCCCCGCAGCGCCACCATGCTGCCGAAGGCCTGCTCGTGCACCGCCTGCGCCGCATGCAGACCGAAGCGGGTGGCGAGCCAGCGGTCGAAGGCGGTGGGGGTGCCGCCGCGCTGCACGTGGCCGAGGGTGACCGCGCGGGCCTCCTTGCCGGTACGGTCCTCGATCGCCTTGGCCAGCGCCTCACCGATGCCGCCGAGCCGGACGTGGCCGAACGCGTCCGGCTCGCCCTCCACGAGCGACAGCGTGCCCTCCTTGGGCACCGCCCCCTCGGCGACGACGATGATCGGCGAGTACCGGGTGGCGAACCTGCTCTCGACCTGTGCGCAGACCTTCTCCAGGTCGAACGGACGCTCGGGGATCAGGATGATGTTGGCGCCGCCGGCCAGGCCGCAGTGCAGGGCGATCCACCCGGCATGGCGGCCCATCACCTCCACCACGAGGACGCGGTGGTGCGACTCGGCCGTCGTGTGCAGGCGGTCGATGGCCTCCATCGCGATGTTCACGGCGGTGTCGAAGCCGAACGTGAAGTCGGTGCCCGACAGGTCGTTGTCGATCGTCTTCGGCACGCCGACGACGTTGACGCCGAGGTCGGCCAGCTGCGTGGCCACGCCGAGGGTGTCCTCGCCACCGATCGCGACCAGCGCCTCGCAGCCGTGCGAGGCCAGATTGTGCTTGATCTTCTCGACGCCGTCCTCGACCGCGAACGGGTTGGTCCGCGACGAGCCGAGGATGGTGCCTCCGCGCGGCAGGATGCCGCGCACCTGGGCGATCCCCAGCTCGGTCACGTCGTCCTCGAGCGGACCCCGCCAGCCGTCGCAGAAGCCGAGGAACTCCATCCCGTACTCCGCGACGCCCTTGCGGACCACCGCCCGGATGACGGCGTTGAGGCCCGGACAGTCGCCCCCGCCGGTCAGCACACCGACGCGCATGGAAACTCCTTGTCTCGTGGTTTGGATCGCTTTCGTACCGTTGGCCGGGGATTACCCTAGAGGCTTCAGGCAGCCTTCTTCGCCTCGGCCTTGGCTTCGGCCTTCGCGTCGATCTTGGCCTTGGTGGCGTACACGTCGACGTACTCCTGGCCGGACAGCTCCATGATCTCGTACATGATCTCGTCGGTGATGGCGCGCAGGATGTAGCGGTCGGACTCCATCCCCTGGTACCGGGAGAAGTCCAGCGGCCGGCCGAAGCGCACCAGCGGCCGTGTGTACCGGCCGAAGATCTTGCCGGGTGGCGCCACGACGTCCGTGCCGACCACCGCGACTGGGATCACCGGCACCTTGGCCTCCAGCGCCAGCCGTGCCACCCCGGTACGCCCGCGGTAGAGCCGGCCGTCGTGCGACCGGGTCCCCTCGGGATAGATCCCGAAGCACTCACCGCGGCCGAGGATCCGCAGGCCGGTGCTCAGCGCGCCCTCCGACGCCCTACCGCCGGACCTGTCGATCGGCACCTGGCCGGCACCGGAGAAGAAGGTGCGCTGGGCCCAGCCCTTGATCCCGCGGCCCTCGAAGTACTCCGCCTTCGCGACGAACGTGACCCGGCGAGGGATCACCAGCGGCATGAACAGCCAGTCGGAGTACGACAGGTGATTGCTGGCCAGGATCGCCGGACCGAACTCGGGAACGTTCTCGGCGCCCTCGGTCCGCGGACGGAAGAACGCCTTGAGCAGCGGGCCGATGAAGACCCACTTGAGCAGCCAGTAGAACAACGCGTCTCCTCGACTCCTCGCCCCCGGCATCGGCTGAACGTGCGTGCCTCGGGGGGCACCCTACTCGCGCGGCTCCCTGTCGGCGCCACACGTGCAACCATGGGCGCGTGGCCGAGGAGCGTGACGACGTCGAGGTGGCGTGGGCGCGCATTGTGGCCGACTACGACCGCGAGGTCACCGACCCCGTCAGCCGCTGGCCGGTCCAGGAGGATCTCCCGGACCCGGCGGACGAGAGCGCCGCCGACGGGTCCACGGCGAGCGAAGCTCCTGCAGCCGCAACCCGGCCCGAAGCGGCCGACGAGGACCTGCTCGTCCCGCTCGGATCCTCCGCGGCCGCGGCCGACGCGGACGCCGACGACGAGTCCCGCCAGTCTGACCTGGACGACCAGGCGGAACTGGAGGAGTCAGACTCCGATCACCACTTCATCCCCCCGGACCCCCCGCCGCTGGGCCGCCCGGACCCGCTGATGGGGATCGCCTGGGGCGGTGTCTTCGGTGGGCCCGCGATGCTGATGCTGGCCGCCGCCCTGGGCATCACCCTGCCCAGCGTGGTCATCACCGCCTGCCTCATCGGCTTCGTCGGCGGCGTGATCTTCCTGGTGGCGAGCATGGACGACGGCCCCGGCCGCGACGGCTGGGACAACGGCGCCCAGGTCTGACCCCCACCCCTCCCCTTCTCCACCGATCATCCGCGCATTACGACGACCGCTGACCACCCCCTCGCCGATCATCCGCGCATTACGACGACCGCTGACCGCCCCCTCGCCGATCATCCGCGCAGTACGACGGCCCACACCCGGTCCGGAGCGACGTAGTGCGCGGATGATTGGGGGTGTAGGAGGCGGGGATGATTGGGGGGTGTGGGAGGCGGGGCCGCGGGGTGAGGCGCTGCGGAGGGGCAGGGCCTCGTCAGGCGAACACCCAGTGGCGGAACGCGACGAAGTTGAGCAGCGCACAGCACGCGACGGCGACGAGCTTGGCCGCGACGTAGTGCACCCCGAGGGCCGCGATGCCGAGCACCAGCAGCATCGTGAGCAGGTAGTTGACGACGACCAGGACGCCGTAGCGGGCGAGCCGGCCGGCCAGCCGGCCCTGCGCCCCGAAGACGAAGCCCATGTTGAGGCTGAAGTTGACGGCCAGGGTGAGCGCGAAGGCGAGCGAGGTGGCCCATGCCAGCGGCAGTCCCACGAGCTCGCGAAGGACGATCAGCCCCCCGGTGTCGACGCCCACGCTGAGCACCCCGACCACGAGGAAGCGGCCGAACGCGCCCCTGACGCCGACAGCCGGTGTGGTCACCGCAGCAGTATCGACGCAGTCAGGCTCGGCGCCACGCAACCGGGTCCGGTGCAGAGAGCGGCCGGAGCGCACCGGCCGATCAGACCTCCACCCACCGGCGCTCAGCGGCCGAGCGCACCAACGCGTCAGCGGCGGTCGCCGCCGCCAGCGCATCCTCCACGGTTGCTCCGATCGGCCGGTCCTCGGCGATGGAGCGCACCAGGCGCTCGGCCTCGACCACCTTGAGGTCGTCGTAGCCCATCGCGAGGCCGGCCCCGGGCTGGAACACCGCGAAGTCGCCGGCACCCGGCCCGGCGAACACCGTGCGCCACGCCGCGTCGATGTAGGCGCCGTCGTCGGCCACCCGCAGCTCCCCCATCCGGCGGAAGTCCCAGGCCAGTGCCCCCCGGTCGCCGTGCACCTCGATCCCGTACGTGCACTGCTCGCCCACCGCGACCCGCGACGACTCCAGCACCCCGCGCGCTCCGCCGGCGAAGCGCAGCAGCGCGGACACGTGGTCCTCGTTTCCGACAGGACCGGTACGCCCGCCGGTGGCAGTGGCGTAGTGGGACCCGGCGCCCGGCTGCGGCTCGGGCCGCTCGGGGATGAAGGTCGCCGAGTCGGCCACGAGCTCGCTGATGTCCCCCGCGCTCTCACCGACGATGTGGCGGGCGAGGTCGAGACCGTGGCTGGCGAGGTCACCGATGACGCCGGTGCCCGCGAACTCGGGGTCGAACCGCCAGGACAGCGCACCGTCGGGGTGCGCGGCGTAGTCGCTGAACAGCCGTACGGTGACCGTCTCCACCGTGCCGAGCCGCCCGTCGGAGACCAGCCGGCGGGCCAGGTCGACAGCCGGCACGTTGCGGTAGTTGAACCCGACCGCCGACCTCACTCCGGCAGCGCGCACCGCCTCGACCACGGCTCGGGTGTCGGCCAGGTGGCGACCCACGGGTTTCTCCACCCACACGTGCTTGCCGGCCTCGGCCGCTGCCACGGCCACGTCGCGATGGACGAAGTTCGGCCCTGCCACGCTCACGACGTCGACGTGCGGGTGGGCGACCAGGGCTCGCCAGTCGTCGACGGCCTCGGCGTAGCCGTACATCGCGGTCGCCTGCGCACGCCGACCGGCGTCCGTGTCAGCAACCGCCACCAGACGCGGCTGCAGAGGGAGGTCCGGGTAGTGGTGCGGCAGTCGCACGTAGGCGCGGCTGTGCACCTGTCCCATCCACCCGAAACCGACGACCCCGACCCCCAGCGGGGGCAGGGCCGGGGTCACGGGTGGTGTACCTCGGCTGCCATCTCCTTGGCGACCGCCGAGTCCTCGCCGAGGCTTCGGCTGAGCTCGTGGCTGAGCTGCTCGAGCTCGGACCCGCCCGCCATCATCGAGACCAGCTCGTCCAGCGTCATCTCGCCCTTGGGGAAGTCACCCATGCTGCGACCACGGCGCAGCAGCATGAACCGGTCACCGACCGGGTACGCGTGGTGCGGGTTGTGGGTGATGAACACGACGCCGAGACCGCGGTCACGTGCCTTGGCGATGTACTTCAGCACCACGCCCGACTGGCGCACACCCAGGGCGGCCGTGGGCTCGTCGAGGATGAGCACGCGAGCGCCGAAGAAGACAGCGCGGGCGATGGCCACGCACTGGCGCTCGCCCCCGGACAGGGTGCCGATGGGCTGATCGACGTCTCGCAGGTCGATGCCCATCGCCTTGAGCTCGGTCTTGGTCGTCTTCTTCATCAGCGGGATGTCGAGCCGGCTGAATGGCCCCCACCCCTTGGTGGGCTCGGACCCCAGGAAGAAGTTGCGCCACACCGGCATCAGCGGCACGACGGCGAGGTCCTGGTAGACGGTGGCGATGCCCAGCGCCAGCGCGGCCCGAGGGGTCGACATGTGCCGGGCGATCCCGTCGACGAGGAACTCGCCGTGGGTGTGCTCGTGTGCGCCGGCGAGGATCTTGATGAACGTCGACTTTCCTGCGCCGTTGTCGCCGAGCACGCACGTGACCTCGCCAGCTCGCACCGACGTGGTCACGTCCCGGAGCGCGATGACGCTGCCGTACGACTTGCCGATGTCGCGCACCTCGATGATCGGCGTGCCCGGGGGCGGAAGCGCCGGTGATCCCGACGCCGGCATGCCGGCCACCTCTGCGGCGCCACCCACGGCGCCGTCGGCGGGCGCTGACGCGGCCGGTTGCTTCGCCGCGTGGCTTCCCTGCGTGGTCATCGGACCGCCTCCGCTCTGTTCTTCACCCAGTTGTTGACGAGCACGGCGCCGAGCAGCATCACGCCGAGGAACGCGTAGGTCCAGTTGCTGTCCCAGCCCTCGTAGACGATTCCCTGCGACACCATCCCGTAGATGAGGGCGCCCAGCGCCGCACCGATCGCCGAGCCGTAGCCGCCGGTCAGCAGGCAACCGCCGACGACCGCGCAGATGATGAAGATGAACTCCTGGCCGACCCCTGTCGTGCTCTGCACGGTGGTGGTCTTGAACAGGCTGAGCATGCCGACGAGCCATCCGGCGAAGGCCGTGGTCATGAACAGGCCCACCTTGGTCGCGACGACCGGTACGCCGACCTGCCGGGCGCTGGTCAGGGCTCCGCCCACAGCGAAGATCCAGTTGCCGACCTTGGTACGCAGCAGCACCCAGGTGGCGATCGCCGTCACCGCGATCCACCAGAAGGTGGCGGCGTACAAGGTGAGTGTCGTGCCGATGTCGATCTGCACGAAGGAGCCGAACAGCTGCTGGCCTGCCGTGTAGCCGTCCACGTTGTTCAGGCCGGTGACCGAGACCTGGTTGATGATGAGCTTGGTCACGGCCAGGTTGACGCCCTGCAGCACGAAGAATGTTCCGAGCGTCACGATGAAGCTGGGTAAGCCGGTACGTACCACCAGAATGCCGTTGAGGGCGCCGATGCCGAGCGCCAGAACCAGCGAGGCCAGGATCGCCAACCATACGTTGACGTTCCACTGGGTCATCAGAATGCCGGTCATCAGCCCGGTGGTGCCCCACATCGCGCCGGCGGACAGGTCGAACTCGCCGCCGATCATCAGCAACGCCACCGCGACCGCCATGATCCCGAACGTCGACGAGGTCAGGATCCAGGTGCTCGCTCCGGACGCCTTGACGAAGGAGTCGGTGGTCAACGCGAAGAAGGCGAAGACGGCGATGGCGCCCGCAGCCGCACCCACCTCTGGTCGGCGCAGTATTCGGGCGGTCCGGTGTGAGCCGGCCAGTCTTTCGTCAGGCTGCTCCTGTGCTTGTTCAGGAGGTGCTTCTGCGACGCTCATGCTTTTTCTCCCCTCGGGGTCAGTGCCCTGGATGGCTGGGGCCGGGCGCTGACTGCACCCGGCCCCATGCCCGGGTCAGCGGGTGCCGTTCTCCGCGTACTTGAGAACCTCTTCGGCGTTCTCCTCGGTGATGATCGCCGGCCCCGAGTACACGGGCTGGCCGCCCCCGACGTCGTTACCGTTGATCAGCTTGAGGTAGATGCCGGTGACGCCCAGGTAGCCCTGCACGTAGGGCTGCTGGTCGATGGCGAACACGATGTTGCCGTCGAGGACGTTCTGGGCGACATCGGCGTTGAGGTCGAACGTGCCCACCGGGACGTCGCGGCCGGAGGCCTTGACGGCGCGGACGGCGGCGCCCGACATGTCACCACCGAGGGTGAGGATGCCGTCGATGCTCTGGTCCTCGAGCTTGGACTCGATGGTCGACTGTGATCCCTGCAGGTCGGTGTTGTCGGCCTGCAGGTTCGACATGTCACCGTCGAAGGTCTCGGACGCGGCCCGGCAGCGCTCCTCCAGCGCCACGTTGCCCGGCTCCTGGATGACGCAGATCACGTTCGTGGCGTCGGTGCCGTTGAGCTCCTCACCCGCAGCCTCACCGGCGATCGTCTCGCTCTGTCCGACGTGGGTGATCGCGCCGAAGTCCTGCCAGTCGTCGATGCCCGAGTTGATGGTGATGACGGGCACACCGGCATCGACTGCCGCCTTGATGCTCGCCTCCAACCCGTCCGGGTTGGCCATCGAGACCACCAGACCGCTGGTGCCGTCCGCGACGGCGTTGTCGATCAGGGTGCTCTGCGCGCCGGGGTCCGGGTCGTTGGAGTAGCGCATGTCCACGCCCAGGTCCTCCCCGGCCCGCTCGGCACCGGACTTGACCACGTCCCAGAACGAGTCGCCCGGTGCGGCGTGGGTGACGACGTCGACGCGAAGGTCGCTGACGTCGACGTCGGTGGAGCCGCCGCTGGTGTCCTCCCCGGTGTCGCCACCGGTGTCCTCGCTGGTGCTGCAGCCGGTGAGCACCAGCGCGCTGACGGCGGCCGCCGCCAGCACTGCCCGCTTGATGGACATGTGGTTTTCCTTTCGTACGGCCGCCATCAGGTGAGGACGGGCGAGAACTCCGACGACTGTGCGCCGTCGAGATGTCGGATGGGCCGGTGTGCGACGGCGGGAGCAGCCAGTCGGAGACGGCGTCTCGTCGACACAGCGCCGGTGCATCGGGGGCACCCTACTCGCGGTTGACACCGCCGAGCCGTGCCTGCAATGTCACGACACGGACACATCGCGACAACGGTCTGCGGCGTTCGCGCACGGCGGCGGTTGCCCCGCCCACGACGGCACAGCGGCCCGATGAACGGCGTCATGCGCATGCCCCGTCGTAGAGGGACGGCTTGTCCACAAGGGTGATCTCGACCCGATCCCCCGTGGCCCGGGCTCGCAGCCCGGCAGTGGCGACCGCGGTGGTCGCGTAGCCGTCCCAGGCCGACGCGCCGGTGTAGCGGCCGCCGCCGACACCGTCGATCCACGCCTGGAGCTCGACGACGTACGCGGGCCCGAACCGGGTCTGCCAGTCGGCCGGCACGGTCGTCGACCTGTTCCCCTGCGCGGTCACCGCCGACACGGTGGGGTTGTCCAGGTTCACGACGCCGTCGGAGCCGACCAGCTCGCAGCGGACGTCGTAGCCGTACTGGCAGTTCACGAACGACTCGAGGTCGACGATCACGCCTGACTCGGTCTCGAAGAGCACGAGTTGCGGGTCCTGCGCTGATGCATGTCGCGAGGTCCGCCCACCCAGGACCGTGATGGCGGTGATCTCCTCACCCAGCAGCCACCGGCTCGTGTCGATCTCGTGGACGACCGAGTCGGTGATGGCCATGTCCGCGTTGAACGACGGGGGGACCGTCGGGTTGCGGTGCACGCAGTGCAGCATGAGCGGGTCACCGATGTGGCCACCGTCGAGGGCGGCCTTCACCTGCAGGTAGCCGGGGTCGTAGCGGCGCATGAACCCGAGCTGGATGAGCTGCCGGCCCAGTGCGACCTCGGCCTCGAGGACGAACAGGCACTCCTCGGTGGTGACTCCCAGCGGCTTCTCGCACAGGACGGGCTTGTCTGCCTCGAGACACGCCAGCACCTGTTGCGGGTGCAGCGCACCCGGGGACGCCAGCAGCAGCGCGTCGACATCATCTCGGGCGATCACTGCCTCGGCGGAGTCGCATGATCGAGCACCCACGTCGTCGGCGAGCGACTTCGCCCGCTGCGTGTCGACGTCGAACACGGCCGTGACCTCTGCTCCTGACACTCGCGTTGCCAGCGTGTTCACGTGGAAGGTCCCGATGTTGCCGGTGCCGATCACTCCGACCCTCGTCGTCACGGTGTCCCCCTCCTACTGTGCGGTGGGGAAGTGGTAGGAGGCGCCGGTGGCGTGGTGGAGCTCGGGCCACCGGGACGTGACGACCTTGGCGCGGGTGTAGAAGGACACGCCTTCGGGGCCGTGG